>JBFYLJ010000194.1:0-11124 GCA_041305465.1 Methanothrix sp.
TAGTAGTAGGTCTTGTCGGCCATGGTCGGGTTATCCTTGGACGGGGAAATGACCTTGCTGTCTACTACGGATCCATCCTTGGAGAGCTCGAGGTAAACCTTGTTGCCGTCGATATCAATGGCCTTTATTCCCAGCTCATATCCCTCTTCCATCTTGAGGGGTGTGCCGGATGTGACGGTCATCTCAGTGTCGTCATCCTTCAGGATGGCTTCGAGCTGCTCGTCAGAGAGAGAGTTCTCGTCGGTGGATTCCTTGAACAGGATCTCGTTGGCATCATCGACATTCTCGTCGTTGACATAGCCTGCGAAGTACCTGTTAGCCTGGAATCCGATAACGTTGTAGAATCCCCAGTCTGCGAAGTCGAAGTCGTTCTTCTGCACGGTTGTGGTGTAGGTTACACCGCTGGGCTCCTGGAGCTTGTTGTTTTCAGTTATGGTTGTGGTGAGCTTCTCAGTTCCCAGGTCGTCATCAATGTCATAGTAGAAGCCTGCGAAATTCTTGGCGGTCCACTCGAAGTTGCCGGTGGCAACCTGTCCGCGAATCTCATAGGTGCCGGGCGCGGTTTCTACCTTAGCTACGTAGTACCTCTGTGGGTTAGCGTCGTCGATTACACTCTGATCGGATGTTACGATCTTGACGTTGCCCATGAGGGTGATGTCCTTGTTCTTGCTCAGGGTTACGGTGTTGTCCTTGTTGTCCATGGTGATGGTGTCGGCAGAGACGCTTGCGATTCTCATTTTGTCGTACTCTGTATCGACCTTGACCTCAGTTGGAACATCGGAAATCTGCCAGATGCCGTCAATGGTAGCCAGGTTTGAGTCGGAGCCACGGAAGGCATTCTTGAAGTGAGCAGCGATGGTTACCAGGTCCTTGGAGTCTCCTACATCCTTCTTGTAGTAGTAGGTCTTGTCGGCCATGGTCGGGTTATCCTTGGACGGGGAAATGACCTTGCTGTCTATAACAGCTCCATCCTTGGAGAGCTCGAGGTAAACCTTGTTGCCGTCAATATCAATGGCCTTGATAGCCAGCTCATCGCCCTCTTCCATCTTGAGGGGTGTGCCGGATGTGACGGTCATCTCAGTGTCGTCATCCTTCAGGATAGCTTCGAGCTGCTCGTCAGAGAGGGAGTTCTCGTCGGTAGATTCCTTGAACAGGATCTCGTTGGCATCATCGACGTTCTCGTCGTTGACATAGCCAGCGAAGTACTTGTTAGCCTGGAATCCGATAACGTTGTAGAATCCCCAGTCCGCGTAGTCGAAGTCATTCTGCTGAACGGTTGTGGTGTAGGTTACACCGCTGGGCTCCTGGAGCTTGTTGCCCTCAGTGATTGTGGTGGTGAGCTTCTCAGTTCCCAGGTCATCATCAATATCGTAGTAGAAGCCAGCGAAATTCTTGGCGGTCCACTCGAAGTTGCCGGTGGCAACCTGTCCGCGAATCTCATATGTGCCGGGTTCTGTTACGGTCTTAGCTACGTAGTACCTCAGTGGGTTAGCATCATCGACTACACTCTGATCGGATGTTACGATCTTGACGTCGCCCATGAGGCTGATATCCTTGTTCTTGCTCAGAGTTACTGTGTTGTCCTTGTTGTCCATGGTGATGGTGTCGGCAGAGACGCTTGCGATTCTCATCTTGTCGTACTCTGTATCGACCTTGACCTCGGTTGGAACATCGGAAATCTGCCAGATGCCGTCAATGGTGGCCAGGTTTGAGTCGGAGCCACGGAAGGCGTTCTTGAAGTGAGCAGCGATGGTTACCAGGTCCTTGGAGTCTCCTACGGTCTTCTTGTAGTAGTAGGTCTTGTCGGCCATGGTTGGGTTGTCCTTGGACGGGGAAATGACCTTGCTGTCTACAACAGCTCCATCCTTGGAGAGCTCGAGGTAAACCTTGTTGCCGTCAATATCAATGGATTTGATAGCCAGCTCATAGCCCTCTTCCATCTTGAGGGGTGTGCCGGATGTGACAGTCATCTCAGTGTCGTCATCCTTCAGGATGGCTTCGAGCTGCTCGTCAGAGAGGGAGTTCTCGTCGGTGGATTCCTTGAACAGGACTTCGTTGGCATCATCGACGTTCTCGTCGTTGACATAGCCTGCGAAGTACTTGTTGGCCTGGAATCCGATAACGTTGTAGAATCCCCAGTCAGCGAAGTCGAAGTCGTTCTTCTGGACGGTTGTGGTGTAGGTTACACCGCTGGGCTCCTGGAGCTTGTTACCCTCAGTAATTGAGGTGGTGAGCTTCTCAGTTCCCAGGTCGTCATCGATATCGTAGTAGAAGCCGGCGAAATTCTGAGCAGTCCACTCGAAGTTGCCGGTGGCAACCTCTCCGCGGATCTCTGCAGAATCCACAGCTCCAACTACCATCGCTGTTGCTAATAACAGCATCATCGATGTAAGCGTAATTGCAGCCAATTTCTTCATCTTTTAACCTCCTATATTCCCTTCACGATCACTTTTTGCAGCATACAGTCTGATTATTCTTAAAACTATTGCCTGAATAAAGTCTTCGATCGCCCAGCTACATATTGTGGACCGAGATTTCCTGCGGTGCCACTGACGCTTGGCGTCTCTCAGACATGTATATAGCTACGTCACCCTCCTCAAGATCCCATAAGGGATATAGGGTAGTGATAGAGTATTTCCCTATTATATCTTTTTTGGTCCTCTGCTAGCAGCTTGGTGCTGTTCTTCCCCTGTCTAGCCAAGCAATCTACCAAAGAGCTTTACAAGGCTCAAAGATTAATTTGTCACCACCTATTTAAAGACTATTCTCGGCAGAGACAATTAGTTGCCGGATTTGACATTGGCAATCTAACCTGCTTCATCAACGAACAGTCCAATAGACAAAATAGCATCTTTATAACAAACAGCAATATATGACTATTTATAATGCTAATCAACCACTCAACGGTCTTCAATCGGAAATTCATTAATTAAATATCGTTTGTCAAATACTTTTTAACAATATTCCTAACGCGCTAATTCATGTTAATCAAACCAAAACTCTTTGTGGAGGAAAACCGTTTTTGCGAATGGCGCCGCAATCCATCAAACATGACGCGAACCTGCCTGGTTTATCATCCCATCTATCTGCAGCACGAGACTGACGGACATCCTGAAAAAAAGGAGCGCCTCACTGCAATCTTGGATAAAATTCGATCGGAAGAGCTCGATGTTGACTTCATCACACCAAAGCTCGCGACCCAAACCCAGGTTGCTGCCATACATGGACTGAGGTATATCGACCAGGTAAAGGCCATCTGCGAGCACGGAGGCGGCTACCTGGATGTCGATACTATCCTTTCTCAAAACTCCTACGATGCCGCTCTGATGGCTGCCGGCGGCGCAATGGCAGCAGTTGATGCTGTTCTCGGGAGTTACGATAGCGCCTTTGCCCTGGTCCGGCCGCCCGGACATCATGCTATGCCCAATCGCGGCATGGGTTTTTGTATCTTCAATAACATTGCCATCGCCGCGAAGCATGCACAGTCGCTGGGCGCCAAAAAGGTGCTCATAGTAGACTGGGATGTGCACCACGGCAACGGCACTAACGATGTGTTCTATTCGGATTCCAGCGTACTGTATTTCTCGACCCACCAGTATCCCCACTATCCGGGCACAGGAAGAGCAGATGAGGTTGGAGAGGACGGAGGCGAAGGTTTCACGGTAAATGTGCCTCTTGCCTCGGGCACTGGGGATGCTGGTTATCTCATGGCTTACCGGGAGATCCTGCTGCCTATAGCTATGGAGTTTAAGCCCGACATAGTTCTCGTTTCGGCTGGACATGATCCTCACAAGGACGATCCTCTGGGCGGCATGCGTCTTACTTCAGAAGGCTTTGGTGCAATTGCTTTCCTGGTGAAAGAAATAGCCAATGCCAGCTGTCGGGGAAGACTGGCTGCCACATTGGAAGGCGGATACAACTTGAAGGCGCAGGCAGAAGCGGTTGTAGCCGAGATCAGAGCTTTTGGTGGAGAGGCTGCACAAATAAGGGGCACGGACCACAGCGTTGCCGGGAGGATCGAGGAGGTCAAAAAAATACAGAGCCGCTACTGGAATTGCTTGCATTAGCGGATACGAAATTTTGCTCTGAAATAATGAGCCAGGAAGGTGCGAAAGCCTTCATCCTTTATGTCCAGCAGTTCAAGGCCCACATATATATTGTACCCCTCGCGAATGGACGCGCAAAGATGCTTTCCCAGAGAGAGTTTTGCGATCTTTGAAGCCAAAAGATCACGAGCAGAGGTGTATTGGCGCGCTTCTTCCACCACGATTTTGCCGTTAGCGATGTAGGGGCCGGAAAGGGGGCTTGGATGGGCTGCCAGGAAGCGAGCGGCGTGCTCTGCTTCCCAGGCAGGCGGACCAATGCGCTGGCAGGCTTTAGAGAGCTTCCAGACCTGCATCTCAAAGAGCATCACAGCCCTGTCGCGATAGGCCGAGACGTCGCTACGCAGCAGCAAAAAGCCGTTTCGCTCAAAAAGCGCTTTAATGGAGCTTTCTGCTTTGCGTAGCTGTGGATAGAGAACATCTTCTACCACATCTGGCGCGGCGAACTCGAGGAGGATAGGCATTGTCCCCCGTGCATTCACCTGAGCAATAACCTCTTCATCAGAAAGTGACGGCTGCGAAGGGTGAAAGAAGAAATCAAGCTTCGGCTCAGCCAGAAAAGAGCGCGCCGCTCCGGTGAACTGGAGCATCTTATCTAATGTCAATGCTCCTGCTACATTTCTTCTCGGATCGACCGGATCTACCACGATCAGCGGCTCATTGTGCCTCTCGCTGCCGTGCTCTTCCAGGTCCAAGAGCTGGCCGGGGCGCCAGGAGGATGCTGCCCGGAGCACGGCAACAAAGGAGCCGTAGAAGAGCACGAGCAGCTCAGTCAGATAGCCGGAAAATCCGCCTACCTTTAGCTCCGATCCATAGACATTTACGCCCTTCATGAACTGCTTTAGTAGAAGGACATCATCCTCCCTTCCTGTGATTCTGATGCTCACGTATTTTGTGTGAAAGGGAGTGCGATCCACTGCTGACTTCAGGTGGGTGGCATCATCCACCAGATAGCAGGGAACCAGATCGACCTCAAATCCATCTATCCTGGCATGGACGTAGGCGTGCTCAGCATATTTTTCCTCATGATCCGAAGCTACAAGCCTGGCAATATCCAGGGCCGCACCCAGATCGTCCTCCGGATGCACCCCTAAGAATATGTCCAGATCATGATCCCCGGAAAGCCACGTCCCTCTTGCAGCAGAGCCCACCAGCATTGCCTGGAGTGGAAGGCCGCGCTCTCTTGCCAGATTCTCTATGCGGGCGATAATGGCAGCTGAGGTTTCCAAAATTCGTTTCTTGTCGGACAGTCCGGGCCTGACCCTGTCAAGTACGACTTCTTGGATCTCAGAGAGGGAATACTGCCAGGTCTTCGTAGATCGGCCCTCCCGCGGTGAGTGTGCTCTTCTTGAGATGGAATCTGTCTACATTGAAGCTGCCTAAGTCCTGGGTCGAGAAGTCTGCGATTTTCTCGCCGAGCTGGCGGTTCATCTCTGGGCTCGGGCGAGCCACTCGGCCCAGGGTTACATGGGGGGAGAAGCCTCGAGCCTCGGGCGCAAAGCCCAGCGGCTCCAAGACTTGCTCGACACTCTCGTAAAGCTCCTGGAAATTTCCGGTGAGTCCCAGCCACACCACGCGCACCGCCTTCCCAGGAAAAGCACCCATGCCCCTAACCTGGGCCGGAATGGGTGCAGCCTTAACTCTTCCCAGTGCCTCGGCCACGAGCCCCACATCTTCTTGCGGCACGTCTCCCAGGAACTTTATGGTGACATGCACCAATTCCGGCCTCACAAGCCGCAGGCCTTTCGTCGCGATGCGGATTTGCAGGCGTCCGATCTCCTCGCGCATGGGCAGCGGGAGCTCTACAGCCACAAAGCACCTTATTCCTGTCATCGAAGGACACTGCCTCTGCTGGCGGAGGTGACAGAGTTTCTGTAGCGGGCCAAAATGCCGCTCTTTATCTTGGGCTCGGGAGGAACCCATGCTTTCGTTCTCATTTCCATTACCCCGGGATCGACAAGCAGATCGATCTTTCTGGCAGGGATATCTATTGAGATCATGTCCCCGTTCTCTACAAGGGCAATGGGCCCTCCTGCCGCTGCCTCGGGAGAGACGTGCCCGATGCATGGTCCTCGGGTTCCGCCGCTAAAGCGTCCGTCGGTGATAAGAGCCACAGACTCGGATAGGCCAGCTCCTGCGATGGCAGAGGTAGGCGCGAGTGTCTCTCTCATGCCTGGCCCGCCTTTGGGCCCTTCGTATCTTATTATCACCACATCGCCGGCCATTACGCCGCCGTTCACGATGCCTTCCATGGATTCCTCTTCAGAGTTGTATACCTTGGCCGGACCGGTATGCTTGAGCATGGATGGAGATACCGCCGTCTGCTTGACCACGGCCCCCTCGGGCGCCAGGCTGCCAAACATTATGGCAATGCCGCCTTGAACGTGCACAGGTGCACCCAGTGTGGCTACAACTGCCCTATTTGTCTCGGGATTGATAGGCTTGAAGGCATCCAGGTTCTCGCCCAATTTTTTGCCCGTGACGGTGAGGGCGTCTAGCGAGAGCAATGATCTAAGCCGGTTCATGACCGCGGGAATTCCCCCGGCCCGGTCCAGATCGAGAATATGGTAAGGCCCGCCCGGTCGCAAGTTGACCAGATGAGGCGTCTCGCGACTCAATTGGTCGAAGCGGTCCAAATTCAGATCCAGGCCAAATTCCGCTGCTATGGCCATTACGTGCAAAACGGTATTTGTAGATCCTCCGATGGCCATATCCACGCGAATAGCATTGTCCAGCGACTCGCGCGTCACTATCTGCCGGGCGGTAATTCCCCGTTTTACCAATTCCATGATCTTCATGCCCGAAAGCTTCCCCTGGCGCATCTTTAGCGCATCCACTGCATGAGTGGTGGCGCAGCCGGGCAGGGAGAGGCCCATAGCTTCAGTTAGACAGGCCATGGTGTTGGCAGTAAATAGGCCGGCACATGATCCCGCTCCGGGACAGGCCATCTCCTCCAGGGCGTCAAGCGTATCGCCTCCCGCCTGCCAGCCCTCAAAGACGTTGATCAGATCCAGCTCTTTGTCGCAGGCAAATCCTGGCATCATGGGCCCGCCCGTGACCATAATTGTGGGCAGGTTCAGTCTTCCCGCAGCCATGATATGTCCTGGAACGATCTTGTCGCAGGAGGGAATCATTACCAATCCGTCGAGCTGATGAGCCTCGACCATGATCTCGATGGAGTCTTCAATCAACTCGCGACTGGGCAGACTGTATCTCATGCCTTTATGGCCCATGGCTATGCCGTCGCACACGCCGATGGTCTGAAATTCGAATGGAACGCCTCCAGCGGAGAGGATGCCTGCTTTTACCGCCTCTCCCAGTTTGTCGAGATGGATATGCCCTGGGATAAAATCATTAAACGAGTTGACTACCCCAATGAAGGGACGACGTATCTCTTCATCGCATAGGCCGGTGGCCTTTAAGAGAGCCCTATGAGGCGCCCTCTCTCTGCCTACTTTGGTGACATCGCTCCTCATTTAAAAACCTCATTTCCTGGGTTCATGCCACTCCTCCGTTTAAGTAGTTGCTTGCATCAGAGGACCAAGTTGTCCTACATGTTAAATACCACAAAATACTAGCCGCCAGAGGTGGACAAAACTTGGATGCTTATTCGTTATTCCTGATATTTCTCGTCATCTACGTTGCGGTCCTACTGGGCATCGGTCTATATTTCTCCCGGCGACAAAAGTCTGTAACCGACTTCTGGCTGGCGGGAAGGGAACTGGGACCGATTACCATCGGATTTTCCGCAGCATCCGCGTGGATCACAGCGAGTGCACTGCTTTTAGCCACAGGACTATTTCTGCTCATAGGCGTAGGATCTATTTGGATTTGGGTCTTCCCCAATATAGCCGGGCTGATAATAATAGCTGCGATCTCAGGGAGGATCAAGAATATTCCTGCCTTAACCCAGCCAGAGCTCATGGAGATTAGATATGATCCCATGATCAGAGCCCCGGTGGCCCTGGCTGTCACTATCATGATGATACTCTTCTCTGTGACGGATTTTATCGGTTTCAAGCTGGTGCTGGGCACTTTTTTTGGCATCGACCCTTTCTATGCCGTGGCACTCATGGCAGTCTCGGTTGCTCTTTATGTGAGCGTTGGCGGCTTTCGCGCCGTGGTCTGGACCGATATCCTGCAGTACATACTTCTGGCAGGCCTTGCCTTTTACGTAGCAGCATTGGCCCTGGATCTTTCTGACGGCAAGGGCGCGAGCTTGCTGGTCGCAGCATCCGCTCTGGGCACAGAATGGTGGGACCCGTTTCTCCTGGGAGGTCTGATGGGGGCCCTGGTCTTTTTGGTGGCCCTCTTACCCGGTTGGGTGGCCGAACAAGACCCCTGGCAGAAGATCTGGGCGGCACGCGATGCCGCTTCCGCGAGGCGTGGCTTGATGCTGGGCAGCGTCTTGCTGGCCATGGTCTACCTATGCTGCTTTCTCACAGCTATCGGTCTTTCCGTGCTTTACCCCCCGCCGACGGGAGAGGTTGAGGCGGAGATGCTCTATCTCAAGCTCATCAGCGATAACGTTCCTGGATGGCTTCTGGCCCTTCTTACCATAGGTTTTGCCGCGGCATCCATGTCCTGCACCGACACCTTTGCCACATCGGCAGCTTCCTGTATCTCTCGCGACCTGGTCCAGCGGCACTTGCGGCCTGCTGCCACCATGAAGGAGATGCTGGTCATCAACAGAATTCTGGTTATAATCATGATTTTCGTCGCGGCTGCCATTGCTCTAAATGCGAACAGCATCGTCGATGCAGTGATCATAGCCACGGTGATCGGTACAACATCCTACTTCTTCCCCATCATCGGCGGACTGTACTGGAAGCGCGCCAACCGGTGGGGGGCCATGGCGGCGCTCATAGCAGGGGGCGGAACACAGATCCTTCTCATCTCCTATGAGCAATTCTGGCTGAAACAGCCGCTGGACAGCATCTCGCCCTATCTGACCGAGCATGGAGTGCTGGTCGGCCTGACCTTAAGCGCTCTATTCTTTGTCGGTGTATCATTGGCCACAAAGCCGGAACCGGACATTCATTTGGCTGCCTTCTTTCCTGAGATTGCAGAGAAGGTCTTTAGTCGCGATCTACCCCGAGTCGATAGAGAGAGCGCGCGCTACATGCGGATCGCCGCACTCATCGAAGAGAAGATCGCAGGAGAACGATCTCACCTCAACTTGGCAATCAGCCATGCTGCCGCGAGCGAAAGCGGTCGAGGGGACGCACCGAGGGGGCTGGCGTGGGAGCGCTTTGTGGTGATGATCACGCAGAAGTATCCTGTCTGGTTTACGCCTACGGGAAGCCACATCGTCTACCGTCTCACCCAGGCGGATATGCTGGCCTGCGTCAAGATGGTGCGCGGTGATAAGAGCCATATCTGGCTATCCGCGGAGCCGAGGCTTGAGCAGACACAGAGGCTGAAGGACGAGCTATTTTTGGCGTACGAGGAGATAGAAGAGACGCTGGCAGCTCTTGACATGAAGGCAAGATGAAAGAAGATGTTATGGTGGCAGTGGTGGGGGCAGGTCCTGCGGGCAGCACAGCCGCACAGGCTATCGCAGCTTCGGGCAAGGAGGTCTTGCTGGTTGACAGGAAGAGCGAGATTGGCAGCCCCGTGCAATGCGGCGGATTTCTTCCGGAAGCATTCGAGCTGGAGAAGCTCATGCCCCGCGCCCGTCTGCCGGAGACGCTAAGGGAGATTCCACTGCGTTATATTTTGCATCGCACACAATTGCAGCGCATCTATTCTCCTTCGGGTGACTCCAAGCAGTTTGCTGTGGCAGGGCGGGTCTTGGATCGGCGGGCATACGATCGCTACCTTGCCGCACGCGCAGCGAGCGCCGGAGCAAGAGTTCTGCCCGCGACCCGTGCCCGTCTTGAGGAAGGCATGGTGCAGCTTTCCGGTCACTTCAACGGAAAGATCAGGCCGCAGATAATAATAGGCGCAGACGGTCCGCACTCGATCGTCTCCCGAGCCATGGGAAATCCAATACAGGAGACCGGCATCTGCCTGGAATATGAGATGGCCGATGTGAATATTGATGCAACTGCGGCGGAGATGTACTTCTCAGCTCGCTATGCTCCTGGTGGATACGCCTGGATAATTCCCCTGGGTCAGGACACGGCCAATGTGGGCATTGGGGTGCGATCGTCTTACATGGCCGGCCAAAAGCTTTCCATCATACTGGACCGATTCATCCGCGAGCACCCCATCGCGGCGGAAAAACTGGCGGACGGAGAAGTTCTTGCCGTCATGAGGGGCTTGGTGCCCTCGGGCGGGACCTCTGGTGCCATACAAAAAGGCAATATGCTCTTGGCGGGAGACGCCGCAGGACACGTCATGGCCACCAGCGGGGGAGGAATACCATTGGCTGTGGTGGCGGGAAGGATTGCAGGAGAGGCGGCAATAGGTCAGTTGCAGGGCAAAATGGCTCTCGCTGACTATGCGTCGTGCATTCGCGAAGAGTTCGGGGTGCAGCTCTCGCGATCGGTCCGGATAAGGAAAATGGTGGATCTGGCCATGAAGAGCGACCGGCTAATGAATGCCCTCTTTGCCGCTCTCAGTCCCGCGCAGATGAAATCAGTAATGCGCGCGCAGATCCCTGTGCCGCTCGCGTCACGCGCATGGATTTTGGGTGGATCGGACTCGCAGGATCAATAAAGACTGAAAATTTGATAACAACCAAACTCAAATGCACAAAACAATTCGATATAAAAAATACTTGATAAGAATATGGGTTATAGCGGAAGGATGGTACCTGCCATCCGACCGAATTTCCCTAATTATGCTTTTTCTTCTTTGGGTGTCTTGCCCAGCAGCTCTTCTATGGACTTGGCGCCGGCCTCAACAACCTTGACGTTTATCTGGCCGACATCGGGAGAAATATCCCTTCCATGGATGCTCATTCTCTTCTTCTTTCCTTCGGCTGCAGGATGATATCCGGTTCCCTTGGAGAGCAGGATCTTTCTGCGCTTTGTGCCGGGCAGATCTGCACGCATGGGAAATCCCTCGCGATCGC
>JBFYLJ010000195.1:0-5090 GCA_041305465.1 Methanothrix sp.
TCGATACCTGCATTCGGTACCTGAACGAAGATCCCTGGGAAAGGCTAAGGGCATTAAAGAAGGCCATGCCGAATACTCCGATGCAGATGCTGCTTCGCGGGCAGAACCTGGTCGGATACAGACATTATGCTGACGATCTAGTGGACAAGTTTGTGGAGAAGGCGGCCAATAATGGTGTCGATATTTTCAGGATATTCGATGCTGTGAACGATATTCGTAACATGGAGCGGTCGATCAAAGCTGCAAAAAAAATGGAGAAGCACGTTCAAGGAGGCATTAGCTACACTATCAGCCCCGTGCATAGTAATGAGGGCTTCGCGAAGTTTGCCGTCCTGCTAGCTGAGTTGGGATGCGACTCAATCTGCATCAAGGATATGGCTGGACTTATCACCCCTCAAAATGCCTACGACCTCATCCGGGCTTTGAAAAAGGAGGTCAACCTGCCGGTGAATCTCCATACTCACTGCACCAGCGGGATGGCTCAGATGAGTTACTTCCATGCTTGTCAGGCCGGAGTTGACATCCTGGATACTGCCATATCGCCGCTCTCCGGCGGCAGCTCACAGCCCGCCACAGAGAGCCTGGTGGCATCGCTGCAGGGAACGCCCTACGACACGGGCCTGGATCTGGAGCTTCTTACTGAGATTAAGAGGTACTTTGAGAAGATCATGGAAATTTATGCGCCCGTCTTTAGCCCTATCACTGCGCGCGTGGATACCAATGTTCTGATCTATCAGGTTCCCGGCGGAATGCTTTCTAACCTGGTCTCCCAGCTCATCGAGCAGAAGGCAATGGACAAGTGGGAAGATGTGCTCGCTGAGATACCGAAGGTTCGAAAAGACCTGGGATATCCGCCACTGGTCACACCCACCAGCCAGATAGTGGGCACTCAGGCAGTTCTTAATGTAATTACGGGCGATCGATACAAGATGGTCCCCAAAGAGGTCAAAGACTATGTCAAGGGCCTTTACGGGAAGTCGCCTGCTATGATCAATCCCCAGGTCAGGTTAAAGGTGCTCTGCGATGAGGAGCCCATTACCGTGCGCCCCGCGGATCTATTGCAACCGGAATATGAAAACGCCAGGAAAGCAGTCGATGCTTTGAAATTGGCCAAGCAGGAAGAGGATTATCTCACTTATGCCCTCTATCCGCAGGTGGCCATTAAGTTCCTTCAGGGCGCGGCTGTAGAAGAGCAACTGGTCAAAAAGGCGCCCGATGCAGCAGCTTCAGCTCCTCTGAAGGCAGAGCCTATGGCCCTGAATGTAGAGATTGATGGCGAGTCCTATCTGGTCAAGGTTGCCCCGGCTGGCATGACCATCGAGGAGGCTGTTCCCAAAGCTCCCAAGGATGGATTAACCGTGCCCATGCAGGGCGTTATCATTCGCTACAAGGTCAAGAAGGGCGATAAGGTGGCAGATGGAGATGCAGTGGTCGTCATAGAGGCCATGAAGATGGAGCAGAACATCCTGGCCAATAAGAACGGAACTGTAAAAGAGATCTACATCAAAGAAGGGACAACAGTCAATCCTGGCGACGTGCTGCTGTTTATCGAATAGAGGTGTATGATAAGTGACCATCAAGAGAGAACAGATTCTCATCGAGGCTCTGCCTTACATTCGTGAGTTCTATGACAGCATAATGGTCTTCAAGATAGGGGGATCAATCATGTCTGATCGGGCCGTCCTGGAGGATTTCATCCAGGACGTGGTGCTCCTTCGCTACATCGGCATTCATCCCATCATTGTGCACGGCGGCGGACCTGAGATCTCCCAGGCTATGGAGAAGTTTGGCAAGAAGGCCGAATTCGTGGGAGGCCTGCGCGTCACCGATAAGGAGACGTTGGGCATCGCACGCATGGTATTGCTGGGCAATATCAATGCGGAGCTTGTTAACCTCATCGGCAAGCACGGAGGCAAGGGCATTGGCCTTTCCGGCCAGGACGGCATGTTCCTTAAGGCCAGGAAAAAGGCACTGCTCAGAGTGGAGGGCATGCAGCCTGTGGACCTGGGATTCGTGGGCGATGTGGAGAAGGTGGACCCGGAGATACTCATGATCATGGCCGGCAAGGGCTATATTCCTGTAATCTCTCCAATTGCAGCCGACGACCAGGGCAATAACCTCAATGTTAACGCCGACACTGTAGCCGGAGCTGTGGCTGTGGCCATGCGGGCCAAGAAGCTCTTTTCCATCACAGATGTGGAAGGTGTGCGCATGAATCCGAATGACCCGGCAAGCGTCATCTCTGAGTTTCCTGCCTCCGACTTTGACCGCTTGGTAGCGGAGGGCGTCATCAAGGGCGGCATGATCCCTAAGGTAGAAGCCTGCGTAACAGTCGTGCGAAGCGGTGTGGAGAAAGCCCACATCATAGACGGCAGAAAGCATCACGCCATACTGCTGGAGCTGCTCACCACGGAAGGCGTGGGCACCATGATCCACAGGAGTTAAAGAAGCTGGGGCGGGGGATCAAGCCAAACCGCCCCTAAAATCTCGCAAAAAAAGTTTGGAACATCTCCTAAATGCCGAACATGCCGGTGTCAATCCATTCGGCTTTCATCAGTGACCACCAATCGCTGGCCAGACCGTTTAAGACATAATCGTACGGCAACCAGCCATAACCTTTGCTGCCCCAACCGGTGCCCCAACTATTCCTGATCAATAAGGCCCCTTTGGTGGTTTTTTTGTTATTGGCGTTGGTGATAACCTTCGCGTCATCATATCCCACAGCATCTATGGCATGACCTCCCAGCACTTTTTCGCCACTAGCTGGATATGGTATCTCGCCTGATGCACAAGCTTGAACAATTGAGCTGTAGACTGTAAATCCGAACATGGAAGGCAGTCCTGCAGAGAGGTTTTCCTTTATGGATGTCAACAGCTTCGTCTTTGTCGTTCCTGGAGGGTCATACCGGTAATACACTAGAGCCTTGTAGTTCTCGGCAAATGCATACAAAAATGCGGTCGGTTCATCATCGAATTTACTGATTATATATTGATAGTATTTTTCAGGCGGAACTCCGAAAAGAAGCATAGCTGCCGCAGTAGTCCTGAGGTACGCCCCTGTGTCGCCGGTGACGCCCATGAGATTTCTGGTGGTCTTGTAAAGGAATAGACGGGAAGCGTCGAGATATGAATTGGCGGCCTTTTTCTCAAAGTACTCGAATATGCCCACTCCAGCATTTGCTGTGCACGATCCTAGCTGGCCCTGGTCTTCAATTGGTGGGCACCAAGCCCTCAAGTCTGATGATGTTGGTGTCGCTTTAGGGAACGCTATCTTGCCGAGCAAGTCCTTAATTGCGGGTGTATTAATGGTGTAGTCCCTGATGTCAGGTAGTTCGCGAAGCCATCCCATTCCGATAAATCCTTCTTTCTCCAGTCCTAGCTCATCAGCCCTTAATGCATACATATTGCATCCCTCCAATAACGACGCCAAAAAAAAAGCGAGGCGTTTTAAAAATAAGTACGCCAATTTCCAACCGATTCTATTTAACTTTTTTGTGTTCTTATAAAATCACTTCACCTTGATCGTCTTCTCGGCAATATTGCTCAATACGTTAGATGCGTTATCTTCTACCTTGACTATGGCAATATATTCACCCATACCTGCATTCGATCGCAATAATTTGAGATCGTAATGGGAATATGCTGTGCCTGAGAGCACTATCGGCCCGATTATCTTCGATGCCTGCTCATCTTGTCTGGCAGGTACCCTCACATTCATAAAGCCGATCTTGCTCTTATCTTTGGTTATGGTAATATTATTCTTTGCAAACTTCTCGTAATCTGTGCCGGGCATTGTGGTATTCAGGATCTCCTGCGAGAGGTAATGAGACAGTCCATACGAATCTATCAATGCATTAAGCTGCCCATCTTCACCGAAATAAGCCACAGCGCTGAAGTTCACTTTTTCATTCAGTGCAATGATGCAGGGGGCAGAGTATGTGAGCAGACTGCTCATATTCGCCACTACCCCCTGGTTATTGATTGCATATATTGCTCCCTCATCTTGGCCGTTTGCCGAAATCCTAAACATGGCCCCTGGCCAGGAGAACTCCGCCTCAGAGTTGCTACCCGTCATCTCCTCTGCCTGTGCCCAGACGATCTCCTTGGTCTTATTGTCTACAACGTATTCTGTGGCGCCTTTGAGATTCCCATCCGGGTCTGTGGCAATTGCCTTTATCTTCGAAGGGTTCATCTCACTCGCCGTATCAGATATGATTTCAATGGTAAGATTGGGCTCTGGAGAATGTCCTATCGCCTGGATCATCCAGTTGGTCTGGTTCTGGGTACTATTTTGCACACTCCAATTCAGTATTCGGTTGGGATTTCTGGAGACCAATACCGATCTGCCTGATGAAGGGGACTTGTCAACTCCTTGCCATACCCCGGCGAACTCGAAGAAAGCGATGAGAAAATTACCGGAGACCTGGACATCAGGCAGGTCAATTATTGACCAGGTCAGGTTATCGCCGAAATATGCTCTGGCTTTATCGGCAGTCTTATACAGAAGCGATAGGTTTTGATCCCAAACCTCAACCACAAATATCTCGGATTGGGATGGCTCAACCAGCTTTCCTAAAATGGCTACCTGGGATAGCTTCCAATTATCGACCGGGGCAGTAAAGACCACGCCGTGGCCCCTATGTTCATCGATCCAGGCGGCATCATCTACACTGCCGTCATCATAAGTCAGGCTTACCATACCGGCGCTGACACAATTAAGGGTTAATATTATGGCAATTGCCAACATTATCCAAGTCTTGCTCATTAATTTCATCCCCTTCATCAATATTACTTGCAATTTATTTAAGATGTCTTAGTAGTTTCACCCTCAATTCGGCGCCTTCCTTGCCGGTGATCACCACCATATCGCCTTTTTCTACCGTATCATCAGCTTCTGCCTGCCAGTACTCTCCCTGAAAGAGCACGTAGCCTCGCGGGTCCAGCCTGTCAATGGCCACCGCCTCTTCGCCGACAATGTGGCCTAACACCGGAACGGCTAACCGAGCTCGTGCGACCTTGTAAATGGCATAGGCCAGGAATGCGCCCAAAATCAGCGAAGGCAGGATGATGGCCAGGGCCATAGACCTCTG
>JBFYLJ010000196.1:0-9488 GCA_041305465.1 Methanothrix sp.
TAGAAGCGGAGGCGGTCTGAATATGAGGGACATCAAAGTTTCCCTGGTGGGCTACGGCATTGTCGGCCACGGCGTGGTCGATGTTCTCAGTCGCAAGAAGAAGATGCTCAGGGATATGGGCTTGAACATCAAGCTGATCAGCGTCACCGATCATACCGGCACCGTAATGGCGGAAGATGGTGTGGATGCGGATAGGATTTTGGGGGAGAGGACACTGGCCAACGTTGCCACCACCAGCATGAAGGGCAAAGAGGCTATATCCGCTATCGATTCCGACCTGGTGGTCGAGGTCACTCCCACTAACATCGTACACGGTCAACCTGGCCTTGGGCACATGGAAGCTGCCCTCTCCAGCGGCAAGCATGTCGTCACCTCCAACAAAGGGCCGCTGGTGGTCTCCTACAGCCGCCTGAAGAAGCTGGCTGAGGACAACGGTGTGATGATGAAGTTTGAGGCCACCGTAGGAGGCACCATGCCTCTCATCAGCCTGGTGGAACGCACGCTGGTGGGCAACACCATCTTCGGCATCCGAGGAATATTCAACGGCACCTGCAACTACATCCTCACCCGCATGACTGAGGAAGGAATACCATATGCTCATGCTCTGAGCGAGGCCCAGGACATGGGAATCGCCGAGGCGGATCCCAGTTATGATGTTGAGGGGGTGGACACGGCTGGAAAGGTGGTCATCTTGGCCAATTCGCTCTTCAACATGAACATCAAGTACAGCGATGTGGATGTGACCGGCATTACCGGCGTCACACCCGAGGCCCTGGCTCTGGCCAAGAAGCGCGGTTATGCCATCAAGCTTATCGGTGATGTGCCAGCCCTCACCGTGCGGCCCACTCTGGTGCCGCTGGGCAGCCCCATAGCGGTGTCTGGAACCCTGAACTCCGCGGCAATCTACACCGATCTATCTGGAACCATAACCGTAACAGGCCTAGGTGCCGGATCCATCGAGACTGCTTCCGCCATTCTGACCGACATCATCAGCATCTACAGGACGAAACGCATCGATGCCATATTCTAAATGACCAGCTTTCTTGCCTTTGCACAGCTCTGCCAGAAGGTTGAGGCAGTATCCGGCTCCCTGGAGAAGATCGATCTAGTCGCAGCGTTCATATCAGGCCTGGATGAGTCTGAACTCTCTGTGGCCTGTAGCTATTGTATGGGCACCCTCTTTCCCCCCAGCATGAATCTGGTAATGGGCGTTGGGCCTAGCATCCTCTACGAGGCCCTTGCTAAAGCCTGCGGATGCCCGGCCGAGCAGATCTCGGAAATGCTTCGCGCTACCGGTGATCCGGGACTGGTTGCCGTCGGCGTTGTGGAGAAGAGAAGGCCGCTTGGCTTTGCTGCCTTCCAAAAAGCAGAGCCGCTCACCATTGCCGACGTTTATGAGCGATTTGTGGCAATTGCTCGCGCTTCCGGCAAGAAAAGCCAGGACATCAAAGTTAAAAATCTGCAATTTCTATTCAGCCAGGCAGGCCCTCTGGAGGCCAGGTATATCGCACGCCTGGCCATTGAGGATATGAGAATCGGTATTGGTGAAGGAGGCATGCGGGATGCCGTCGCTCTGGCGTTTTCCAAAAGCGGCGTAGATGCAAAGACGGTAGAGCAGGCCTACAACCTCACCAACGATATGGGCCAGGTGGCAGTGAACGCTAGGCGCGGCACTCTGGCGGAGCTATCGGTCATGATCAATCACCCCATCAAGATGATGCTGGCACAGCTAGGCGAGAGCATTGCAGCCTCGCTGGCTGATATCGAGACAGCAGCCATCGAATGGAAGTATGACGGCGCTCGCGTGCAGATTCATAAAGATGGAGACCATGTTGCAATATTCTCGCGGCGCCTGGAGAATGTGACGGCATCTCTGCCGGAGATTGTCTCGGCTGCCAGAGAGATTAACGCAAAGAGCGCCATACTGGATGGGGAGGCTGTGGCCATAGGCAAAGACGACCGGCCCATGGCCTTCCAGGATATCTTAAAACGCTTTCGCAGAAAATACAATGTAGAAAAGCTTGCCGCCAAGATTCCCTTACGCCTTTTCCTCTTCGATTTGATCTATCTGGATGAGAGGAGCGTGACAGATCTGCCTCTTGTCGAGAGACGACAGCTCCTGGAGAAGATTGCCAATCCCAATCTTCTTGCCGGTCAGGTCCTCACCAGTAATGTTGAAGCCGCTGAGGAGATCTACCGTCAGGCTCTGGCAGCCGGCCATGAAGGGATTATCATAAAGAATCCCACCTCTGTATACGCTCCAGGAAAGAGGGGCAAGAACTGGCTGAAGATCAAGCCGGTTATGGAGACTTTGGATCTGGTGGTAATAGGCGCAAAATGGGGCGAGGGCCGCAGAGCGAGCTTACTCGGCTCTTACCGGCTGGGATGCCAGGACACTGCTACCGGCAATCTCTTGGATATGGGCTTTGTGGCAACGGGATTTTCAGATGAGTCTCTGGCAGAGCTCACGGAAATGTTCAGGGAGCTGATTATTCTGGAGAAGGGCATGGAAGTGGAGATCAAGCCGGCGGTGATCTTCGAGGTGGCTTACGAGGAGATACAGCATAGTCCCAACTACTCTTCCGGATATGCTCTGCGTTTTCCCAGGATGGTCGCCGTTAGGTACGATAAATCTCTTGAGGAGGCGGACAGCCTGGAGCGCGTCGTCTCCCTTTACAGAGGACAGAGGGGCAGGAGCAATTCCATTGGAGGCAATAATAGATGATTACAAAGATGCTAAGTAAGCTGAAGGATGAAGAGCTAGAGGCCCTTCTCTCTCGAGATGTGGGCATTTCCGAGGTGCTTTCGGCAGTTAACGAGATTATTATGGAAGTGGGAAGCAAGGGTGATGAAGCGCTCTTCAAGTTCACTGAGACATTTGAGGGTGCTCGTCTCGATGACCTGAGAGTAAGCGAAGAAGAGATTGATGCAGCTTACGACCAGGTGGAAGAAAGGCTCTTAGAAGCCTTGTCCGATGCAGCAGAAAATATCTTCCAATTCCACAGGCTGCAAAAGGAGCGGCAGTTGTGGATGACCGAGATTTCTCCCGGTGTCTCTGTTGGCCAGAAGATCGTGCCCCTCGACTCTGTGGGCGCCTATGTGCCGGGCGGGAGAGCCTCTTATCCCAGCTCTGCATTGATGAACATAATCCCCGCAAAAGTGGCCGGTGTCTCCAGGATAGCGGTATGCACCCCACCCAAAGCGGACGGCTCCATAACTCCTCTGACTCTAGTGGCTGCCGACAAGGCAGGAGCAGATGAGATTTACAAATTGGGCGGAGCTCAGGCCATAGCTGCTATGGGCCTAGGCACTGAGAGCATCGAGCGAGTCCAAAAGATTGTGGGGCCGGGCAATGTCTACGTCACTGCGGCCAAGATGCTCCTTCGAGGCAGCGTGGAGATAGATTTTCCGGCAGGCCCGAGCGAGGTTCTCATCCTGGCCGACCGGACCGCCGATCCGGGAGTTATCGCCGCTGACATGATCGCTCAGGGGGAGCATGATCCTAAGTCCATTTCCGTGCTGGTGGCATTAGACGACCTGCTGGCCAGTGCTGTGATCGAGGAATTGGGCATTCAAACCGCTGGAGCAGCTCGCCGCGAGATAGTGGAGCAGAGTCTGGAGCACAGCGCAGTTCTCCTGGCCGATGGTATGGATCAGGCTGTGGACTTTTGCAATGCCTTTGCGCCCGAACACTTGGAGATAATCACCCGGGACCCAATGGATGTATTCAGGCACATTCGTAACGCTGGGAGCGTGTTTTTAGGCAAGTTCACGCCCGTAGCGGCAGGCGACTATGCCAGCGGCACCAATCACGTGCTTCCCACCTCCGGGCACGCCAGAACCTTCTCGGGACTGAATGTGGACCACTTCACCAAGAAGATCTCTGTGCAGATGATAACCGATGAGGGGCTGCTGGACCTCGAGGATACTATTACCACTCTGGCCGAGGCGGAAGGCCTGAAGGCACATGCCGAATCGGTGAGAAGAAGGCTGGAGCCGAAGGTGTGAGGACGGGCTTAGCATCCATTGGCAAGAGGAGCGGTGATGGGCTCCCTTTGCCTAAAAATCCATGTTTTTGAACTCTTCAATCTCTTCTGGTGTCAAGAACTCAAACCATTCGACTGGTTTTACTTTTAGCACAGATCTGCCACATCTTTCGGCTTTCTCTGTCCTTATCCAATGATCTCTTTCTAATCGCCGAACAGATCCGTATACTTTGCCGCTTGACCATCCCAGCTCTTTGGCCAATTCGTATATGCTGGACCCTGGATTTCTGTTAATCACTCTATAGAGCTCATAGTCGGTATCAAGCCCTTCTCGGACTCTGGCATCTCGCGCAGCCCTCATTCCGTCCGCCCCTGTTATTCCTGGATTCATGCCCTGCATTCCTCGCCTATATGTTGTCTATGATGAACCTATTTAAGACTATCCAAATTACGTATATCTATGATTAGCTAATTAGGAATGTGTTATCTGCAAATTTAGTCCAATATGGAATATTTTTTGAACAAAAAAATGCTATATAAAATAATTTTACAAGGCAAAATACTAAATATAACTATCACCATACTATGTATATGTATCAAACCGTTGGGAGGGTTAATTATAGAACGACATCGATCTTACTGAGATTCAGAAGCTAATCCTCTATAGCCTTTGCAGGGCTACTCAGGGCGGGAAAGGGTCCCACGTTCCCAAGCCATACTTTATGGGCAAACCCAGGCTTCAGGGCCACAAAGCTGAGAAAGCATTACGCGATCTTACAGCTTTGAACTACATTCTAAAGCATCCGACCGGGAGCGAGATGACTTATGCGCTTGATGAGCGTGGACTTGAGGAGTGCAGGAAACTTCGAGAAAGATTGAAAACACTATGAGGTCTATATAATTGAAATGTGCATCATTATGCTAATCCAAATTTTAATTTCATAGATCGCTAAATTAGTCCTGCACATAGTGAAATTCGCAAAAGATCTACTTTTGCGAAGATTCATGCTGCATGATTCTGTATATAAATTACTATAATTACTAAACTATATAATACTGCTAAGATAATGATGTATTTCATAATCTCGAAAAACGGTTGCGTTTTTGTATATGCTTTATAAATACCAAGTGGCAAAAACGCGAAGAGAGAAATAAACAGATACATTTTGAAATTCTCTGAAGTCCAATTGCCATGAATGATAGCAAAAGAAATGAAGATTATTGCCATACCACTTAATATTGAAACGATTAGGAATGAAGTACTATTTTTTCTACTGACAGCTAAAAAATGGCCTAATAATAGTAGTGATACCGGCTATGATACCTATAATGATGCCTATAGTCTGCAACTGATCTATCATAATTCACAAGTTGGCACAAAACATATTATTAAATGTTTCGAAGCATAGACTTCATATAGAGTCCCGAAGGTTTCGGGACTACACAATCTTTTCGATATTAAAAATTCAAATGATTATAAAATTTAATCACATATTATTTTGGCTCCGCAGCGAACCATTTCCTCCATCGCCAGGTCGGAATCTTCCGGCTGCAGGTTCACCCCGGCGATGGCATCGGCAAGAATATAAACATCCAGTCCATTTTTGATGGCATCCAAAGCGGAATATTTCACGCAATAATCGGTAGCTAGTCCACCGATGTAGATCTGCTCAACTCCCAGATCATCTAACAAATTCGCCAGCAGCATTCCGCTCGAGTCCGTGGAATGAAAGGCCGAATAGCTGTCCTCTTCCGGGTCCATGCCCTTGGACATCACCAGGGCCTCTCTCGGAAGCTGCAACTCAGGATGAAACTGTGCCCCCAAGCCCCCCTGGATGCAATGGACCGGCCATACTCCGCCGAACTGCTGGAAATGCCTGGTGACTCTGGGATGCCAGTCACGCGTTAGAAAGATAGGCAATCTTTCCGTCTCAAAAAACTTTATGTACCGATTAAGAATAGGGATGATCCTGTCACCCCCGCGGATGCCCAGAGCGCCGCCAGGACAAAAATCATTCTGGACGTCAACCACCAGGAGTGCCTTACTTGGTCTCAATGAACTCATGGGCAAGAACATCTCCTGGCCACCTAATTAGACCTCCGAAGCCCTGGCCTGCCTCTCTGTCGCAAGCACCGTCTGTGAGAGCAGCATGGCTACGGTGAGCGGCCCTACTCCGCCCGGAACTGGAGTTATGGCTGAAGCGATCTCCTTTACGGCATCATAGTCCACATCTCCCACCGTCTTGTCTCCAACTCGATTTATGCCCACATCAAAGACAATGGCGCCGGGTTTGACCATATGCTTCTTGATCAGGGCAGGAACGCCTGCCGCCACTATCAATATCTCGGCATCTCTGGTGTGCTCGGCCAGGGTCCTGGTGAAGACGTGGCAGACCTGCACCGTGGCATTGCGATTGAGCAGCATGGCAGCCAGAGGCTTGCCTACCACATTGCTGTGCCCCACAATCACGGCCTCTGCCCCCTCAAGCTTCTTGCCCAGTCGCTCCAGGGCATAGATGATGCCCCGAGGTGTGCAGGGCACGAGGCGCTCTGCACCTAAGAGAAGGGCGCCCATGTTCACAGGATGAAATCCATCCACATCCTTCTCAGGCAAGATGCTCATCATGGCCTTTTGAGGGCTCAGGGCCCTGGGCAATGGGAGCTGCAGGAGAATGCCGTTAATGTCCGGACGGCCATTAAGCTCCTGGATCTTGGCGATCAGCTCTTCCTCTGAGCTGTTCTCGGGAAGGACCACATTCTCCGAGCGAATGCCTACCCTGGTGCAGGCGGAATGCTTGAGCCTGATGTACATCTGCGAGGCAGGATTCTCGCCCACCAGCACAGTGGCAAGGCCCGGTACAATCCCCTTTTCTGCAAGCTTCTTGACCTTCTGGGCAGTCTCGATCTCAACGTCTGCCGCCAGAGCCTTTCCATCGATTATCATATCAATCACGGCAGATCCGGATAGAGCGGGAACTGCGCGCACAGCTCTGTGGCTTGCCTTCGAACATCAGCTATTGTCTCTTCGTTCTTAATGTCCCGAATTACTTTGGTGATCATTTCGGCAATCTTCACCATTTCCGTCTCTTTCATGCCTCTGGTGGTCATGGCGGGTGTGCCGATGCGAATGCCGCTGGTAACGAATGGCGTTGCAGGATCAAAGGGTATCATGTTCTTGTTCAGGGTTATGCCCGCTCTCTCCAAAGTCTCGTCGGCAACCTTGCCGGTGATGCCTTCCTTGATCAGCTTGACCATCATGAGGTGGTTGTCGGTGCCGCCTGATACCAGATCGAATTTGTTTTCCACAAGCCTGTCCGCCAGGACGCGAGCATTCTTGACCACCTGGAACTGGTACTTCTTGAATTCGGGTGCCAGTGCTTCTTTGAAAGCCACCGCTTTTGCTGCTATTGCATGCATAAAAGGCCCTCCCTGGGTGCCTGGGAAGACAGACCTATCAATGGCTGAAGCAAGCTCCTCTTTGCAGATAATCAGAGCGCCTCTCGGCCCTCGCAGGGTCTTATGAGTAGTAGTGGTAATGATATCTGCGTAAGGCACAGGTGTTGGATGCGCGCCCACGGCGCACAGGCCCGCGATGTGGGCTATGTCTGCCATGACCTTTGCCCCTACCTCGTCGGCGATCTCGCGGACGACCTTGAAGTCGATGGTTCTGGGATAGCTGGAGGCGCCCACAACTATGAGCTGAGGCTTGTTCTTTCTGGCAATGGCTGCCATCTCGGAGTAGTCGAGCATCTCCGTCTCGGGCGAGACGCTGTAGGGCACGATCTTGTACATCTTGCCTGAGAAGTTGACCGGGCTGCCGTGCGAGAGGTGGCCGCCGTGGGCCAGATTCATGCCCATGATGGTGTCGCCAAGTTTGAGCACGGAAAAGTAGGCTGCCATATTGGCCTGAGTGCCGCTGACCGGCTGCACATTGACATGCTCTGCGCCGACAAAGAGCTTTTTGCAGCGTTCGCGAGCCAGATCTTCGGCGATGTCCACACAGGCTGTGCCGCGGTAGTAGCGTTTGCCAGGGTAGCCTTCCGCATACTTATTGGTCATTACGCAGCCCTGGGCCTCCATGACGGCTCTACTTGCGAAGTTCTCAGAGGCGATCAGAATTATGTTATTTCGCTGCCGCTCCAGCTCAGACTGGATCGCGGCTGCGACTTCGGGATCTTCAACGCTTAAAGGCTTCAAATCAAATCACCAGTATATAGTCATGCTATCAGGATTGGAGGAGATGCAATGAGGAGAGCAAAATAGATTATGGTGATGACACCATTTGCATGCAGGATTTTGGCTCAACCTCTGGATCAAGATCAAGCCATAACTCTTTATTGTCGGCTGTTAGAGGGGACGGCTGGAAGGACATGAGATGCTAAAGCGTGCCAGGATTATAGCTGATTATCAGTTTGGCCGGGGAGCGGGGGAGGCCCTCTTTCCCGAGGATACAACCTACAGCCTCTCCAAGACGCGCCGACTTAGATACCTCTACTCCAAGAAGGAGCGAATCGCCACGGTTCGAGCCAGCGACAACCTCTTGACGCTCAGCATGCTGGGCGCGGGAAGGCTGCATTCTTTCTTGCCAAGCCCACTTCTCCGGGTGGTGGCAATGGAAGATGCTGCGCCATTCGTCGCCAAAGGAGGCAACCTCTTTGCCAAGCACGTCTTGAGTGTGGATCCGGAGATCAGGGCTGGGGAAGAGGTGCTGGTTGTGGACGCCCGGGACCTGCTGCTGGCCACGGGAACCGCGATTCTTGCGCCTGAGGAGATGTTGCAGATCAAGCGGGGCATCGCGGTGGCTGCCAGGAAGGCTGCCGAGCACTGATCAGACACAACTCCCACATTCAGATTTTTTGAATATGCCTGCAATTTTCAAAATATAAGGTTTTAATTATCTCTCTCTTCCTAAAGCAGATATGCCTCTAAACCTCTCCACAGCTTGTGCGATGCAGTCTGCCACATAGTCCACCTCTTCCTCAGTGTTTGACCGGCCCATGGTGATCCTCAGGGAGCCGTGGCACTCTTCCGGCTTGAGGCCCAGCGCCAGCAATACGTGGGATGGCTCCAGCTTGTGAGAGGAGCAGGCCGATCCTGTAGACACGGCTATGCCTTTTGCGTCGAGGTAGAGGAGCAGCGATTCGCCCTCCACATAGGAAAAGCCGAAATTCAGGTTTCCGGGAAGTCTTCTCTTCATGGTCCCATTGATCCAGGCATCCTTGACCCTTCCCAGGACCCCTGCGGCGAGCCGGTCGCAAAGCTTGTTCAATCTTTGCTCCTCAGCAGCCATGCTCTCGCCGCAAAGCTCTGCCGCCTCTGCCAGGCCAACGATACCTGCCACGTTCTCCGTTCCCGAGCGCAGACCTCTTTCATGCCCTCCACCCTGCACAATGCTCTCCAGTTTCGTGCCCCGGCGGATGTAGAGCGCTCCCACACCTTTGGGCCCGTAGATCTTGTGAGCTGATAGCGAGAGTAAATCGACGCCCAGGGCGTCTACGTCCG
>JBFYLJ010000197.1:0-5455 GCA_041305465.1 Methanothrix sp.
ATGAGGCTCGCGGAGCCGCGGCTGGAAGAGGCATTCCTGCGTCTCTCGGAGGCAGCATGAGCTCGGCCTTGGGCCGCGTAGGCGTGGTGGCTCTTCGCGTCATTCGCCAGCTCAAGAGAGACCGGCGCACCATCGGCCTGATCGTCTTCGCGCCCATCGTTCTCATGACTCTCTTTGGCTATGCCCTCTCCGGAGATATGAGCGGCGTGGCCCTGGGGCTGGTGGACGGTGGCGGGCACGCTGCACTGCGGGCGCACATCGAATCGGTCAAGGACTTTGATATCCTTTACTTGGGCTCACAATCGGACGCCGAGAAGCTCATCAGCGAAGGGCAGCTGGACGGGGCTGTGGTGCTGGGGCCGGATGGGGTGCAGGTCCTGCTGGATGCCAGCAGCCTGCAGATCTCGGGAGACATTGCCGCGGCAGTGCAGGCTGGCGTGGCCGCGGAGAAAACCGGGCTGGAGACGGCCATCCCGCAGTTGGGAGCAGAAAGATTCGTGGAAAGTCCCATTGTAACGCGCTACATCTTCGGCTACGACCTGGAAATGATGGATACGGTAGGCCCGGCTATTTTAGGCCTGGTGGTCTTCTTCTTTACCTTCATCAATGCAGCCATCGCCTTCATCCGGGAGAGGTCACAGGGGACGCTGGAGAAGTTTATGGTCTCGCCCCTCAGCAGGGTGGAGATGATATCCGGCTACGTCCTGGGCTTCTCTCTCTTCACCCTGCTGCAATCGGCCACGACCCTCTTTGTAGTTACCTACGGCTTCAAAGTGCCACTGAATGGCAGCGCCCTCACGGCCCTGGCAGTGGTGCTCTTGCTCGGCGCTGGCGCTCTGGTCTTGGGCTCCTTCTTCTCCAACTTTGCCCGAAGCGAGTTTCAGGTGGTGCAGTTCATACCCCTCATCATCACCCCTCAAATCGTCCTCTGCGGAATCTGGTGGCCCCTGCAGTCTGTGCCTGAGTTCATCCGGCCCTTCTCCTACGCGCTTCCCCTCACCTATGCCGCCCATGCCCTGCGAGCAGTGATGCTCAAGGGAGCAGGGATCGGCGATATTCTCTATCCCGATCTGCTGGCGCTGGGCATATTCTTCCTGATCTTCTTTGTTGCGGCGACGATGATGCTGAAAAGAGAGGTGGCCTGAGAAGCAGTTTCCTCGTCTAATTTAATTGTGAAGGCAGATGTTTTCATTTCCCTGCCCACAAATGCATCATCAAAAGGCAACTGACAGGGGGGCGAGTTTTCACCGTGGGATGATCGCGCTTTGCCGTAAAAAAAAGGGACCAAGGTATTCTTGCTTACCTTGGAAACTCGGCAATAGCAAGAGCCCTAAAGCAAGTGCAATCAAAGATGCCCGTCACATCTGATCCAAATCCGTTGCCGCCCATCCGGTATGTTTCGGGCATGGTCAGATATCCACCGGAGCAGCAGGGCAGCCAGTCGTCCTCTTCCTCGATCTCATCAACCGATGCCGTTAGGTTCATCAGCTTCTCGATGTGGTAAGTTCCCCAGTAATCTTCATCCACATCCACGAGCGGCTTCTTCCAGGCAGTGTTCACTATGAACATATTTTCGTCGTCATCTTCTCGGGATACGATATCAGGATCGCCCTGCAATAGACCGATGTGCGCACGTCCGTCTGTCATATCCTCGGAGATGTTCATCATGCTCACGCTGGGGTCCTCATCAGAGATGAAGTCCTTGGCCAGGATTTCCAGTTCCTTGTCCAGGGCATGGGCATATTCGACTTCGTGGTGCATCAGCGTGGCAGATCCTCGATTCTTAAGCCAGGTCTTTTCCTTTAGCAGGGAGTTAAACTGTAGCGGACTAGCTGCGTAAAATCCCGTACCCACGCTGAAGACTATTGGGCTTTGGATCATGGAATTGTCTTCCTTAAGTTGAATACAGCTCAGCGCCTCCGTATAATCCGGCTCGTACTCATCGCTCTGTTCGACTCCGTAATTGGTATAATCGGAACTCTCGGTAGAAAGCGTCGATTCGGTATCGATCGTGCCGCTGCCGTGGCTGTAGTCCAGAACTTCAACACCATTGTTTCCTGTTCCGGAGAGCCCCAGGGTATTGGGCATCTTAGCGTACTTGTAGTTCATAAAATAGCCCTGGCCGCTCACGCTTTGTTTCATCTCCAGAGTGAGATTGTTCTGAAGGGTATATTCTGCAGATGCAATACTGGTCATGAAGGCCATTAATAATATTATTCCTAGTCTCTTCGTCTTTATCCCTCCTGTGAATTTCGCATGACCTTCACCAGAATTGCCTTCTACGAAGGTCAATTAATGCTACTTAATGCTCCTGTATATGTTATTATTGGATGAAAGATCATAACTATAGCAGAAATTATCATAACAATTATGAAATTGATACTTAATATTGGTTATTGCAAAAAATAAAAAAATGTCGGTTCTGTGGAAACATAGTGGCTATATGAAAAATCGAGGCAGGGCTAGAGCGCCTTGCCGTTCGTCTCGCCCGTCCTGATCCTGATAGTCTTTTCCACAGGTAAAACGAAGATCTTTCCGTCGCCTATGTTCCCGGTATGTGCTGCTTTTCTTATCAGCTCGACGGCCTCATCTTCTTTTTCATCCGGGACAACAATCTCCACTTTCACCTTGGGGAGCATGTCCACTTTGTATTCTTCGCCACGCCAAATCTGTGTTATGCCTTTCTGCCGACCTCGTCCCTTTACCTCGATGGAGGTCAGGCTTACGTAGCCTGCCTCGTCAAGGGCATTTTTTACGTCTTCTACCTTGGATGGTCTGATTATCGCCTGTATCATTTTCATGTTCTCACCAATTCAGAAGATTTTACGGAAAGGCCTTCGCCTGTCTCTTGAGTAATGAACTCCGGATAGGCGGAGTATCCATGCTCGCTGATATCCATTCCTGCCAGCTCTTCTTCTCTTGACGCTCTGAGGCCGACGGTATGCTTTAGCAGGGCAAACAGTATATAGCCTGTCCCAAATGCCCAAACGGCGACAGTTGCCGCGTCAATGATCTGAGCCATCATCTGGCCGGTATTGCCGACAATAAGGCCGCTTACTCCGCCATAGGTGCCGTCTGCGAAGATTCCCACTGCCAGCAGACCCCAGAGACCATTATAACCGTGTACTGCCACAGCGCCTACTGGGTCGTCTACCTTGAGCACCCATTCGTTGAACCTTATGCCGTACATCACTATGAATCCCGATACCAATCCAATTACAACAGCCGCCCAGGTGGGTATGTAGGCACAGGGTGCTGTAACTCCTACGAGGCCAGCTAGAGCACCGTTGCAGGTCAGGGCAATGTCCACCTTTTTCGTCTTCAGGAATGTCCAGTAGCAGACCAGCACAGCTCCGGCGGATCCTGCCAGGAAGGTATTGACCGCTATCACGGATATGCGAAGATCCGTGGCTGCCAGTGTCGATCCCGGATTGAATCCGAACCATCCGAAGAAGAGCACAAATGTGCCCAGGACAATGTAGCCCACATCGTGACCCGGTATGGCATTGGGTGTACCGTCTTTGTTGAACTTGCCGATCCTCGGCCCGAGGAGCATTATAGCCGCCAGAGAGACAAGACCGCCGACTGCATGCACCACGCCGGATCCCGCGAAGTCCCTGGCGCCCACACCAAAGGGCAGAGTTGCCAGCCAGCCGCCGCCCCAGACCCAGTGGCCGTAGATGCTGTAGATAACAGCCGTGACAATGCCGCTGTAGATAAGGTAGGTCTGAAGCTTGAGCCGTTCTGCGCAGGCACCTGCGACTATTGTTGCTGCAGTAGCCGCGAAGACCACCTGGAACATCCAGAACATCATGGTTGAGACGTCATAGGCGTCACCAGTAAGGAACCACCCGCTCCATCCAATAATGCTATTGCCATCTTCGAGGCCTGCAAATAGCTTAGAGCCGCCGAACATGAGGGCAAAGCCTACAGCCCAGTAGGCCAGGGCGCCTATGGAGAAATCCATGTAGCTTTTTGTGAAATAGTTGACTGTGTTTTTCACTCTCAGAGCACCAGCACCAAGCAAAGCAAAGCCTGTCTGCATGAAGAATACCAGAAAGGCGGCCACGAGTGTCCATGCGAAGTTTGTTGCAATCTTCAGCCCGGCTATATCGTCGGTATAGGTGCCAGAGCCGTTCGGATCGCCTGCCATTGCCATAGTTGTTAATAGCAGCAGTAATACGAACGCACTTGCTGCAATAGTTGCACACTTTGTAATTTTCATGCTCTATCACGATCCTCGATGGATGATCAACGAGCTGTAGATGCTATAAAAACTTTGTTAAAATATTTTCATACTAGTTATGATAAACACATAAACACATCACATTCTAAAAAGATGTGCCGATTATCTCTCTATGATATGCTATGTAGCATGATTATCATAACCAAGCAGTTACGGCCAACCACAAAGGCACGAAGGCACAAAGGACGCACAAAGAGATTCGCAGCGGCCCTCCAGCTTTGCGATCCTTTCGGGCCACCGCCTGTGGGCCGGGCCATCCGGGGCGACGGCATCGTCCGCCAGGCGGGCCCGGCTGCCATGCAAGCGCTCGTGCCAGGTGGGCCGGGATGGACTGCTTTGCGGGCGCTGGCAGACTCAAGCTTTTCGATCCTTGCGAGGTAGCGGGCCAGCCGCGGTCCGACAGTCCCTCGACTCGACTGTGCCGCAACCTTGCCGGGGTCCATAATTCTCGCTCCAGTGTCCGCTGCTCACGGGTCAGGCTGGTCAGTCGCAGCCATCTGCCTGGCGGGCATTTTTGCCCAATTAGAATGCTACAGTTACACCATGGAATGCTGCTTGGTAAGCAATCGCCGCTAAATTTAAGTTCACCTAAATCAAGATGGATGCGAGGCATATAATGCGTGCTAAAGCTCAGCTAAGCAGATCGGATCTGCCAATAAATATTGGAAAGAAGGCAAGAAAGACCTCACGGGCTGGCTTTCCACCAGGAGACGTAGCTCATGGAATGACGCATGAGGTCAAGGATCTTCTGGAAGTTCTAAAAGCGATGCACGTCATGATTCCAGAGTCCTCTGAGATTAGCGAGTACCTTCTTGCCCATTTGGATTTATGCGGCATGATTCCGATGATTTGCAGCAAACTGATCAAGACGTTCTCAGAGGATGCAAAGCTCTTTTTAGAGATCTACCGCGATCCTGAAATTCACGATGAGTATCTGACTCTTTATATTCGAAAGAATGAGTACGAAGAGATGATTTTGGACCGGATTGATGAAGTTATGTCTGAGTTCGAGCCAGCCCTTGGCTCTGCATCGGGATGGCTCTTGGTAACAACAGATTTTCTCTTGCCAAAATAGGGATATAGAAGCACCATGTCCTTTGATTGGCGAGAATACCTCGATCTGGCAGAAGCTCTTATGGGCAGGGATAGCAGGTCCATAACAATTGAAGCTGCATTTAGATGCTCCATGAGCAGAATCTACTACGCTGC
>JBFYLJ010000198.1:0-5856 GCA_041305465.1 Methanothrix sp.
GAAAGAACGGCGCAACCAGGGAGAACCCCAGGACTGCGACGAATATTGCCAGATAGTGGGGTACAAGCGAGCCGGATTCTTTGAGAGTGGGCATTGATCTCTAGAACTTCAGCTCCATGCCGAGTATCGTCTGAGTATAGGTCACTCCATTGATCTCTCTTACGCTCAGAACAGCCCTGTTCAGGTCGGATATGCTCTCAACCTCTGCCAATGCGATGAAGTCTCTCTCACCGTAGACTGGCACAACCTCTCGAATGCCCTTGATGCCCTCCAGGCAATCGTGTACCGCCTTTTCCGTTCCCGGCTCAACGTTTATCATTATGAAGCCTTTCATAATATCACTCTCTTCCTTGATTTTCTCTAAGAAGGGATCTCTGATGAGCGATCTCTGGCGGGGCTCTCTTATCCGGAACGGGGATGCCCCTTTGCTCCATCAGGCTCTTTACCATCCCTATCTCATCTTCTAAGCGATTCAATGGCATTGCCTCTCTGGCCAGGTACAGACAACTCAATGCCTCCTCAAGCCGACCTAACGCAGTCAATACTGCCGCAGTGGATTCCATGTCGTAGGCATCGCCACCTTTTTGGAGAACGCAGTCGTAAACCACAAGCGCCTCTTCCAGCCTCTTTTGGTTTCTCAGCAAGAAGCCCTTGTTCCTCAGAGCATCCAGATTTTCGGGGTCGATGGCCAGGCATCTATCATAGCTTTGCATGGACTCCTCGAAGTTGCCAAGGCCATAGAGGGCCACACCTCGGTTGTTCCAGACCTCCGGGATCTCCTGGTTCATTGACAGCAGACGCTCGAAGAGCTCCAAAGCCTCCTCAAACTTCTTCTGCCGAACCTTGTCAATGCCTTTGTTTTGCAGCACCTTCTCTTTGTTGTTCATAGCCGCCTCACATGTATCCCTGGATCGCCGCCGACTCGCTGCCCTTCTTTGCATCGGCTGGATTCTGTGATACCGATCCCGGCCTCTTTATCTCTCCGAAGACCTTCTCATAGTCCTTGATGTGCTCTACCAGCCAGTTAGCAAGTTCCTTGGCAGCAAGAGGTGAGAGAATGATCTCCGTATCGATCTTTCTCTCCATGACCGTCATGCTCTTGCCGTCCTCGACCAGCGTCTTTGGCGAGTCATTGTAAAAAGCAATGCGAAAGTCGTAAGGGCTGTGGCCTCCGATGGCGCCGATCGCATAGACCTGCTTGAAATCGGGACTCTTTGAGATCTCCACTTTAACTTCCATGCATGTGGGATAGGGTCTCCAGCTTAAAAAAGATGATGATATCGAAATGTATTTAGATGACCTAGCTTCTTGTGTTGCCGATACTATGATTGGGGTCTTAGGGTTAGAAGACGGTACGAGGGTAGAAGGTACCGGTTTCGGTGCGCCCGGCACTGTCTCGGGTGAACTGGTCTTTACTACCGTTATGTCCGGATATGAGGAGGCGTTAACAGACCCCTCTTACCATGGACAGATGCTCATGTTCACATATCCGTTGCAGGGTAATTACGGCATTAGCGGCGATGATGTTCAATCCGAGAGGATGTGGCCGCAGGCTATGGTCAGCCGGGAATACTGGGATCGTCCAACTCACTATCGTCAAGGAAAAACGCTCAATCGTTTCCTTATTGATGAGGGCAAGCCCGGCTTATGTGATGTGGATACCCGCATGCTCACCTTAAAGGTAAGAGAGCTTGGCGTGATGAAAGCCGCGCTTGTTGTTGGCGAAAGGAGAGATGTGCAGGACCTGGATGTGGTGGCGATGGCCCGGTCTCAGGCTGATATCTCTGCTCAAGATCTTCTGGGGGATGTGACATGCAAATCGCCCTACCGCATTGAGGGCCGTGGCCCTCGCATAGCGGTACTGGATTTAGGGATCAAGAGAAATATTCTAAAAAGCCTTTCTTGTCGCGGATTCGATATAACTGTGCTTCCTGCGCATGCCGACATATCTCAGATCGAAGAGACAAGGCCGCAGGCTCTCTTTGTCTCTAATGGACCTGGAGATCCCGAAAGAGCTACGCAGGCCATCTCTGCCGTCCGACGCTATGTGGGAGAGATTCCGGTCTTTGGAATCTGCCTGGGTCATCAAATCATATCCCTGGCAATGGGCGCTCAGACCTTCAAGCTCAAATTCGGGCATCATGGCGGCAATCAGCCCGTTAAAGACCTGGAAAAGAAGATCGTCTACATCACCTCTCAGAACCACAACTTTGCCGTTCGGCCCGGCTCTGTCGAGGGCACTGATCTACAGATCACCCAACTGAATGCCAACGATGGTACAGTTGAGGGCATAAAGAGCGACAAGCTCGATGTTCTGGCAGTTCAGTATCACCCCGAAGCCCATCCCGGACCACTCTGCACGGAAGATCCATTCTTTGGAGCTGTCCTGAGAATTATGAACGGCGCAAAAAGCAAAGCAGGGAGGCGATAGAGATGCCTAAAAGAAATGACATTCATAAGGTCCTTCTCATCGGCTCGGGACCCATTCAGATCGGTCAGGCCGCAGAATTTGATTTCTCCGGCTCTCAGGCATGCAAATCTCTGCGCGAAGAGGGAATCGAGGTTGTATTGGTCAATTCCAATCCGGCCACCATCATGACCGATCCAAACACTGCCGATAAGGTCTACATTGAGCCACTGGTGCCGGAGATTATTGCCAAGATCATCGAAAAGGAGAGGCCGGATGGAATTATTGCCGGCATCGGCGGTCAGACTGGTCTGAACATCACCTCCGAGCTGGCGGATATGGGCGTACTTGAGAAATTCCATGTCGAGGTACTGGGCACCTCAGTCAAGGCTATTCAAGAGGCAGAGGATCGCGACCTTTTCAAGAAGGCCATGGAGCGTGTGGGCGAGCCGGTTCCTAAGAGCAGAGCGGTCAACACCCTGGACGAGGCCCTGGAGGTCATGGAAGAGATAGGATTGCCTCTGGTTGTCAGGCCTGCTTACACTTTGGGAGGATCTGGAGGAGGCATCGCCAGGACTCGCGAGGAGCTGCTCTCCATCTGCGAGCTGGGGCTGAAGAGGTCTCGTATCAGCCAGGTTCTGCTGGAGGAAAGCCTCGGAGGCTGGACTGAGCTCGAGTATGAGGTGATGAGGGACTCCAACAATACCTGCATTACCATCTGCAACATGGAGAACATGGACCCAATGGGCATTCACACCGGCGAGTCCATTGTCGTCACGCCCATCCAGACCCTGTCCGATAGGGAGATTCAGATGCTGCGAAGCTCCGCCATCAACATCATTCGCACTTTGGGCATTGAGGGGGGCTGCAACATCCAGTTCGCATTCAAGAACGGTGAGTACCGGGTCATAGAGGTCAATCCCCGTGTCTCCCGATCTTCGGCTCTGGCCTCCAAGGCCACAGGATACCCCATTGCCCGGGTTACTGCCAAGATCGCTATCGGTATGACACTCGATGAGATCAGAAACGATGTGACCAAAGAGACGCCCGCCTCCTTCGAGCCCACGGTGGATTATGTGGTGATCAAAATTCCCCGCTGGCCTTTCGACAAGTTCGTCAAGGCCAACAAGACCCTTACCACCGCCATGAAATCTACCGGCGAGGTCATGTCCATTGGACGAAGCTTTGAGGAGGCTCTCCTGAAGGCCATTCGTTCTATGGATATCGATAAAGATCTGGGGTATGCAGGAAAGTACACCGTCTGGACGGATGAAGAGGTACGAAATCTGCTGGAAAATCCTACTGATGAGCGGCTTTTTGCCATCTACCAGGCCCTGAAGAGAGGCATGTCCTCTGAAGAGATATCAAAGATAACAGGAATTGAGCCTTACTTCCTCTACAGGATAGAGAGGATAATCGCCGTGGAGGAGGAGATTAAAGCCGGTCTCGGCCCCCAGGTTCTAAGGAAGGCCAAGCGCTTCGGCTTTACCGATGAGCAGATCGGGGCAATTGTGGGCAAGAGCCGGGAAGAGATTACCGACATGCGCATCTCTCTGGGCATTATTCCTACTTACAAGATGGTGGACACCTGTGCAGCCGAGTTTGAAGCCAAGACCCCCTACTACTACTCTACCTACGACACACAGTGCGAGCTTGTGCCATCGGACAGAAAAAAGGTGCTGATCCTGGGTTCAGGTCCTATCAGGATCGGTCAGGGCATCGAGTTTGACTATTGCACAGTTCATGCTGTGATGGCCTTGCGCGAGCGTGGCATTGAGACCCACATCGTCAATAACAATCCCGAAACCGTCTCCACCGATTACGACACCTCGGACAAGCTCTTCTTTGAGCCGGTTACCCTGGAGGATGTCATGAACATCATCGAGAAGGAGAAGCACGATGGTGTGCTGGTTCAGTTCGGCGGCCAGACGGCCATAAACCTGGCCTTCCCACTGGAAAAGGAGATTGCGCGTCGCGGCCTGAAGACGAAGATCCTGGGCACCAGCCCGGACAGCATTGATCTGGCCGAGGACAGGGAGAGGTTCAATGCTCTCATGAATAAGTTGAACATCCCCCAGCCCAGCGCAGGCATCGCTTTTGCTCCGGAGGAAGCAAAGGCAGTTGCCGCCAGGATCGGATATCCTGTACTGGTGAGGCCCAGCTATGTTCTGGGAGGCCGGGCCATGGAGATCGTCTACGACGAGACTGGCCTTGAGGTCTACATGCGTGAAGCGGTGCGCGTCTCCCGTGATCATCCGGTTCTTATCGACGATTTCCTGCAAAACGCTGTGGAGATCGATGTGGATGCGGTTTGCGACGGCAGGGATGTTCTGATAGGTGCCATCATGGAGCACATTGAGGAGGCCGGCATCCATTCAGGCGACAGCGCCTGCATGATTCCGCCCCAGACATTGCCAGGCGTGGTCCTGGAGGTCGTGAGGGACTATGTGCGCAAGATCGCCCTGGGCCTTAATGTGGTGGGAATAGTAAACCTGCAGATGGCTTACAAAGATGGCGCGGTTTATGTGCTGGAGGCTAATCCTCGGTCAAGTCGCACCATACCATTCGTCTCCAAAGCTGTGGGCTTGCCCCTGGCAAAGATTGCCGCCAACGTCATGATTGGAGAATCTCTGCGAGATCAGGGCACTATCGAGGAGCCGAGGACGCCTTACGTCTCAGTCAAGGAGGTGCTCTTGCCCTTTGACAAGCTGCCGGGAGCCGATGTTCTGCTGGGGCCGGAGATGAGGTCTACGGGCGAGGTCATGGGCATAGACTACAAGCTGGGCCTGGCCTTCTTCAAGGCGGAGCTGTCTGCGGACAATCCGCTGCCTTTAGAGGGCATGGTCTTCATTTCCGTCAAGGATGAGGACAAGGCGGCTGTGGCCGTGGCCGCCAAGAAGCTTCATGAGGCGGGCCTGTCCATCATTGCCACAGACAGCACCGCCGAGTTTTTGCGCCGCTCGGGCCTGCCGGTGGTAAAGGTGAATAAGATCTACAACGGCAGCCCCAATATCATGGACTATGTCAAGATTGGTGAGGTAAAGCTGATCATCAATACGCCTACCACCAAGCAGTCCGTCAAGGATGGCGTCCAGATTCGCAGAAGCGCTGTGGACTACCATATTCCTTACATCACCACCATCCAGGCTGCCCAGGCGGCGGCAGATGCCATTCTCATGGCCAAGAAGGACCGGATAACCATCAAGGCGCTTGATGAGTATCACAAAGAGGTCTACTACAATTGAAATTTGGATAGGGCCGGGCACGATGCCGGACCTATCCAAATTTCATTTTGGCTATTCTCAGGTCGGGCCGAAGCCTTTATATGCGAGGATGCGATAGGGAAGGTGCTTGCGGGCCCGTGGTCTAGCTGGTTATGACGTCGCCTTGACATGGCGGAGGTCATGCGTTCGAATCGCGTCGGGCCCACTTGAGCCCAAGTAGCTCAG
>JBFYLJ010000199.1:0-9543 GCA_041305465.1 Methanothrix sp.
CAGCATTTGCAGCACTTGGGCCTCGAGAGGAGCTCAAAGAGCTTCCTTTGAGTCAAGAGATAAAAACTAGACTATCTGAGAATAGAAGAGATTTAACAGTAAAACCCGGCGACCTGGTAAAACAGATCTTAGAATAACATTCAATAGGTTTAGATGCTAGGGATGGAATTCGAACCCATGAACACCTTCGTGACCGGACCCTGAATCCAGCGCCTTTGACTTGGCTTGGCAATCCTCGCAAAGAGGCAGGCATTCTCTAGCACTTGCAGCCCCGCCCTCCCCGCCCAGGAATTGCCGCCCGTGTCCTCTTTCTTGCCGACCTCTTCCACCCTGGCCGCTACACCTCGCCGCTCCGGCTCGGCCAGCAGTTCCTCCATGAACACCCTCCGCCCGCTCACGTGCGCGTGCTCGGCTACGCCCGGCAGTCCACCTGTGTAGCCGCTGCATGGGATTCAAGGAGCAATTCACTAATAGATACCGATTTGCGCTTCCTTGCCATAGCTATTACATCCTTTGCCGGTATGGCCACCATGAAGCAGCCAGCAGGATATCATTCGCTTTCTCTCTGAGCAGCGAGATTGCCGTATCATCATCATGCAATTGACGGCATAACTGCTCGTAGTCTGTAAAATGATGCCGCCCATAGCTGAGAAGCTGCTGAACTGAAGGGCGTGGGGTGCCGTAGTGCCTGGAGACTTCATAATAGAAATCTCTGGGTGTAGACGTTATTTTGACATGGCAGTTATATGCCCGTTTAAGGGACTTGGAGTCAAACGATGGTTTTGCAGGCATATTTGCCGTCCTTGCTCAATAATACACCGTCGAGATAACGGTATTCTTAAAGGTTCCTATTGCCTTAACACCATTTGCCGGAACAGAATTCAAGTCAGATTTGTTGGTAATCATTTTGGGTAGGAATCAATGATCGCCCACATGCCACGGATTAGTTTTTTGCGAGTGATGGGACTTTTATCCAGAATACCATCATGCACCGGCCACAGCTTAGGATTCCCCGCCCGTGCCTTCTTTCCTTCCGGCCTCCTCTGCTGCAAAGGCCACACCCCGCCGCGTGAGCTCCGCCAGCAGCTCCTCCATGAACACGCCCTTACCGCTCACGTGCGCGCGTTCGCACACTTGCACCCGTCCGCCCGTGTAGCCGCTGCTCGTAGTAATAACGCCGCAACTGGGACTGCCCGCCAATCCCAAGATCCGCAAGCTTGCGCCCTCATGGCCAAGCATTTGCAGGAGGTCCGCGTACGGTTCAAGAAGACTGCGGCAGAAGCGGCGAAACTGGGGCACATCGAGCTGGTTTCGTGTAACCGCCCAGCGTTCCAGCCCCAGGTAGAGCGCCTCCGGGCAGGGGAGCTGAACCGTGGGGCCCTCGGGCCAAAAGGGCAACGGTGCGAGCCCCTTCACTCGCGTCAGAGGGTTAAGCAGGCAGTGGGCGGCGACGGTGACCACCTTCTCTCCCTGAGCGGTGCCTTTTTCCCTACTTTCTCCCGGTTTTGCAGTGTACGGCATCTTAGGTCAATAATATTATAAACTTATAATAACTTAATGCCATAGCATGTCCACTACTATCCAGGTCAAAGACGATGCTCAAGAGATGCATCTCTTCAAGAAGGCAAAGCGCATGGATAGATCGCATTTCGGCAGCCTGCCCAAGCTCGAATCATTCCGGAGGGAAGAGATTGACCGTTTTGATTGACTCTGACGTTATCTTCCTGAACCGGACTTAATTTGCTTGATATAATGAAAGAACTGGATCCCGTCCGTGTCCTCGTAGAAGATGATCTTCTCCGCCTTCTCCCCCACCTTGATCTTTAAAGTGTTGTTGTGAAACTCGTTCTCGTACACAACATCATCGATTATATCCAGAGGCACGGTCTGCACGCTGTCCCAGGCGATGCCTGGGCGCACAAAATGCACATTCTTGTCCGTGGTCACCAAATAGCCCAGCACCTTGTCCAGCATGCCCATCCTGGCGATGGCCAGCATCTGCTGGGATGCCCTGCTTTCCAGGATAGCCGGAGCGATCTGCACCAGCTTCTCGCCAGCCGCTGCCAACTTTTTGGCCGTGCGGTTCAGCTTCTTGGGAACATCGATTTCGCCCACTTCTATTGTGTCTGTCATATTAATCTGCTTTAGGTTATGGTCGTTACTTTGTGCGCCCTTTGTGGCTTTGTGCCTTTGTGGTTTGGTTATTTGAGTGAAGATGTGAGATTAGTGCTTACTACCGTCCTCACCACAAAGACACAAAGGCACAAATACGACCTAATTTGTCAGTGCTCTGTGATCTCTGTGCCTTTTGCATTCTAAGTCACAATCTTTTCCAGACAGTCATTCTCCAGAGCGAGGCGAACCTCGCGCGCCAGCCTGCGTCCCGTGGACATGTTGGTGCGCCAGAGGGCATTTCCATAGGGATGCCCGACGGCCATGTGCACATTTGTGCCGCCGCCGATACGCGGAGCTACGTCGTAGATGTAGAAGTTGAGGTCTTTGTCCACACAGGTCTGCAGACAGAAGGGACCGATGATGCCGGGGGAATAGTACTCCTGCGTCGCCTCCACATACTTCTCGGCCAGAACAAAGGCCTTTTCCAGGAGCGACTCGCGCAGCGTTGCCGAGTTGTGGCCGCAGACAGTGTACTCTGGATTGATCTGCTTGTCGCTCAGGGTTAGCTGCTGGGGCGCGGGCAGACGGCAGTGCCCGTCCAGTGAGGTCTCGAAGCGCCAATCTATGCCAATCAACTCAATCTGCTTGCTGATGGGCGAGTAGAAGAAGTCCAGATTGAATACCGGCCCGATCACATAGCGCTCAATTCTGGCCAGCTCGATTCCATCCTGATCAATCACATTCTGGCGCAGGAGCTGATCGGCCTTCTGGCAGTACTCCTCGTAGGAAGCAGCAGTGAAAAATCCCCTCTCCAGGGTCTTTACGGCATGAGGCAGCTTGACCATCACCAGCTCCTTGATGTCCTCCGCCTCTATGGGCTCTGGGTATGGCAAGCCAGCCTTCTCCAGTATCCAGTAATAGTCCCTCTTGTCGCCGCGCTCCTCTGAACGAAGCAAGTTTCGAGAACCCAGGAGAGGAATCTGAAACTGATCTTCAACTGCATCAATGCCGCAGTAAGAGGTAAACGATCGGTTTGGCACGAAAAGAGTGTTCTTCTCCTTGAGGAAATCCTGATTCTCCTGCTCCAAAATCAGGGAGAACTTTTTGAGCATCATGACCTCATCGATCATGCCGTTTATAATCCTGCCAGATTTGTCCCGACCGGCGCGGAAGTACTTGACATAAGGCTTCTCCCGCCCCTCCTGGCATACCGCCAGCGTCCGGAAATTCTCCTCTACTGCGCCGTCTGCCGTATCCAGGGCAGAATGGGATGCAATCATCCCGATTCGCAGATCATCGAGGTCGTATCCTCTCAAGACCTCTAATACCTTGCTGCGATCCATCAAGTCAGAGCACCTCAAAATAATTATGTTGTTCCCTCATATTTCCATCCCGATTTATCAAGATGACCCCATGCCCACCAGCAGTTCGCCTTTGCCGTTATCCACCAGGTCACCTGCGTACTTCTGGAAGGCCAGGCCATCAACCTGCACGATTTCCAATCTTTGGAAGCTGGGCAGAACCTTGGCCTCTCCTTTTACAGTTATAGTTCCTTTGCTCATCTCCGCGCCCGGCAAATAGGCACGGCCTCCAATGAAGATTGTGCCGCCCTGATTGGCGGCTCCTGGAAAGTCGCCCGCATCCCCAAGGACGCGTATGCTGCCCCCGCAAAGATGCTCGCCGAGGTATGCTCCCGCACTTCCCCTAACTTCGATCTCTCCCCCGCGCATGCCGCACTTCTCACCCCGGTATCCGCCACCAAGGTAGTTTCCGGCATTCCCCATGACGACAACTTTGCCGCCCCGCATCTCCCTGGCCAGCCAGTCGTCGGCATTGCCGGCAATGCTCAAAAGGCCTCCCGTCATATTGTTGCCGGCATGCATGCCCACGCTCTCTTCCGCCATGACCTGGCCTGCGGTCATGCCTTCTGCTATTCTCTTTACCGAAGAGAAGTCGCCGATAAGCCGAATGGCAAGCTCTTCAGCTTTGCACGGCGCATCATCGCCATCTATCACAAAAAGGTCGGATAATATACGCTGCCGATTTCCCTGCCAGACTGCCAGGCTTTTTATCTGGCTCAAGGTAAGGGGCGCAAACTTGTCTGTTGATATGTTTTCCGCCTCTACGGAAATCCGAAATGCGCTCTTGAGTGCAATAGTAATATTTCTCATCTAAGCCACCTCCGAGAGGATGGGCATGCCTGCCCGAATTACTTTCGCATGGGGAAGATATGCATCCTGCACCGCGTAATTGGACATCTGGACGCTGTAGTACCTGGCGAACTTCTCCTCTAAATCAACCATGAGCCGGTCGGTGTCCGGCTGCGATACGGCGGCATCCACCCAGAAGGTCCTGCCCGGCGGCGTAGCCAGGATATGGCCCTCTTTGGATACTACGACTCCTCCCTTGATGGTGTACTTGGCAGTGGCCAGAGATTTTTTGACCAAAGCATGATCCTGGCTCGTGTCCACTTCCTCTGGCAAGAGGTCGTAGATGGACACATCCCCATCAGCCCCCGGTCCCAGGTGTCCTTTGTCGTCCAATCCCAGGATACGCGCCGGAGCCGCGCGGGTCATAATAGCGATATCCGTCCAGTCCATCTCCCTCTCAATGCCGGCAAGTGTGGTGCGTTTGGGTACCTGATCATGCAGCGTGGCCATCTCCGCCTCCCTCTTGGGACGGCTCATAAGCAATGTGATGACCTCTGGATAGTTGACAAAGGGGCTGCCGTTGGGATGGTCTGTGGTCATGAGCACCTTCCAGGGATCTTTAACCAGCAGGGCCAGCTCCAGGCCGATGGCCCATTGCACGGCATTGACCAACATCTTCCTGAAGTAGGCCATGGGCACGACACCACTTGACTCCTCCAGTTCGATATCGTGATTGGACCACTTATTATGAGTGAGACGGGCATTGCCGTACTCCAGAGGTGCATCAGCGGTCATGGTAGTGGCGCTGCCGAAGAGCAGCTGCCCCATATCCATGGTAGCATGGCTATGGCAATTGAAGTAGTCAGCAATAACAGGAGCTTTGGACTCGAAGTCGCGCCAGCTTGTTCCTCCGTAGGCGGAAAACTGCATGTGCGCCACATGCACGACCTGTCTCATCCGGCTGGGCTTGATGTCCTTTAAGAGATCCAGAGTCTCGATGGCCGTGGTGTAATTGCCGGGTTTTCCCAGGTTATTGAAGTGCAGATGAATCGAGTGAGGAAGGTTTAGCATCTCGTTGGCCTCTGCCAGGCCCCGGATGATCTCCGCAGGCGTCACATCGAAATTGGGCACAGGATCATTTATGCCTTTTACATTAGCTCCAAAGCCCCAGGCCTCGCCTCCTCCGGGATTGACAATCTTCACGCCGTAGCCGCGGGCGGCTCGCAGCCCCCATGCCAGGTAGGCGGCCAGCTTGGCGGGGTCTTTGTCGCGCACGCACTCCATGACCTGCCAGTTGTTGCCAAAGAGCGTGAGTGCCCCCTTATCGATGATGGGTATCTCCTCCAGCTCTTCATGGGTATGCCGGGCCTCCAGTATGGGCGTTGCCGCTTCGAAGGCAGTAGTGTAACCCATGCGAGCATAGCGATAGCCCATGGCATAGCAGTTGGGAACGGTATAGCCTGTCGATGGCCTGCAGACTCCTGAGCGGGCTATGGTTCCCTGCCGGGCATCATCTGGCCTCATAATCCTGCCTGTGTTCACCTTCTTGCCGGCAATGTGGGAGTGAGCATCGACTCCGCCAGGCATGACCAGAAGGCCGCGAGCATCTATCTCTTCCCCTTTGGCCGACTCGGCCATTCTGCCCTTATCAATAAAAAGGTCCATCTCATCGCCATAGATGCCGTTTGCCGGATCGTAGACGATTCCTCCTCTGATTATCATATCTTCAAACTCCCTCGTTTGCCTTTCAGTTGGCGCTGCTTATGCACGCTCTCCAGTATTCCGGTCAGTATCTCTTCGTCGCTGGGAAGAGTGCAGTCCACCAGCTTTCTCAAGCGCAAAGCCAGGCCATCCATGCGATAAGCTGTGCCCTCCACCTCTACTCCGGCAATGGCGCAGGGAATCACCACATCAGAGAACTCTGTTGTGGGATTCTCATAAGGATCGATCTGAATGACCGGGATACTTGCCAGGCCTCCGGCTGTAGCATGGGGAAAGTTGGATACGGCATCAGCTGCTATGATCAGCGCAGCATCAACATCTCTCTTGGCGAGAAGATCGCAGGCAGCCGTCTCGCCGGGATTGAAATAGGGTGCACCCCTGGTGAAGTCTACAGACATGGGATAGCCGGACGACCAGGCCAAGACCTGGCCGATTCCGCCGACATTATAGTGACCGCGCATGGGCATAATCACAAATTTGGTATGGCTGTTAAGCTCCGCCACCAGGGAGAGGGCATTGTCTATGTTCTTGTACCGGCCACGGCTGTGAGTGATGCCTAGACCGAAGAAGATCGCTCCGAACCTGGCAGCTTTCAGCGTGGCCGCAATATCGGTCAGATCAGCCTTGTGGACACCTCCCACCTCGTCAGGCAGGCTATCACCTTTTCCGGCTATAAGCATGCGCAGAGCCGAGATCACCTCATAATCGCTACCTGGAACAATTCTCATGAATTTGTCTGCATTCTTGGAGGTTCTGGTCTCGCGAACATCTACTACGATGATCTTTCGGCCCTCGCGGCCCTGGGGCGTGAATTTGCCGCTGGAATTGGAGGAGTAGCGCAGAGAGTGTCGTGGGTGAGCTTCTGCGGGATTGCAGCCCCAAAAGACAATTGTGTCAGCCCGGTTCTTTACCTGGCCTAAGGTTGCTCCGGGCAGCCCCTTCTCTTCGATGCCTATGACGGACGGCCCGTGGCAGACTGTAGCAGTGGAGTCGAGCACGCCGCCTACCTCCTCCGCCAGAAGTATGCCCTTCTTGGCAGCTTCGCATGACGTGGATGCCCAGCCGTAGAGGAGAGGTTTGGCCGCAGCTAAGAGAATCTCTGCAGCGCGCTCGTATGCCTCGGGAAAGCTCACCGCCACCAGCACGCCGCCTTTACGAATCATGGGGCTTTGCATTCGCCCGTGGCCCATTATCTTGCTGGAGCCCAGCCGGCAAGCATGCCTGACCCTCGACACCTTGCCGTCTTCAACCTCCACATCAATATCGTCGCACAGGCAGCCGCAAAAGGAGCATACTGCATCTTTTATCACAATAGCTTCAGAAGACATGGCAAGACGCTCCCATGCAGGAGAAAAGCTCGCGAATATTGAGAACCGGCGAATTTGTCGCGGCCACATCCACCTCTAATCCCTTAAAATGAGGCGTACCGCATCCTCCAGTCTCCGTTCCAACTACTACATTGGCCCATGGACCCATGGGTATGAATACCATGCTATCCGGCAGCCCGGCATCCATCTTTGCCGTGAGCACCACCTGGCCATAAGCGTTCTTGATAAGGACATTCTTGCCTTCGGAAAGCTCCAGATATTTAAAATCATTAACAGACAAATGACAGATAGATACTGCTTTGAAGAAATCGGAAGACATCTTACTCTCGCAGCCCGCCCCTTGGGCTAGAGTGCGCCCTGAGATCATGGTCGCCAACAATTCGCATCACCTTATTGTTAATTCCCCCATTACCTTTGCCGGTAATAAAAGGTGCTGTTGTGATTTTAATATTTTTAATCAGTATTTTAGAGGGGCTCTTCTCAGGAATTTTTCGTGCATTACTTTAATATACCTCATTCTAAGGAGAATATAGTCCACCGATATGGAGTTGAGTCTTTTGGCGGGCAGAGCTTGGAAGTTTGGAGACGATATAGATACGGATGCCATCATTCCCGGGCGTTATCTGGTTATCAATGATCCGGGAGAGCTGGCAGCCCATCTCTTCGAGGGCGTTCGCCCGGGGATGGCAAAAATGGTGGCTGCAGGCGACTATGTAGTGGCCGGAGAGAACTTCGGATGCGGATCATCCCGAGAGCATGCTCCTATCGCCATGAAGGGCGCAGGAGTAAAAGCAGTTGTTGCCAAATCCTTTGCCAGAATATTCTTCAGAAACTCCATCAACATCGGCCTGCCTCTGTTTATCTGCCCCCAGGTGGATAGAATCGCTGATGGTGCGGAAATAGAGATAGACATGATCGGTGGTGTGATTTACAACAAATCTCGCGCTGAAAACTACAAAACAACTCCCCTTCCCGATTTTCTCCAGGAGATTGTTGATGTGGGGGGGCTCGTGGAATACACCAGGCGACAGGTGGCCAAGGTGACGACATGAACTATAAAGTACCAGTTATCCCAGGTGACGGCATAGGCCCGGAGATCATAGCCGAGGGCCAGAAAGTTTTGCAGGCAGCAGCAGACAAATACAATTTCTCACTGGATTGGACGGAGTATTCTCTGGGAGCAGAGCACTACCTGAAGACGGGGGAGCTTGTGAGCGAAGAGACCTTAAAAGATCTGGGACGCTTTCCTGCAATCTATCTGGGTGCCATTGGAGACCCACGGGTCCCCCCAGGCATCCTGGAAAAAGGCGTATTGCTGGCCATGCGGTTTTACTTTGATCAATATGTGAATTTGCGGCCGGTCAAGCTCCTGGAGGGCGTCTGGACGCCCCTCAAAGATAAAACTCCTAAGGATATCGATTTTGTGGTCGTTCGCGAGAATACGGAAGATTTTTACATCGGCATAGGCAGTCGCGCACGCCGGGGCAAGAGCCATGCCGATTTTGAAATCAAGAGATCGCTCTACAACATAAAATTCGGCCTGGATATTGATACCGATAGCGATGAGATCGGCTATCAGATCGGCGAAGTCAGTCGCGAGGGCTGCAAGCGGGTCATAAAATATGCCTTTGATCTGGCGGCAAAGCGAGACCGTCAGGTATCTTCCGTGGACAAGGCGAATGTGCTCAGCGATATCTATGGCTTCTGGCGCGAGGTCTTTCTGGATGTTGCCAAAGGCTATCCGCAGGTCAAACACGACTTCAACTTCGTGGATGCCATTACCATGTGGTTTGTCAAGAACCCGGAGTGGTTTGATGTAGTAGTCGCTCCCAACATGTTTGGAGATATTATTACCGATCTGGGGGCTATGATTCAGGGGGGCTTGGGCCTGGCACCTGGCGCGAATTTGAATCCGGAGGGCACCAGCATGTTTGAGCCCATTCACGGCTCTGCGCCTAAATACAAGGGACAGAATAAGGTCAACCCCATTGCCACCATATGGTCAGGTGCATTATTGCTGGAGCATCTGGGTCAGAGCAAAGCGGCGGCAGATGTAGTCACTGCCATTGAGCGGAACTTATTTGAAGGCAGAATAAAGACATACGACTTGGGAGGAAGCTCGACCACCTCTGAGGTTGGCTCGGAGATAGCTCGCCTAGTGGGACTTGTCTAAGTCCCACAAGGGAAAAGGCTTTTATGTGGGATGCTTTTAATCCTCAATCAGTGCA
>JBFYLJ010000200.1:0-22115 GCA_041305465.1 Methanothrix sp.
GGCCTCTTGCGGGCCATGTACGGTGATCGCTACGAGGTTTACAGCGCCGGAATCGAGGCTAAGACTATCGATCCCCGCGCAGTTGCAGTCATGAAGGAGATCGGCATCGACATCTCAGGCCAGCGATCCAAATCCGCCGAAGAATTTCAGGATATCATATTCGACCATGCGGTCACAGTCTGCGACCGGGCCAAACAGGCCTGCCCCATCTGCAGCATAAAGCTCGAACTTCCCAGCAAGAATCCCAGAGCAAGAGAGGTCATCCACAGAAGCTTTGACGACCCTGCCTTGGCCTCATGATAGGATGAGAAACAGCTCCAAGCATTCCGACAGGTCAGGTACGAGATAAAGGAGTGGATCACCAAAACCTTTGGCTGATGATGGCAGATCAAGGTCATCCCTGGCACCATCATTGGTTCTTCTTTTGAATTATGCTTAAACCTTCGTTGAACAAATCTCTCAACATGTGGAACTCTCTCCGGGCTAGCATCTACACAACACCTGAGTATCGACCTTAGGAATTTGCAGGTGAGGAATTTTACTTTGCCACTATTGAGGAATTTGAGATTGCCATTGACATCTTGATGACTCCTGATCTTTGATCCGATGATGATCTGTTTTCTTTCATAAAAATTTTTTGGTATTTCGGACGGGGAAAGTTTCTTATACATAGAAAAGAGAAGACGTACTAACATTTTCAGTGGAGAGATATGGCTATGAAATTGGGACAAGAGCGTAAGATGATCGGTAGAATATTCATTGTCCTAATGATGATTCTTTTGATTATTTTCTTGGCAACTCCCGCTAGTGCGATATCTGTTGGGAGAAAATCCCGAACGCCCGAGAATTGTGAAGTTAAATGCACAAAATATGAGAAAATATTAGATAATAATACCCAATATGAAAGAATTATCTGGATTTATTCATTTAAAGTTGGTGGGGTAAAGAAGAACCTCTATGTCAAATATACCCAAGACTGCGAGGAGGGGCATTATAGTAGAGATTGTACCCCATATTCTCGGTGCTCGGTAAACAATTTATGTGAGCAAAGCGGCCCCCCTCAAACAGAGACGAAAGGTTATTGGGAAGAGTGCAGCAAGTGGGATATTACAGATGTTTGGGTGGCAACAGCCTAAGAGTTTTGATAAATAATGAGATATCTAAGATTAATGCTAGCTATGGTATTGGTAGTTAGCAGCCTATCCACTTCTTTTGCGACAGATGAAGTTGAAGACTTATCAGAAATGCCTGCATATATTCCAGAGAGCGGACAGATACATGCAACGCAGACGATATTGTTGAATGAAACTATTGGTGCCAAAATATCATCGTTTTTGTTTGTTTTGACCTGGCTTAATGCTACAAGCAACCTGGAAGCTACATTGATCACCCCCAGTGGCGTTAAGATAGACTCAACGATTCAACCGCCAATTATCTATGGAGTGAATAATAGCCTGATATTCTATATCTTACCAAGTGCAGAGGCAGGAAAATGGACTGCGGTTATAACCGCAAGAGATGTGCCGGATACCGGAGAATCTTATTGGACCTTATTTACAACTCTAGATAATGAATAAAACATATCATATTATCAGGACCTCACTTTGTTTTATGCCCAGCAAGCCTTTTCCGGAAGAATATATCCCCCCAGTCAATATGTATTCACCCTTCTCCCAGGATCTATCCGGCAAGAGAATAAGATCGACACCCTGTTGAGTTGATTCCTGCAGGCCTATTGCACTGTTTGCTGGCAGAAGGGGCAACAGCCCCATGAGAAGTTCGCTGGAAATTTTGGGCAGACCTCTTGTCTGCAGTGACTTGGATCCCAGGGATAGAGTGGTATCAAGGCTGTTTGTGGTCTTATTCTTGGATATGCTCAGGCTGGCATTTTCATAATTATTCCGAGAGATCAGAATCGCCGCGAAGAATTTGCTCTGATTGCCTGGCACAGTTGTATTCATCATCACCTGAATAAACGGCTCTTCCGCTTCAACAATACTTGGCACATGCAGGACAGTCTGTCCTTCTGTTATCAGCAATGGCATCGAGATGAGCAAGCTTGATTTTTCTTCATCGACTAAATTCAGGAAATGCACGCCGCTACTGGTGCATGATAGCAGGAATGATTTGCCTTTTGTCTCATTAGTCTCAATGGTAAAATTGCCGCCATTTAACGCTTGATTGTTTTCTGCGCATTCTTTGCCACTAAAGCCGGTTTCCTGATAGCCGGAAAGATACAATGAGAGATCGAATGGAGATACGCACACAGTGATATTGGATACATCTGCTTGGGTGGGAAAGAGAAAAGCGCCCACAATTGATTGGTTGATGGAATAAACAGGAATACGGTCAAAAAGCATCATCCCTCCAACTTTTTCTGGAAAACTCATCTTCGGCATTAGTAGCAGATCATTTCCGTCAAGGCTAATTGAACCCATTCCGGAAAAGTCCCCTAAAAATGCTGATGAGTAGTTACCCAATGCCGTGACATTAACAGGAAAAATAAGGAGCAAAAGCAGAACAATCTTTCCACCCATAGCTTAGAAAAAGAGATTATGAAAGTATATATGGCTTTTCCGTCATGAAAAAAGTGCTTGGTTGTATACACGAGGGGAAGCTATTAGATCTGTAAGGAGAACGAATCAGGATTAGTATGAACGCAAAGGATATTACTAGATATAACCTCGATCTTATACTTCCCGTAATCCTGATACTTCTGGCGGAGCTTCTTATCTTTCTAGGCAAGCCAAATGCAGCGATGCCTATTCATGCCCTGAATCTGATATTCTTGATCTTATCATCTATTTTTATAAATAATAGAATATATCCCGCGTTAATGCTCTTACCCCTTTTCCGCCTCTTAAATGTCGCTATGCCTGTGTTCTTCAATCTAACCCTGTACTCTTATTCAATGGTCTACGCCCCCATGTTCATACCCATCTATTTTCTTGTGAAGGATGGTTTTGTGGAACGCTCAGAAGCTGGATTGACCTTTAAAGGTTTTTTGTTTTATTTTCCTCTGGCAATTTCTGTGGGCTTTGCCCTCGGTTGGGGCGAATATAATGTGATACATCCTCAACTGCTGACACCGGGCGCCAATATCAAAGATGTTTTAATACTTATATTAACCATGATATTCTTTGTAGGAGTTGTGGAAGAGTTTATCTTCAGATCGTCTCTGCAAACCGTACTAGAAGAGAGGCTGGGCCCAATTGCAGGGCTTTTGTTGGCAAGCATAATATTTGGATTCATGCACAGTGGCTACCAAATGCCTTTGGAGCTTCTTTACGTATCTTTTGCAGGAGTTATCTTCGGGCTTCTTTTCTGGCTAACAAAAAGCCTGCCAATCATCTCTCTGGCACATGGGTTCACTAATATCTCTCTATTTCTGGTCGTACCTATGAAACCTGAGATCTTGATTTATTTCATCTCGGTTCCTGCTCTTATTTTTATATTCTACGCCTATGTTTTCAAGTGGAAATCCGGCTTAGGTGGGAGCAGTTAAGTGTAAATATAAATTGGAATTTCTGCCCAGACAGGATTAAAAACTGTGTGATTAAAATCTCAATTTGAAATTGGAAGCACTTAGGTGCCTACAACATCGATAACTTTGTAGCCGACAATCAGAAAGAATGTAAGTACCATTGGCACAATGGCCAGGTTCAACATGGTTGAAAGGCGCTTGTTCCATTGTGATGACGCTGACAAAATTTCTGAGGCACTGAGCAGAACAATAAGGCATATGACACTGATAACACTGATTTCAGAGACGCCAACTGTAGCAAAAGTGGTAACCACTGATGTGGAGCTAGCTGCACTCATCGTGCTAGCTGCGCTCATCGTGCTAGCTGCGCTCATCGTGCTAGCTGCGCTCATCGTGCTAGCTGCGCTCATCGTGCTAGCTGCACTCATCGTGCTAGCTGCGCTCATCGTGCTAGCTGCACTCATCGTGCTAGCTGCACTCATCGTGCTGCTCACCGTACTCAACATGGATGATAACATAGTCCCTCTTAATTTGAAGCAGACACTTATTTGGATTAATCCGTATCATTCTTATTCACACATGTTGTATTTATAGATGACCCACTGAGAATTAAGATAGTATTATTTAACTGAAGACTATTCTCATAGAGCCAAAATGAGTATGGAAAGAGGCTCCCTCATAATATTCAAGAATCTCTAATCGCTAGTGGTAGAATTGCCGAAATGGCTTTCGGTACTCATCCTGCAGCTCGTATTTCAATACAATCTTTTCCGGCATAATTTGAATCTCTCTTATCGACTGTGTGAAGAGGTACCATATAAAGCCTCTATCAGGGAGCCTGTACCTATCAGGCAAGTTTTGCGTAAACTCGGATTTGCCCATGATATAAGTTCTTAGAAGCTCGCTTCCCGAAGCAAAGAGGAAGGGAAAGCTTACATTTTCAATCTCTCGCTGGCAGTTGCCCTGCAGGCGCAGGCGCTGGGCCAGAAACACCATGTAGTCTTCTTTTGTTACTACCAGCTCTCTGTACTCGCTCATTTCAATCACTCCCGGTTTTACGGCAGAGGGTGAGATAAAAGTTGTCGTCACCTAAAGTCGCTGGATTATCACGACATGAGCTTCCTTGCCAGGCATAGCTCAGCCAGGCTCATCTGTCCAGGAGCCGTGCTCTGTGTGACAAAACCATAGGTAAGAGCCGAGCCATAGAGAGGTGCTACAGCACGCAGATGCCTACCCATACGACCCATGGCTATCATGCAGAGGGGCATATCTGCATCCAGCAAGAACTGCAATATCCTTAAATTATCATGGAGGCTCTTGGGCGTCACGGCGATTTTGGCAATAGCAGCTTTTGTCTTCTTCATCTCCTGGTAGATACCGATCAGTTGCGACTCCTCGGGCATTGCATGAAAGTCATGATAAGAGATTATCACTGGTTTCTTTATATTGGATATGGCGTAATCCCTCTGATCTGCCAGGAGTTCCACATCCACGTAGTCGGCATAGTAGGCGGCTTTGATGAGCAGATCGATCCTCTCTCTTTCGCTTCCCTGAAACATTCCCCCTTCAGTCTGGGGACGAGCTGTAACGATGATCGACTTGGCGGTGGCCTTTCGCACAGCCTTTATCGTTTGAAGGGGATCGCTTGCAAAGAGCAGGTCCAGCCGTAGCTCGATCATATCCGCATCGCCCGTGGCCAGCACATCATTCTCTGCATCCTTTCCCAGGACGGCTACTATGCGCGACTTGTTATTCATGGTATTACTGCTCCACAATGCTCTCCTCGATCTTCATACCGAAGTGGCGGGCCGTCTCTTCCAGATGAACCAGCACCTCGTCCCCGGCCTTGAGATCAGTCACGGGCTTTGGCAAGCCATCGGCCCCCACCAGTTTTATGGTCTCGGCGTTTTGCAGCAGAGTGCTTATATTCTGTCCATTAGCCTGCGCCTCAATGAGAATCATGGGCCTCTTCTCTATCTTGGCCCTGCCAACTATGGCCGTTCTGGCGAGCCCCTCCTTGCTGACTATGGTAACTTCATCTCCTGATTTTAGCTCGGAGAGGTAGCGTGTCTTCTCTCCCACCCGGATGTAAGCGTGCACCGCGCCGGCATTCACCCGGAAGGGGCGAGCTGCCACATAGGGGCTGTCTTCAGACTCGCTGTGGACCAGGAAGAATCCTTTGGCCTGGGAGCCGATGAGCATGCCCTCTCCAAGAGACATCATGCTGGCCGTATCTACGCAAACTCGATCGCCCATACCCACGGCCTTGACAGCAGTCACCTTTGCTGAAATCAGCTCTATTCGACCTTTTTGCGACTGCTCGACAACGTCCATGACCCTTTTGACCTCAGAAGGATCGTTGCTGTCCAGCAGCACACCGTCTGCTCCCTTTTCCAGAGTAGCCAGCGCTAAACGTGCCTCGTCGTTCGTCTTAACGCCGTTTATGATCATAACCTGCGCGCCCTGCAATCCTGCAATCATGTTCTCCAGGGGAATGACCTTCCAGTCCGTGCCGATGACGAGAAGATAGTCCACATTCTTGCCCATCTCCACAGCGAACTCTTCATATTTCTTGTTGGCAATGACCACATAAGCTGCCTTTGTCCCATAAACCGTCTTGGCGAGAGCTGCGTCCAGGGAGCTGCTCGGATCTTTGGGCAGAGCCACGGTCCCATCGCCTTCGCCACCCTTGCCTACAACGAAAATATCCTCTGTCCCTTTTTCTACACCAAAGCAGGCCACCTTTATCTTGCCCAGTTCTCTTACGCGCTCGATGTTCTCTCTGTCTACCAGCACGCAGTCGAAGCCGGACTCGAGGGAGGTGGTGATCATGGGTTTGATCTCCTGCCACGACCCTTCGGCCATGAGCCACTTCTCTTTCATATGCTACACCAGGGCATACCATTACTAATCTCTTTTGCCGATTATCCTAAAAAAATTTATACGAGGAGCTGAGAATGAGTTTATGGGAAATCGATTGGTTTATAGCCCTGTAAGCTTGCTTTTCATGCTGCTACTTGCATTCTTGCTCTTTGTCGTGGTGGGCTTTCTATTTCTGGATCTAGCCAGAACGGCCTTTACCAAGATCGGCTTCTCCTGGAGCCAGGCGCTTTTTGTCCTTCTCGCTTCCCTCCTGGGCAGCAGCATCAATATACCGCTGACCAATCTGCAGTGTAGCACTCCGATGGTGCGGGAGCGACAGATTCGGGCTTTCGGCATCTTTTACCGGGTGCCTGTGGTGGAGGTCGTAAGCTGCCACACCCTGCTGGCGGTCAATGTGGGCGGGGCGCTGATACCAGCTCTGATATCCATTGCGCTAATCCATCGCTTTCCGGAGTCTCTGAATTATGCCATCATTGGTATCGCTTTCGTTGCCCTCTTAACCAATCTTGTAGCCAGGCCTGTCAAGGGTCTGGGAATTGTCACACCGGCTCTTCTTCCGCCTCTAGCTGCGGCGTTGGCCGCGATCCTGCTGGTCTATTTTTGGGGAGCACCGCACGACATCATTTTTCTAATAGCCTATGTGAGCGGAACTCTAGGTGCCCTCATCGGTGCAGATATATTGAACCTAAACAAGATCCGTGATCTGGGAGCGCCCGTGGCCAGCATTGGCGGAGCCGGAACCTTTGATGGTGTCTTCCTGTCCGGCTTGATTGCAGTATTGCTTCTGTGAATGGAAAAGAGCTTTAAGATAGACGTTAGAAAGGCGAAGCATGAGCTATAGGGGTTTCCTGGAGAATCTAGATAACGAGGGGCTGCTAAAAGAGGTACATGAATATGTATCTCCCATCCATGAGGTAACGCAACGTGCCTGGGGAAATGGCCCCATATTATTTGATAATGTAGACGGCCATAAGTGCTGCTTGAACATCCTGGGAACGCGCTCTCTGCTTGCACGGGCCCTGGGAATTGCATCTCATGATATGGTCTCGCATCTCGCCGCCGTCGGCTACGATGGGCCCGTTCGCGAGGTGGAATGCGCGCCTTTTATGGAGTGCGCGAGTATTCCTGATCTCTCCCGGCTGCCCATTCTCACCCATTTCAAGGGTGACGGCGGACCTTATATCACCTCGGCTGTAGTTGTAAGCCAGTTTGGTGGAAAACTCAATGCCTGCGTACACCGGCTCATGGTACTGGGCAAAGACCGCCTGGCGGTGCGTCTCGTTCCAGGAAGGCATACTCACCAGTTCTACCAGGCGGCTATGGCTAAAGGTGAAGAATTGCCTGTGGCCATTGCTATAGGGGTGGACCCGCTGCTGCTCATAGCTGCATCCACGCGAGTTCCCCCTGAGAAGGAGTTTTCCTATGCGGCGGCTCTGCGGGGCTCTCCTGTGGAGCTGGTGCGCCTGGAAAATAGCGCTTTTGCTCCGCATGCCGAGATAGTGCTGGAGGGCTACATTACCGGTGAGAGGGCCAGTGAGGGGCCGTTTGTGGATATTACCGGCACCTGTGATCTCGTACGCCAGGAACCAGTCATCCGGCTGACCAGGATGATGACGCGCGAGGACCCCATCTACCACGGCCTGCTTCCCGCGGGCGGCGAGCACAAGATGCTCATGGGGGTGCCCTACGAGCCGCTAATCTACAAAGCAGCATCCAAGGTTGCCAAGGTCAGGAATGTCATCCTGACGGACGGTGGATGCAATTATTTCCATGCCGTGGTGCAGATAGAGAAGGAGACGGAGCAGGACGCGAGAAGAGTCATCGAGGCCGCCTTTCAGGCGCACGGCTCGCTTAAGCACGTCCTGGTCATCGACTCGGACATAGATATCTACGACCCCAGCGATCTGGAGTTTGCCATTGCCACACGCATGCGAGCTGACGAGGATCTCGTCATCCACCCCAATGTGCGGGGCAGCACCCTTGATCCACGCAGCCGTGAGGGCATCACAACCAAGATGGGAGTAGACGCCACAGCCAGGCTGGAGCGGCTCTGGAAGTTTGCTAGGGTGACGCCCAAGGGGCAGGGCTAAAAGAGCCCCTTTGCTCTTTAGATCTCCAGGTAGAGGCGAATGCTAAATACGACGCCCACTGCGAGGATTATTGATAGCATCAGCGCCAAGATCTGCAACATTATCTCGCTCATCTTATCAGGTCTATCTTAGCATACTTCTGACCTATCTGCTTTTCTCTTTGGGGCCCGGATCGCCGGTGCTGGGGGGCCCCCAGAACCTGGGCAGATTTAACGCCGGTAATTATAGCCATCAGCCTCACCTTTCCTGTAAAATCAGGTCGAATCCTTGCCCCCCAGATGACATTGGCCTTGGGGTCCAGCTCCTGGGTGAGGGCCCCGGCGATGGCGGCTGCTTCTTTCATGGTCATATCCGGCCCGCCGGTCATGTGCAGAAGGCAGGCTGTGGCTCCGCGATAGTCAACATCGAGAAGCGGATTTTTCAAAGCTGTGCGTACTATCTTCTCGGGGCTGCTCTTCATCTTGCCTTCGCCCACAAACATGAAGGATGCGCCACCGGAGCTCATGATGGTGCAAACGTCGGCAAAGTCCAGATTGATAAGGGAAGGTATTGTCAGTGTCTCGCAGATGCCCTGCACGATCTCGGCGATGATCTGATCGACAACAAAAAAGGCATGCTGGAATGGCAGATGAGGTGCGCATTCCAAGAGGCGATTGTTGTCCATGACAATTGAGGTGTCGGCATAGCCAGAGAGCGCCTCCAGCCCCTCCTCGGCTACAAAGATGCGCGCCCTCTCCAGGTGAAAAGGCGTGGTCACCATGGCCACCACGATTGCGCCCCGTTCTTTGGCCAGACGGGCCAGGACCGGAGCAGATCCCGTGCCAGTGCCACCGCCCAGGCCAGCGATCACAAACACCAGGTCGGCTCCGCGCAGCATGCTCTCCAGCTGCGCTTCTGCCATCTCCGCTGCTTTCCGGCCCACCTCAGGATCGCCTCCTGCACCCATGCCCCTTGTAAGCTTCTGGCCGATGAGAATTTTCTCATCAGCCTGGGCAGTATTTAGATGCTGGTTGTCTGTGTTGACAGCCACAGTCTTTGCGCCGGCAAGCCCCATCCTGGCCAGCCGGCTCACTGTGTTATTGCCTGCCCCACCGCAGCCGACGACCAGGATCTTGGGCATGCCAAAACCGTCTTCACCGTCTTTATATTCTCTAGACTCACGTAGATCTGACTGCAACTCTCTTTTTCCCCCTCATTGCTAGCTTGACCAAATAGTGATATATGTTAATAATTATTGCGGATAGGTGCTGATTGATAATCGGCAGACCTGGCGGCAATCAAGGGTGGAATATACATTATCGCTAACTGGTTAAGTGCTAGCTGTAGTAATATAAAAATCGATGTATCACATAAACATATTCAAATCATTGACATAACTCTGAAAATATCTCCGAGCATTAGCGCTTATGCATAAATATTCTACATATTCAGTTACTGATCTCAGTATATCTAATTAAGGATTACTATGATTACCATTATCTATAAATATTTTAAGAGCATTAGTAAGTGACATGAAACTGAGGGTAGTTAGTTCCAAGAAGGAGATCACCGATCTAAACAGGAACGAGCAACTTGTTCATCTGGCTTTCCGAGCCTCCAATATGGATGTGATGAACCTGGTCCAGTCCTGCCCGCGCCTGCGAGCTGTGCAGATTCCGCCATCCTATCACGAGACCATGTCCAAGGCCGCCCAGCAATTCCTGGAGATCCAGGGTGTACAGCTCTTGCGGGGAGACGTTTGGGGCCATAGGAAGGATATTGATGAGTACTATGCCGTTGGCGAGAAGATCGTAGGTAGGATATCAAGCCTCATGGCGGAAGGCAACAGCATCGATGAGACTGTAAAGAAGCTGCAAAGAGAGACCAAGCTATCGGAAGACTTGATCCGCTATATTCTCAAGGAGCAGGTGATGGCATAAATTGCTGCGCAGACTTATGGTAGCGGCTTGCAGTCCCGCCCTCAGTTTTTTTGCAATCAATTTAGCTGATCTCGTGCGCACTCTTGCGGCTCTTTGTCATCCCTTATGCGCAGGAAGACCGGTGCGCGAAGGTGGCCGTCCAAGGTGACCTCCAGGGCAGAGACTAGCACCATCTGGTTGGGTTTGACCCATCTTACTTGCGGAGTTGGCGGCGCATTGCTAACGGGAGGATTTTTCATCGACAAGCTGCACAACATCGGGCATGAAAGTGTATTCTGCTGGGAATCCAGAAGAATTTTTGGATCAATTTTTTATGCGCAAGGTGCATAAATCAGGCCCTGCAAATCAGTGGGTAATGATGCCGCTAGCCGGATGGGACGGTCCTGATTGCATAACCGACGGAGTCTATCGCTACTCAAAATATGTCTCCTGGATAAGGTTATATATCGAAGTGGTGGGTGATGTCTTCTACGGCGGCATCTCTGGGTCCAGTGCCAATTTCGAGGTTGAGCGGGAAGGTGATCGTTGGATGCGCTTTGAGACCGATCTGGCCACAACGCCCGCAGGCGAGCCGGTTATGCGGCTGCGAGACTATAGCGCCTGGGAGGTTGTTTACGAGCGGACCTCTAAGGGTACGCCCATCGATGAGAGGATGAAGAGCATCGAGGATCTGGCGGAGTTCTTGGAGAGGTGCTTTGCCTGAATCGCAGTAGACGCAAATTAGCAACCTGTAACCCAATTCGCGACCCAGAATCTTTATATGGGCAAAATCATCTGTTCTTCATCAGGTGATCGTTTGAAGAAGGTCTTATTAATTACAGTATTATGCTTAATGGCTCTATCTTTGACCGGCATATCTGCTGCTGATGCAAAATCACCAGCAAATCAATTTATAAATTCATACGAGGGCAATTTTTCAGAAAAGGAAGTCGTCCCCATTGATTTGCTGTCGATTTTCGGTAAACCAGCTTTTTTCTTTGCGGAAACCGTTAAGTTCAAGGCACCCAAGTCCGGCTGGAATCTGAATGCAGTACAACTCTTAGGGTGGGATGGATACAACGGCACCGAAGCGACGATTCCAGCAGAACGAGTAATAGGACTTGAAGTAAGGGACAAAAACCTCAAATTGCTGTATAAATTTGCGGATTCTCAGCTTCCTTACACAAACTATGCGCGTAATGCAACGGCAGGAATGCTATTTACTATAGAGATACCATCAATACCAGTTAGTGATGACTTCTATGTATGCTTCTATGATCGAGGTGCAATTGCCGTCGCCAGTGAAAGACTCAACGAGACCAGCCAGAACTCGTTCATTTATATAGATGACGGAATCGCGGACGGAAATAAATTATTACCTGCGAATCTGCCGATCAGTGAGAACACATCTCTACCTATAAACTGGATCATGACTGCGATCGGAAATTAAGTCTCTTCATCTGAGGAGGTCGATAGAATGGGAAATTTGGCCCGATGTCGGCCTGCTTTGGATCCTTTTTCCAGATGTCTAATGCTTAATTTAAATCCCAAAATAGATGCTGGCGCATATCAGAATCTTTATATGGATAAAAATCATTCGATAGATCTTGGGTGATCACATGAAGAAGACTATCATATTGCTTGCTTGTTTATGTTTTGCAGCCCTATGCATAAATGCGATCGCTGCACAGTCCGCAACACCACAACTGACTACATTGAGGGAAGATAGCGGAATGAATTATTCGGAGATGAACTTTACATTATTCTCTTCATTAGTTGAATTCGGCTCTCTGGGCGCAGGGGAAGCTGTAAAATTCACTGCCCCCAAAGCAGGATGGAAGCTGCAAAAGGTGCGAGTGTTGGGTTGGAGCGGTTACAATCAGTCCACAAAATCGTACCCATCAGACAGAAATATCATGATTGAGATTAGAGACAAGAACCTCAATCTGCTCTATAAATTTGCTGATGCTCAGAACAATTACTTTCTCTCCGACATCGGGCCGAGATTCGGTGAGATAGAGGTACCGGCAGTGGCGGTAACCGGAGAATTCTATGTAGTCTATTACGATCGTGGAGCTGCTCCCATCGGCACGGAGACAACCGATGCCACAGGAAAATCCTACCTATTCATGAACGGACAGATGGGGCCGGCAGAATTCCCCATCTCGGAAAATAATGAGAGCATCAGGGTCAACTGGCTGATGGAGGCTGTCGGAAGATAAGTTGCAAACCATTGCAAATCTGATGGACCCAGAGTATCAAGTATCGGAAAATTGGTTTGGCGAAAGTATGTTATATCTGCACGCCAACAACATTTCGATGTTTGAGTCTCGCTTCGTCTGCATTTGCGGTCTTCCGGGAATTGGAAGTGTCGGCAAAGTGGCAACCGATTACCTGGCTACTGCCCTGGAATGCAGTACCATAATACCCTTTTTTTCGCGCAGCTTTCCCCCTCAAGTCATGGTCTCGGGAGGACTGGCAACGTTGATGCATGCCGAGTTGATGCGCACCAAGGAGAGAGAGAACCTTTTCATTCTCTCCGGTGATGCCCAGCCCCTGGATGTAGTTGGCATGCAGGAGTTGGCAGGAAATATCCTGCAAGCCATAAAGAAGCAGGGTGTCACTGATGTCATCACCCTGGCAGCATATGTGGGAGATACTGATGAGTTAGTTCTAGGCACTGCTACGGACGTTGATTCTGCGACGGCTCTTTGCGAGTGCAAGATCCCATTGCTGCGAAGTGGTGCAATCGGCGGACTGAACGGCCTTCTGGCTGGTATGGCGCCTCTTTATGATATGCGCGGCTTTTGCCTGCTGGCCACCAGCTCAGGAGCCGATCCCGTAGACATCCGGGCGGCAAACAACCTGCTTTGTGCAATAAATGAGCTTCTTCACCTCGACATTGATATCACTCTCATGGAGCCTATCATTGAGCAGCTAGAAGAGGCGGCAACTTATGAGGTAGATATGAATTACCGGTGAAAAAAGGGATAAGGCCTAAGGGATAAGGCCTCTGATTCGTCATCCATTAAATCGACTTTGCCACCAGACATCCTTTGGGCACACCAATAACCATGGATACAGGCTCACATTTGGCCCTCATAAGGTAGATGAGCCGACCTGTCAACATTTCATCGTACTCCGACATGGTCTCGAAGTTGCCCATGCCTTTGGACAATATCAGCCAGCTTGGATCAAACAATAGGGCACGAGCCTCTGGCTCCAGGTGCTCCAGAGAGGTTCCCACGACATTTCCGGTCGCAATGACCTTGATCTCCACGCTGGCCATGGCTGTGAGTTCATTCTTAGTAACATCATTGAGAACCGGCTCAGACTTTGATCCCACTACCACATGTTTTCCCATTTTCTGAAGCTTGTCGATTACAAAGAGATCAAAGACTGCTTCGCCGCAATTATCGGTGAGATAAAAGATATTGCAAAAGCTACATAGACGCCTCTTAACCTCGTTGATATCGCCATACAGTTTTTCGCAAAGCGTATTTAGAAAGACTCCTGCAAAGGTGCTGTTCTCGAAATCGTGGCCTTTGACCCCAAACTCCATGGAATTTGCGGCCGTAGCAATGCGAATTAAGGCTTCGGTCTTATCAATTGCTTTTTCATAGAATTCTTCGGCCATTGGCAATAAATGAATCGCCACACGATTGCTCTCATCTTTGAAGCTTTTATACGGATCTGGATTTCCGCTGCGCCTCTTGATGATGTTCTCTCGCTCCGTTCCCACCAATGCAGACACTCCATTCTTGTGGCAGGCCAAATGATCCAGCAGCTCTCCCATGGCCGCCTTCTTATCCTCTTCTCTGGAAAAGACGAGATCGCATTCGAATTTGGCCCGGTCCAGAATACAAGGATAACAGTTGGAAGCCATCCTCAAGACTGCCACCTTCCTGCCAAGACCGAAATCACATCCGGGATCACCCTCTCTGCCACATGCACACATGAGCCGCCACTGAGCACAAAGACCAATCCCCTATCGCCCACTGCATCCATTATCAATTGCACCATCCTGGGATAGGCTTCAAAGGTGAGATTGAAACCCCCGTAATCATCCTGATGGGAGTCGTGGCCGAAGATGACAAAAGCCATCTGAAAGTCAAAATCTTCTGCCAATTTAAGCGCGCCATGCAGAGCCGTCAGGAACCTCTCATTATTGCCGCCAAAGGTAAGACCAATGTCGTGGTTGTTATTTAATGTATCATGATCCTCGCCGGTGCCGCTGTGCATATTGATATGAAATACGTCGGCATCATCTTTGAAAAAGTCGCGTGTCCCGTCCCCAAAATGAGGATCTACATCCACTATAAGGAAACGCTCCAGCCCCATCTGCCGCAAACGAAGTATGGTGATAGCTACATCATTGAAATAGCAGAAGCCCCAGCAACTGCCCCGCGATGCATGGTGTCCCGCCGTCCCGGTATAGGCGAAGGCCCTGCGGGCTTTGCCAGTGGCCACCATCTCCGCCGCCATCATTACGCTGCCTGCGGACAGCAATGCAACATCTTTGTACGGATCGCCCTCCATATTGGCCATATGAGCTGCGCTGTGGGCCTCTGCTGCCAGCTCCAATGGGGCAGGCCTTGCCTTGAAGACCTGCACCTCCTCGCCATCCACCAGACCTGACTGCATGAGCTTCTCGAATGATGGCTGGATTCGCTCTTTTAGGACTCTAAATCACTTCTTTCCGAAATCCTCATGATATGTAATTGCGACCAACATTTTTTGCCCTCTAACGCCATTTCTATAGCTCAGTAATCCTGGGGTATCTCTCCAGCAGCATTCCCTCTACAACGATTGGCATCTGCCGATTGGCATCCTTAACAGCGCTCTCGAGCTGCCAATCAGAAGTGGAGCAGATGGTGATCAAAGGCTCTCCTTTCTTCACTCTTTCGCCCATCTTCCTGTGGATGATAACTCCTGCCTTCTTGTCCGCCGGAGCGCCGGCCATGCGAGCCAGCTCCACAAGTCGTTTATTGTAGAATGCCACAATATAGCCTCCCGCCGGTGCTAGAATATCCTCACAGTTGTCCCCTATTACAATCTCTTCGCTCTTCACTTGGGGATTGCCGCCCTGAGCCTCGATGATTTCCATGAGCTTTTTATGGGCTTTTCCGCTGGTGAGAATCTCATCAGCAGCTTTGTAGCCGTCACCGCGCCCGGCGACTCCTCCCATCTCCAACAATATACCGGCCAATGAGAGGCTCTTCTCCTTCAGGCTATTCGGTCCGCCATTATTCTCCAGGACAGTGAGTGCCTCGCGTACCTCCAAGGCCGGACCGATGGTTCGGCCTACTGGCGATCCGCCGAAGGTCATGGCGCACTCCACACGAATGCCCAGGCGTCCACCTAGATCTATGAGATCCTTGGCCAGAGTGCGGCCTGCCTCGGTAGTCGCCAGCTTGGTTCCAGGACCTACAGGCATGTCCACCACAACGGCATCTGCACCGACTGCTCCTTTCTTGGCCATGATGGAGGCCAGCATCTGGCTGTAGGGATCGATGGAAAGAGCATATTCAGCTTTAATCAGCTTGTCGTCGGCAGGAGCAATGTTGGTAGCCCCGCCCCAGACGATTACCCCTCCTACTTTCTCGGTCAGTTCTTTGATCTCATCAGCACTAAACTCCACGGGTGCCAAAACTTCCATTAGGTCCGCTGTTCCGCCAGCGCCGGTAATGGCACGAGAGCTGGTCTTGGGGATAAGAAGGCCCGCAGCTGCGACTATCGGCACCACCAGCAAGGAGACCTTGTTGCCGGGAACTCCTCCAATGCTGTGCTTGTCCATGACTGGATGAGTATCGAAGTGAATGCGTTCACCAGTCTCAATCATGGATCGAGTGAGCCACTCAACCTCCTGACTGTCCATGTTATGGATGTAAGAAGCTGTAACGTACGCTGCAAGCTCAATCTCACTGAGGTTATTATCCACAATATCCTGTACAATGCTGCGGATCTTGTCCTCAGAGAGTTTTTTCTTATCCATTATATTCTTAATATAGCAGAGTGAGGCGGGCTTGGGTGCAGGCAGAACATCCACATTTGTGGGATTCTTAAGATCTTTCATGGCCTCTGTGAATATGCCTATTTCGCCAGCCTTGACCATCTCTTGGGTGGTGTCGAGTATGGCTGTGGTCGCGGCACCCTTGGCTCTAACCCTTACCCGGTCGCCTGGGTTAAGGCCTCTCTCTCTGGCATCCGCTACGTTGAGCATGACTTTGTGCTGACCAATCTCGATATCAATGGGACGAACCTGCAACATGTAAAAGACCTCTTATAATAACTGATATTCTTGATTTAGCTTTCCAGCAAGGTTAGTGATCTGATCCACTCACCACGGGCCTCGCGTGTGGTTCCTACTACCAGCCGAAGGCCCTGAGCAGTCTCTTCCAGCACGCCTTTGGCTTCAATAGTCTCCCCGGGCAGCGCCTGGCCGGCATAGGTATGAGAATAGCAGAATATCTCTTTTACCTCAGGGTGATCCAGATGGAAGATAGCGGGACTATCAAAGGCAAAATCGGCATTTGTTACTCGGGCTTCTATTCGTCCTTCTCTTGTCGGCTTGCCGACAGGCTGCGTTTGTATCTGGTTGTATTCGCGAGCGAAGAGAAGGTCAAAATAGGTGCCTTGAATCATGCCCCGATTTCCTTTACGCTTCTCATGCCGCATGAAGTCCTCGAAACTGATCTCCGGATTTCGCTTGGCGTAGATCTTCCTCCAGGTGGGCTCATCAAGATCATCAATTATTCCTTTTGCCTTGGCCCGAGCCACGATATCCCTGGCTTTCCACCAGAGCGGACCGTAAACCACAAAATCAATATCTGAGCTGGGACTTTCAAGACCCACCAGCATAGATCCGGTGATGCCCATCTGCTCCCACGCCACTCCTGCTTCTGCCAGCAGGAAGGCAATCTTTCCAACTCTAAGATCCCGCTCCACTACGGACAAAAGGCCCTCGGACGGCCGATAAATCTTCTGCACATGTGATAGGGGAACCACATGCAGATCCTGGGCCCAATCCGGTCGCTCTCGCCTGAGAAATTCATAGGCTGGATCGAAATCCATTTTACGATAGCGTTTGCCATCGGCCTCGCGCTCCCCTGCGGCATCGGGAATATAGCGAAGCATTGAGCGAAGGCCATTGGGGTGGCTGTAGTCTGCCACAGCGAAGATCCATCCTTCTTTGGTTGCAAAGAAGTCTCTGATCCTGGCCCTCACGATATCGCCTTCATTACCTTATCAAGGCCAGCTCCGGGCCGAATGATCTCTCGTTTCTGCAGATCCAGCAGCGTTGAGGATTGGCCGTATCTGCACTTTCCACCGTCCACAACGGCGTCCACTCGATCTTGGATATCCTGGGAGACGGAGGCTGCGCTCGTTGGTGGCAGGGAGCCTGTACGGTTGGCGCTCGTGGAGGTGATGGGTCCGGCCAGATCGATGATCCTCAAAGCCGTCTCATGATCTGGGTATCTGATGCCCAACATTGGTGAGCCGGCAGTGAGCATATCCGGAACGATAGGCTTTTTCCTGACCAGAACCGAAACCGGCCCAGGAAGGAGTTGCTCGAGAAGGTCCAGATCATCCCTGCTCACCTCTGCAACGTTCATCAACATGTCAAAGTTGGAGACCGCCAGGAAGATGGGCTGGGAGAGGGGCCTTTTTTTAATCTGAAATACCCTCATCACAGCTTGCTCATCAAGAGCATTTGCGCCCAGGCCGTAAACAGTCTCGGTAGGATATACTATGACACCGCCACCAATTACATATCTTGCTGCACTGGCGATCATTTTTCAGTTTTCCGCTTGATGCTGGCAATATCCCCTAAAGTCAATCCACGACCGGAGCTGCCGGACTTGACACGAGTCTCACTTGCCTGATCCGATAGCGTGATCTTCAGCTCCTTTTCGAGCTTTTTCCTAATTCCATCCTCTGGAGATATCTCCTCTCGCTCGATCTTCTTTAATAGAGTCGCCTTCTCTTTGATCCGCCCTCCCAGCTCTTCTGGTGAGAGGCCCAGTCCCTCCCGCGCCTCCCTTATCTTGCGCCCGAAATCCGGAACTAACTCTGCCAAGTCCTTAAAATGGTCGCGTGGTTTGGGCCGACTTACTGTGAAGGCCCTCTCCGCAGGAACCATCTTCTTGGGAACCAAAGACCATTTGTCTTCCGGTTTTCCGAAGCGCGCACAGCTCTTACATACCTCCATCGTTGAGCGGTCGATCACGATCTTCTGGGGTGCTCCTGAGATCTCAGCGCCGCAAATCTCGCATTGCTTCTCTGTCATTTCGGAAACCTTTATAGGGGTCGGAGTTTAATAATCTTTGTAATTATGGATAGTGGAGAAGGCATGAATGAGTCACAGGCCGGCGCAGACTTTTCGCGCTACATCCTGGACCGCATGCGCCAGCTTGAAGAGCGCAACCTGGCGCTGCGAGAGCAGAAGGACCGCGTAGAAGGCGAAAAGCGGCTGATTGAGAACCAGAAGCTCAAGTTCGAGCGAGAAGCCCGCAAGTTGAGAAGCGAGCTGGAGCGCCTGCGCGTGGGTCCAATGATTGTGGGCACCATTGTGGATGTCCTGGACGAGAACAGGGTCATCGTCAAGAGCAGCACCGGCCCCAGGTTCGTGGTCAACCTCTCCCAGTTCATCGAGGAGGAGATCAAGACCGGTGCGCAGGTCGGCTTAAATCAGCAGTCTTTTGCGGTGATGTGCGTACTGCCCTCCCCACGCGATCCTGCGGTCTTTGGCATGGAGATTGAGGAGGCTCCTGATGTGCGGTTCTCGCAAATAGGTGGCCTGGATACTCAGATCTCCGAGATCAGGGAGATTGTGGAGCTTCCCCTCAAGCGTCCGGACCTTTTCACGGCCGTTGGTATTGAGCCGCCCAAAGGCGTCTTGCTGCACGGGCCTCCTGGAACAGGCAAGACCATTCTAGCCAAGGCAGTTGCCCAGAGTACCGATGCAACATTTCTTCGTGTAGTAGGCTCTGAATTTGTACAAAAGTACATAGGGGAGGGCGCGCGCCTGGTGCGTGAGCTCTTTGAGTTAGCCAAGAGCAAGTCTCCTGCCATCATCTTCATAGATGAACTGGATGCCATCGGTGCGCGGCGTATGGATGGGGCAACCAGTGGAGACCGCGAGGTGCAGAGAACACTCATGCAGATCCTGGCGGAGATGGACGGTTTTGATGCGCGAGGCGAGGTCAAGCTCATCGCCGCCACTAATCGCCTGGACATGCTTGATCCGGCCTTGCTACGGCCGGGCCGATTCGACCGGATCATCGAGATTCCCATGCCCAGCCGAGAGGCACGTGAGTCCATTTTGAGGATCCATACCTCTGGCATGAACCTGGATGAAGATGTTAACCTCAAGTTGATCTCAGATATGGCAGAAGGTTCCAGCGGCGCCGACCTTAAATCGCTGTCCACCGAGGCAGGAATGTATGCTATTCGCGAGGAGAGGACAGTAATATACCAAAGCGACTTCGAGGGCGCAGCGATAAAGATACTGCACAAAGAGAGAAACCATGTGAGCGAGCCTGATGGGCTGGTGCAGCAATACATTTGAACATTTCGGGATGGGCCCAAAAGGGGCCCAGCAATCCCTTTCGTTTTCATCAATTAAATGACAAGCGGATAGCTTTTCATCATTTCGTTCTAAAGCCATGATTATGAGAGGAGTTTATCGAGAAAGGCAACGACTCCGCCGGGATAATAGACCTCCCGTGCATCAATCTCCCCCATATTCTTGGGATCAAGAGAGAATGACTTGAGGTATCTTCTAAATTTATCTTTATTCTCTCTTGCCTTATTTGCTCGGATCATGGGGATCTTCAGCTCCAAGACCTGCTCAGGCAATAGGCCAATGCTTTTGACTTTAATCATCAAATTGCTCGCTTTGGGCCGGAATTTTTCAATATCCTCTTCCAAATCCTGGGCAAAAAATGCATCTATTTGACTCAGATCAGACAAACAGAGGATAGTAGTAGTAGTAGTAGTAGGAAGAGGGGACGAATTATGGCGTTGGAACAGGTCGGCGATTGCCTCCTGAGAAGGCCGGCCTTCGACGCAGACAAGTGCTATGCCGTGCTTCTCGCATACTGGATGCAACAGCAAAACTGCCGCAGATTTATTAAGCCAGACCTCGATGTGCAAATTATCACAATTGCCTGATTTCGGCAAAAATATGTGCTCTCCAGGCATCTCCTCAAGTATGGCATCAGCAGGAAGAAATCCCAGTGTTCTTGCTTTTTTCGTCCATTTGGCCAGCTTCTCGCCATCATTCTCGTGGTAGGGCCTGGTGATCCGAATCTCACCCACAAATCCTCCGCAGATAGGATAGTCGGAGACAGTTCTTTGCAGCGCATAATAGAAGAGTCCACGCAAAGTGGTCCGTGATCTGCCCGTCTCCATAACAAAATCATGATAGACCTTTGCTACCCATTTGGATTTGGTCCGATCCGTTTCAGTAAATGCAAATGCCTCAGTCATATTAGCGTTATCCTGTATTATCCCATGAAGTCTCTCTTGGAAAAAATAGATCCGATTCGTCTTACATCAATTCAATGATCACATCACTTCGATCAAGACGCTTCCCTGAGCGGAGGCTCCCGACGCATCAGTGACCTTTAAGATGATCACATGACCACCTTTGCTCAACTGAGACGGATTTTGCATAAATTTGCGGCTGGTAGAGAGTTCTCCGTCGATGCTTGAACTCCAGCGATAGCTGAGTGGTGTCTTGCCACTTACAACTGCATCAAAGGCAACATCTCGGTTGCCCTGCAAGATCTCTCCCGCTTTGGGTGAGGCTATGGTCACAGTAGGCTCTTTTGCGCTTTTATCCGCAGCACTTTCGCTATCATTAGTGGTGCTATCTTTTTGCTCCAGACACCCTGCGCCCAAGAGCACAAGACTCAATGCAATTAACACGATCCATTTCATAGCAGAGTTAGAGATTCTGCATGAATATAATGCTTCTTAAAAGAGCAACGCTATATTCTATCAAAAATCTCTAACCGCGCCCTTCAAGCTATGCGGCAAGAAGGACGCCGGAGATCGCAATAGATTTGGCGTATGAGACTTAAGATGGGGCTGTCGAAGCTTCCGGTACTGGAGCAGGCGCTGCTGTTGCCATGGCTGGCTCGGACTTGATCTCAGTCTTGCGCACTTCTACGCGCCTGAGGGGATAGATAGTCTTGGCCTCTTTGTAGATATCCAAAGAGATCTTCCCGCCCACAGCATCCTGAATCAACTGGTTTAAGTCAAGACTCTTCGATCTCTCTAAGACGACCCTCTTGGAGAGCTCTCTGATGCTTTTGACCTGATTGGCCCGCGCCCTCTTCACTGTGAAGCAACTGGGCTTGACCCGGACATGGTAACCATCTGTGGTGACTACGTCCACAATGGAATCGATTCTTGAGGTCCTTCTCTTGACCAGGGAGCGCACATAATCCGTGGTCATCTCATGGCCCAGGAACTTGGTGTACGCCGAATCTCCTGCCACGCGGTCTACTTTAAACTTGAGTTTGGTGTTCTGTTTGGAGAAGTTGTTGGTGAGGTCTCCCAGGGTAGTCTCAACGATCCTTCCCACAACCCTCTCTGGATCGTTAGCTACCGTTTCACCAAATGGAACCCTGCCGAACATCTCCGGACTTACAACCTTAAACCATTGCTTGGCCTTTCTGCTCTCAGCCTTTCTTTGTGATCTTCTTGCCAATAAACATCCTCCGAGGTAATATCAATCCGAAGTTCGTT
>JBFYLJ010000201.1:0-3009 GCA_041305465.1 Methanothrix sp.
TGATCTCGCCTTGAAGCATGTTCTCTGTGATCTGGGTGATCCTCTCGGCCTCTGCAGGATCTATGCCCACCATGGCCACGTTCTCTGACTCATCTTTGTAACTCAGGGTGGCAGGAGCCGCCAGGCTCGACGAGACTCCAATCACCCCTGGAAGCGTCCAGCAAACCTCGGCGATGCTCCGGTAGAGGTGCAGATAGTCTTCGCCCTCAACAGGACTTACGGTGACATGGGGCAGGAAACGAAATACTATGTCGAAGAGGAAATCCGAGAAGCCGTTCTGGATCGAGATGAAGATTATCGAGATTGCCACAGCTATGGCCACAGCTCCCACTGAGAGGAATGTGCGCCACTTGCGGTAGGTTATGTGCCTGCGGACCACAGCGATCTCGAAGGGCGGAAGAAGGCCGAAATTCAAGCCGGATGCCTCGGGAAGCCAGGTAGACGTTCATCCGTTATCAAGTTGCTGGATTTGCAGGATTTCTCGTGAAGACGCCTGGGACTGCTGAAGATCATGTTGGCATGACTGCCGGATAGGACGCTGATCGAGCAGGCCGGCTCGAATGTCGATACACGGGTCTGACCAACCAGGACGTTGCCCGGTTTTTTTCTGATACCAACGTATTTATGGCAGAATGAAGATAATATATTCTTGAATGAATGGACGCAAATGCAGGTCTAAATCGAAGAGCCCGATTATCGCAGTTATATTGAACCTCATAATCGCGGGTTTGGGTCATGTTTATTTGGGGTACACGAAGAGAGGAATTGTTCTATTCCTATTAACCGTCCTGATAGCAGCCCTCAGCTCGGGATTGGGCTGGATTGTCGGAGTTGTCCTCTGCTCTTACGACGCGTGGCAGTTGGCAAAGAATAGGCCTGCTCCCTTTGATTTCCTGGCGAAATATGTCGGTGAATAGAGATATACTAATCATGCAAAGCATCGAAGTTATAAGCCTTAAAGCATAAGTTGAATGGGATGAGAAAAGCGGACTCCAAGGAGACATCGCAGCCACTGGCAGAGGTATTTGGTCATCTTGTGAACGATCAAACCAGCAAGGCGGCCAGATATCGATCCCTTCGTCTTTGTCCTTTTAATAATAAAGTTCCAAACTGCACCAAAGATAAAGCAAAGAATCCGCTTGGCGTATGCAGCATTTATTGCAATGATAATCCAGTCATAACCTGTCCAATAAGATTTCGTGAAGAATGGATAATTGCAGGAGATGCTGCATCATTTTTCTTTGGCAAAGACGCAACATGGAGTTCCTTGACAGAGGTCAGGCTAAACGATGCCAACGAGAAAACAGCAGGAAATATAGATATTGTCCTAGTCGCTTATGATGAGCGTGGAAAGGTTTACGATTTTGGTGCTCTTGAGATCCAAGCGGTTTATATTTCCGGAAATGTTCGCGATCCGTTTGAGTATTATATGAAAGATCCATCAAGCCACTCATCGATGGACTGGTCAGGCGAACCCAATTATCCAAGACCGGATTTTCTTTCTTCATCCCGCAAACGATTAGTTCCACAGCTTCTTTTTAAAGGAGGCATTCTTCATAGCTGGAAAAAGAAGATCGCTGTAGCGCTAAGCAAGGATTTCTTTAATACCTTACCGCCATTGGAGCGCATAAACAAAGACGAGGCAGATATAGCCTGGCTGGTATACGATCTACAGCTCGTTGATTATTGCGGCCAAGAGAGATATGTTCTAAATAAGATTGAAGAGGTTTATACTCGATTTGAGACATCGCTGAAATCGATCACGACCCCAGTACCCGGCAAAATTGACGTTTTTATGAAACGCCTTCAGGATAAGCTCGACGAGCAGCTTGAGACTGCTCCAGTAAATAATACGATCGAAAAGGCTTTTTTATGACAGCGACCAGGCAAGCAGTTCTATTCCAAGATTCTGATAATTTTTACACTGCAAAGCCTGTAAATGTATCTTCAGTTCCCCAGAGAAGCCCTTTTCGCTATCCAGGAGGAAAAACCTGGTTTGTTCCCACCTTCCGAGAATGGATGAGCCATAAGCATCCAAAGCCTGAGATACTTATTGAACCATTTGCTGGTGGAGGAATCATTAGCATCACAGCTCTTTTTGAAAATTATGTCAATAGCGTAATCATGGTCGAATTCGATGAAGACGTGGCAGCCGTATGGCAATCGGTGATTAGCGGTGAAAGCCCATGGCTAGCAGATCGCATACTCTCATTTAATTTATCTCGCGAGTCGGTGATTTCGGAGCTTTCCAATCCAGCAGTTGAGATCAGAGAGAGGGCCTTTCAAACCATCCTTAAAAACCGGACCTTTCATGGCGGTGTATTAGCCAAGGGCTCCGGTCTCATTAAGCTAGGAGAGAACGGAAAGGGCATACGATCTCGATGGTATCCGAAAACACTAGCTAAGAGGATTCTGAATCTGGAAAAGGTCTCCAGAAGAATTGATTTTCGCTTGGAAGACGGCTTGAAAGTCATGCGTGACTTTTCGGAACGAAAAGATGCAGTATTCTTCATAGATCCGCCTTACACCGCGGGTGGAAAAAAAGCAGGCAAAAGGCTCTACAAATACTGTGATATAGATCATGAGGAGTTGTTTGCAGTCTGCAAGGCGTTAAAGGGAGACTTCTTGATAACTTATGACAATGCCGATGAGGTGAAAGAGCTGGCCAGAAATCACGGATTTTCTATGCGGCTGATTCCTATGAAGAACACTCATCATGCTGAAATGCGGGAACTTGTCATCGGCAGAGACCTATCATGGATGGACCAATTGCAAGCTCTAATAAACCAGAAGCCCGATGGCAGACATGAAGAGTCATTATGAGTGAAGATAGCTTTGATAATCAGGAGAACGCCAGAGAAAACATCCTGGACACGGCCAGGAGGATAATATCTTTGGGCCCCATATGCGATAGCTGCCTGGGCAGGCAGTTTGCCATGCTCGGCACAGGGTTCACCAATGCGGAGAGAGGACGGGCCCTGAAGTCTGCCCTGACTATGCAGGCCTCTG
>JBFYLJ010000202.1:0-7359 GCA_041305465.1 Methanothrix sp.
GAGAGCGCCTTCAAGTCTTCCGTCGCTGCATGGTTTGAGCTTTATAATGATGATAATAAGGATGTTGATATCGGCGGATGGAGCATAAAAAACTCAGAGGGAAGATCGATCACCATTGCTGAGGGCACAGTTATCAAAGGCCTGGATTATTATGTGCAGGACGTGAGGCCTGGGTGGCTGGCCCAAACCGGCGAGATTCTGGTGCTGACCGATGCCCTTGGGGCTGAGGTGGACCGGACGGCAGTTCTCAGCGACGAAGAGGATAACGAGATGGCTTGGACCCGAGATCCGGACGGAAGGGAGACCAACAGCAGGGAAGACTGGAAGTTCCTGGCCGACAGCCGCGGATTTTGATGGGATACGAGGCATCGCTGGATCTGGCCTGGAATGAGCTGGACCGGCTGGCTTTGCGGGACTGCGCCACCATCTCATTTCTGGGAGAAGACTACAAGGTGAGGGCAAAGGATAGAACGGTGCTTCTGGCCAGTGGCGCTCCGGCCAGGCAGATGCAGGCTGTGCTCATTCTGCACTACCTTATCGGCCTTTTGCAGCACGGCTACTGCTCCCGTGGCAAGTGGATCTCCTTCAAAGAGACGAGGGACGGCAAGCTCTTCTGGCCTGCTTTTCAGGTGAGCGCCATAAAACCGCTGGTGCAGAGCTTTCACCGTGATCCTGAGGGCCTGGTGCTCAATTTGTCCGAGCGGCTGGGCGGCAGAAAGGTTGAGGGCGGGGATATTGCAGTCGAGCTGGCCACCTTCCCCTGCGTGTTGGTGAGGCTGATATTCTGGCAGGCAGACGAGGATCTGCCCGCCGAGGCGAGCCTGCTATTTGACCGGGGCCTGACCGAGATCTACAGCACTGAAGATGTCGCGGTGCTGCTGCTGGCGGTGGTGCAGAAAGTATTAGAGTGAAAGCAATCTCGCAGGCGTAGATATTTATTCGAATCAAGGTGTATCATAAAACATGCGACAGGTCATAGTCTACCCTGGAGAGGACGGCTGCTTTGTGGCAGAAGTGCCCAGCCTTCCCGGCTGCATCAGCCAGGGAAAAAGCAAAGAAGAGGCGCTAATCAATATCAAGGAAGCTATCCGGCTTTATATTTCAGCTTTACAGGATGATAACATTTCAGTTCCTGAAGAGCGTTTTGACGTCCTTGTGGCAGTAGTATGAGTAGGCTTCCTGTGATATCGGGTTTTGAATGCGTCAAAGCCCTGGAGAAAGCGGGATTTTACATGAAGAGGCGTGAGAGCAGCCACATTGTCCTGAGGCGAGATGATCCCCTTGCCCAGCTTGTCGTCCCAGATCATAAGGAAATAGATCGTGGGACATTGAGAGCCATTATCAGGCAGGCCGGATTAAGTGTGGAAGAGTTCGAAAGACTGTTATGAGCAGGGATAGGTTGGTTCTTGGCTCATGGCCGAATGGTTATCTCCTAAATCAAGAAATATCAATAATATTGTCATCAATACTATTTCACATATTCATGATGCCGATATCCCTGATGATCAATCCCGACCAGAGCAAACTCGCCGCGGGGAGGCAGCACGCTCTCTTTTTTCTTGCCTTCGTGAAGCAGCTCGTAATCCTGCAAAGAGATCTGCCTTCTCTCTGCCAGCCTCTGCAAGAGACCCCTCAAGGACACAGATTCGGCCTGCGGCTGGACAATGGCTGAGAAGAATAGCGCCGAGCAGCCGCTGCCGTAAGCTCCGAAGCACAGTCTCTCCCCGACATGAATCTTCTGCATCTCCAGAAGGCTTGCCAGGCCAAGGTAGATCGATCCGGTGTAGATGTTTCCGATCTGGCGGGAGAGCGTGGCCGTGTCCTTGACCTTGGCCCCGAATGCCTGCAAGAATTGCTGCGACTTGGCAAAGCGCCGTGCATAGTCCGCCTCTGCCGCCTGATATTTTTCCAGATCATCGTAATCCTGGGCCACTGGCTCTCCTCCCAGCTCTCGCTCGATATCGCCTGATCGTCGGCTCTCCTTCCAGTCGTGCCTGAAGATAGCTGCAGAAGCGTACTCGACCATTCTGGGATAGGGAATATGAAAGAGAAGATGATCCACAAAATCGGTGACACATTCACCTTTTTCGGGAGCTATGACCCCCATGCGCCTGGCTTTGGCGGCAAATGAGTCAAAGGCTCCCCTCATGGCATCCAGATAGCACTGATTGCTGTGCTTTCCGTTTACAACCGCTGTTGTGCAGCCCATTGGCCGGAAGAAGTCGTTCTCGTCCCTGGTGAAGGAGCCGTAGATCTGCTCTAAGGCCAGCAGCCTAGGATTCTTCTTTACTAGCAGTGCAACGCTTCCCGCTCCCTGGGTGTACTCGCCTGCTGAGGCAAGCGGGTACTTGGCCACATCCGAGGCGATGACGATGCCCACCTTGCCTTCCTCTTCCGCTGCCACCCAGTAGCTGAGGCTCTCCAGGGCAAAGGTTGTGCCGATGCAAGCTGCCTTGAACTCAACGGTGCTGCATTCCTGGAAAGAACCCTTCCCGTAGATCTGCTCCAACATGCCGATAACGTATGTCCCAATGGCCTTGGCCTCGTCCGGGGCCGACTCAGTTCCCACATAGATCTTGCCAATGTCTTCCGGACGAAGACAAGTTCGCCTCATCAGATCCAACAACGACATGGCCGCCATGCTGGCCGCATCCTCATGCGCATCGGGAACGGCCATGCGCTCGATGCCAATCCCCTTAATCAACTTGCCAGGATCGATGCCACGATTAGCGGAGAACTCTCCTGCCAGAGGTAGAAAGAGCCTGGGCGCATAAACTGATAGATCATCGATTCCTACGGCCTCGTCTCCGGGCACATTCTTTCCAGGCTTGTCATCAATACTCCTGCTCAATATTTGGCATCTCCTTTCAGCTGGCTCATGCGTGGCAGGATATTATTTCAGGTTTTTGCTTAACTTGCTTCCTTTCGGAAAATATATCAATGAGAAACGCCTAACTACAAACTAGAATTTTAGGGGTGCTGGATATATGGCAGACGGAGATGTATATAAAATAATAGAACTGGTCGGAACTTCCAAGACGAGCTGGGAAGAAGCAGTCAAGACCGTTGTTGACAGGGCTACTAAAAGCCTGAGAGACCTTCGCATCGCTGAAGTCAAGGAGTTGGATGTCAGACTGGAGAATGGAAAGATCGCAGAGTACAGGGCCAAGGTAAGGCTCTCCTTCAAATACGAGGGAGAAGATTAAATATATATTTTTCTGGTCTAATCCCTACCTCCATTCTCTTCACTTTTAGGCACGACCTTGATCTCGAAGAGCTTGGGCCACAGTTTTCCCGTCACGAAGAGCCGATCTTCCAACGAGTCGTATGCAATGCCGTTTAGAACGTCCACTTTGCTGCCCTGAATATCGCCCTCCTGCAAGATACCCTGCAAATTTATTTTGCTCTTTACCACTCCGCTCTCAGGAGATATTATCGCTATCCAATTTGTAGGCCAGATATTGGCATAGATCTGCCCTTTGATGTACTCCAGCTCATTTAAGCCCCTTTGCGGCCGGCCGTTGGCTGTGACCAATATCCGCCTCTCTTCTTCAAAGCTCTCGGGGTCGAGAATATGCAAAATGTCTGTGCCATCGCTCATGATCAGGCTTTTATTGTCAGAGGTTATGCCCCATCCCTCTGTCTGGTAGCTGAAGTTGCCAATCCGGGTCATATTCTTCTTGCCATAGACCAGTCCCAGGCCAGACTGCCAGGTAAGCTGAATGATACGATCTTTCCACAGAGCTATGCCCTCTCCGAATAAGTTGCCATCCAGGTGCGTCTGCACCAGAGCCCGGCCCGTTTGCAGATCGATGCGAGACAACGTTGATCCCCCATACAGCCCTGTTCCCTCATAGAGCAGTCCATCATCATAAACCAGGCCTTGGGTAAATGCCAGGCTGCTATGCGGATAGACATTGATGATCTCGTATCCGAAGATGGGTATCGTACCAGCCTGGACCAAATCAGAGCTGCCCTGCGCGGCATGGACAGTAGCTGCCAGGAGCGCAAAAGACAATAGAGCCCTGAGAACGAATCGTGGTGAGGAGGCTTTTTTCATCGGCATGGCAATCATCTTCGGCGTAAATTAAAAAGGTCTATTGGCCCGGGGCTTTAAGAATTCTTTGCACGTTATTTGTTTTTTCCTTCCTCTTTTTCATTTCTTCAGACCAAACAACAACCGCACGCTGAGGGACACCGCCATAATTGAGATATGTGGTGAAAGAATGAGCTGCTTAAGGCAAAAGTTATCGAACTTGAAGCTCGCTTAGCTCGATATGAGAATGCACATACCCCCCAAGTCTAAGACGTGGCGGCAATCGCAAAAAAGATCAGGACAAGAAAAACAATTGGAAAGCCCAGCCAAAAAATCGGCCACAAAGGCGTAACAAGACCTTATGCTGCTCCCGATGAGCAAGTGGAAGTCACAATGGACAGATGTCCTGATTGCGGGGCAAAGCTTGGTTCTCCTTTTCGAATTGATTCCAAGATCATTGAGGAAATCCCTGAACCTCAGCCGATTATAGTCACCGAATACAAAATTGCGCATTACAGATGTCCCTGTTGCTTGAAAGAAGTTGCTGCAAAAGATGCAGACTGTCCACATGAAGGCAAATTCAAAAACAATGTAATTGCGCAGGCGACACTGCTAAAATATGATGGCAGAATGCCTCATAGAAAGATTCACGACGCAATGATGAGACTGTTTGGTCTGAAAATAAGTCCAGCTACGATACTCGATTTAACTCGTCGCGCTGCGGATGCGGTTCAATCGGAATACGACGCGATTCTAAAGATGATTAGAGGTGCTCCGATCTTGTATGTGGATGAAACTTCAATCCATGTCCAGGGAGAAAGACATTGGATCTGGACCTTTTCCACGCCATCGGAGTCTTTTTTCTTGATTCAAAAGAGCCGAGGCATGAAGGTTCTGACCGAAGTATTGACGCGGAGATTCAGAGGAATAATCGTATGCGACGGTTGGAAACCTTATGCCAGGTTCACTAATCGCATTCAGCGATGTTGGGCACATCTGCTTCGAGAGTCTAAAGAGATTGCTAAGATGTTTGAGGAAGCGATTCCGCTACATAACATGCTCAAAGAGCTTTACGAGATACTAACCGAAGCTCTGGAAAGCGATCCTCCGCCAAAAGTCAGAAAGACTCTATGGCAATTGGCGCGAAAAGCGCTTCGGCACTGGGTCATGAAAGAGTATTCTATCGAGAAAGTCCGGAAATTTATCGGGAAAATCAACAACGGATTTGACTACTGGTTCACCTTTATCATAAATCCCGGTGTAGAGCCGACTAATAATCGAGCGGAGAGAGCGTTGCGACCCCATGTTGTTTTAAGAAAGATCCCGGGCACACTGCGCAATGACAAAGGAACTTCGATTCATGAGCGAATCATGACGACACTGGCAACATGGGGACAGAGAGGATTGAATTGTCTCCAAATGCTAACTACGAAGCTGGCCAGCTAAACACGTACGATAATTCAAAGTGCTGCGCTCCTGATTGCTGATAGGAGATCAAGACTTAGCTATAATTATATACTTTCGATACAAATGATTGTCCATGATTAAGAGACTAAATTTGATCCTATTTCTTGCCTTATTCGCCTTATCCAGTTTGGCTTGGTCGCAGGATAACGGTGACGGATGGTACCTTCAGGGAGATCCGGTGATAACCAAGGACGAGGAAATAGACCTCCCTCCCTGCTATGTCGATAAGACAATTACCGTGACCAACGGCGAGGGGCATGACAGCGTAAAGTGGTCTGCAGATTGCTTCAAGGAAAGATCCGGCACACACAGTAGCGACGTGACATGGACGCAACCTCCGGATTATATGGAGCCAGGCAGCAACATCAGCTTTTCTATGACCTTCACCTCCCCTTTCGATGATATTCCAATCAGTGGGGGGATCTATGCTAATAGCGTGATGTTTTTGGAAGGACGATCCACAAATCCACAGGGAAAAATTACGGCTACTTACACGGTGCCTGATGGTTCGCAAGACAAAGAGCTGGAAATATACACCAGCTTTATATTGGTAAGCGGCCTGCACGGCTATGTTACTTACAATTATAAATATCAAGGTGCAGCTGCAAAACCTAGCCCTGTTCCCGCAGAGGCTAAGGCGAAAGATATCCAACTTCCGCCTGCCGATGATAAATATTGCTGCCAAGGATCATGCGACTATAAAAGTTGGTGGTCTGAGTCTAAATCCTCACAAGATTCTGGCGGAGAATTGCCAGAGACGATGTATTCCCGTGATTCTGGGGTAAGATTCAGTGCTCTAACCGGCCAAGTTAACATTCGTCCCGATTCTGATGAGGATGCATGGCGAGGAGCCGGATTGAAATCAATAATTCAATTATATGATCATATACGCACCGCAGAAGAGAGCCGGGCGATACTATCTTTTGATGATATGACTACATTTGAATTAAAGCCTGAATCCGAAATTATTATAGACACGCCGCCTGAGAAAGACAGCAAAATCGCTCTCGTCTGTGGCAAAATCTGGATCAATTTCAAAAGAATGCTGAAAGATGGCTCGATGGAAATTCAGATGAGCCAAGCAGTGGCAGGAATCAAAGGCACTACTATTGTTTGCGAAGAGACAGGAAGTTCATCAATCTTGAAGGTTCTAACTGGAATCGCATCCCTCAAGTCCAGAGCTACTGGCGAAGAGACTCTTGTCCACGCAGGTGAGATGGCAACCGCAACCGCATCCGGCCTATCTAGTCAAAAATCCTTTGATGTCGATGCCGAGAAGGCAATCTGGGAACCATACCACTCTAAGACTGAAGTCACCGAACCTGAAGAAAGCATAGTGATCTACAATAGCTGGAATAAAGGCTCTGTTGATAACAATCCAACCTGTAGTCCGTTTTTCACTATCGATAAACCTCAGATGATTACCTACATCGACACCTATCACTGGAATCATGGCACGGATGCACCAGGAGGGACTATCAGCCTGAGAAATGGTTATGGCAAACTCTATGGACCCTGGGAGGTTAAGACTAGTCTCGACCAAGGCAAGGTGCCCAAAGGCTACTGGATTGTCTATCCCAACGAAATCATACCGGCAGGCACCTATACCGTCGAAGACTCGGACCCGGCTACATGGTCTCAAAACTTTGAATCGCCCTGCGGATTCATCAAGGTTGAAGGATATGCTGCAACAACAGATGCTTCCGGGGAGACTGATGCTCCTGGGACAGGCATAAGAGAACCTGTATCAAGCGCAGCTTCATCTGAGCAGAAGCTTGGTAAGGATGAGACTGGCGATGAAGAGACCATTCCACATAGCATTTTCGAAACAATATCATCTTCAATAAAAAAGAGCA
>JBFYLJ010000203.1:0-8624 GCA_041305465.1 Methanothrix sp.
ATATCGTTATCCACTCGATCTCTTCCACCAAGCAGGGAGGATACTTTGAGTACAAGCCCATGTACGTCTCACAGATCCCCATCCTCACCATCGACTTCTCCGACCCCGCCGATGTCGCCCGCCACGACCGCATGGTGGAGCTGGTGCAGACCATGCTCGATCTCTACAAGCAGGCAACATCCGGCACCGACCACGACAAGACGCTGTTCGCCCGACGAATCGAGGCCACCGACCGGCAGATCGACAAGCTGGTTTACGAGCTTTACGGACTAACGGAAGAGGAGATCGGAATTGTGGAGGCGGCGGCGAAATAGGTAATGCCCCGGCAAAAGTCTTTAAATCAGAGAGTCCATGTACGTATTTGGCGATCCAAAATGATGGCAAAGACTATCAAGAAGCCAGAAACGAAGTACAGGTCTATCGAAGATGATAAGCGCATCGTAGCCAATACCATAAAAGGAGAGGCAGAGCTTCGGGCAGGTCTTGGAAAGCGCTTCAAAAATGCGGACGAATTCATAGAGCACCTTTCAAACTTGTAGATTTGCATGAATTATTCGCCGCAATCGTCACCTCTTTTCGACAAGAATTTCAAGCGCCTGACTAAAAAAATGTCATCTTAAAAGATAGAACTCTTAAAAAGATTCGAGATATCCTGGAAAATCCCGAGATTGGGGAAACACTTACGCAAAACCTTGCAGGATATCGAAGCGCACATGTCGGAAATTGGGTTATCATTTATAAGATTATTATCGCAGAAGTCTGGTTCGTTAACTTCGATCATCACGATTACGCATACAACATATGACGTTTTCTGCAGTTGCTTTTGTCTCATATCGCTAGATCTGCCAATCCCGCCGATGTCGCCCGCCACGACCGCATGGTGGAGCTGGTGCAGACCATGCTCGATCACCACAAGCAGGCATCATCCGGCACCGACCACGACAGGACGCTGCTCGCCCGACGAATCGAGGCCACCGACCGGCAGATCGATATGCTGGTGTACGAGCTGTACGGCCTGACGGAGGAGGAGATCGGGATCGTGGAGGAGGCGGCGAAATAGGTAAAAAGCAAATCTTTAATATGTAGTTGGATATATTAAGCTGACAAGAGGCAACTAAAGTTTGAGGATGAAATGGAAGTGCAATATATTTATGATGAAGAAGGCAGACAGACTGGCGTCATTGTCCCCATCAATCTTTGGAACAAAATGAGCCATCTGGTCGAGTTGGACCAAAAGGGGAAAACCGATTGGGATCCATCGAAGTACAGGGGTATGTACAAGGATCTGATGGTGGATGTCAAAAAAGAGTGCGATGCTTTGAGAGATGAATGGACAAGGGTATGAAAAGATATCTGCTTGACACAAATATTCTAATCTATTACTGGAAGGGAGATATTCCCAAAGGTGAGATGAAGCACGTAGAGGAAATATTGAAGCACTCATTCATCATTTCCATTATTACAAATTTGGCAGAATTTACAATAGATTTAAAACGCAATAATAATATTAAGCTGGCAGACGCCCTGATTGCAGCTACAGCTTTATCAAACGAACTGGTGCTTGTCACCAGAAACGAAGACCACTTCTCAATTTTGACCAACTTAGAGATATATAATCCATTTAATGCAGATTCTTAATGGCCTGGGTAAATTGTTGGTGTCGAAATCAATAACAATGTAGGCAGAACAATTATAAAGCAAGTCAACAAAATATCCTAGAATGGTCGAGAGCCAGACGGTCCGTTTCTGGGAGGTGGACTTCCTACGTGGCTGTGCCATCATCCTCATGGTCCTCTACCACCTGGTCTTTGATCTCAACTATTTTGCAGTCTACGATATCGATATCTCCACCGGATTCTGGCTGGCGGTGGCCCGCACCGCAGCCTCGCTCTTCCTCCTCCTGGTGGGCCTCTCCCTCACCCTGAGCCACTCCCGCGCCCGGCTGCTGGGGCAAGAAGAAGGATATTTCTCTCGCCTCCTGAAGCGGAGCGCCTGGATATTCGGGCTGGGCTTGGGCGTTACCATCGTCACCTATCTCGTTATCGGCAAAGGCTTTATCGTCTTTGGAGTGCTGCACCTCATCGGCCTCTCGCTGCTGCTGGCCTATCCCTTTCTCCGGCTGCAAAAAGCAAACTTCGTCTTTGGATTATTATTTATATTATTAGGGGAATATTTTTGGACCATCAGCATCGGCTTTCCCTGGCTGCTCTGGCTGGGGCTGACGCCGCCTGGATTTTACTCGATCGACTACTTTCCCGTCTTTCCCTGGTTTGGGGTGATTCTGGTGGGGATGGGCCTGGGCGACCGGCTCTATCCCGGCTACTGGCGCAGAATTGCGGTGCCGGATTTTGCCGGGTCGCCCTTTGTTCGCTCGCTCGCATTCCTGGGACGAAACTCGCTGGCCGTCTACCTGGCCCACCAGCCGGTGATCATTTTTTTCTTGTATCTCCGTGGTGTTTCGCTAGCCTGAAATTGGAATCCGGGGATTGCTGAGCAAGACAAGAATAAAAGAGTGACAACCAAAAAAAATGATGCATGCCTAGGTGCACTTATGGCTTTCGGAACACCCTCCCGACACACATTCAAAGTTCTTATCACATGGTTTGCCTGATCCTTTTTTCTCTTTGCATACCTGCACAGTTGCTGTAAAATCACATGCAAGTTGGTCCGGATTGTACTTGACATCAAATCTGCATACGCTCTGATATGAGCATGGATCATTCTTCTCTCGCCAAATCCGTTCTCCTTTTGCATTCTCTATCCATATTTTGTATATGGCGAATTCATCTCCTTTAGGCTTGATCTTTAGAGTATTCTCGCCTGTTTTCAAGTACGATACCGGCAATTTGTATAGGAATTTGTCTTTGCCTTCATCGGTTGTCTTGCTACTGTAGTCTTTTAGCTTTATTGCCGGCTTATCATTTATTTGCAGCTCGCTATCTTGTGCTAAATCAACGCCGTTGCTTAATGTTTTATCAATTAAGATCACTAACCTCGGTGCATCTTGTGCAGCCTGTGCCCGGCCGGTCCCACCAACAATGTCCACATTGAATTCTGCATAATAAACATCGGCAAATGCATTAGGCCCTTTGCCGACTCTGAATTGCTCGTTTGGTGGCCCAAATAATCCAAGGAAGCAACCTTGAGGTTCAATTGTTTCAATATTGTGATCGCATCTATGCAATACATTGACATCGGTACAGTATGATTTTGTGCAAGCAGGACCTTTAATATCCGCATAGTCTTCGCTGGTGAACGTATTAGTAGTTGGCAGTGTGTTGGCAGTTGGAACCCTCCCGGCAGGATCTTCGATCATGCCAAACCAGACAACGGCGCAGTTGCCATCGATGCCAACACCCATAGCCTTCCAGGCTGAATTCGCCCATATATTGCGTTCGAGGATGACATCGCTATGATCGCTGCTGCTCTTCCACCCATCAATAGCATTTTCAGCAGTTGCTTCGCCACTACTCCAGGATGCTATTTCATAACCATTACTATCATAACTCTCGGTTATCTCACCAGGCTTGTTATGCATCTGCGATTGTTGGGCAGAACCCGCATAACATACCGCTGTCCAATCACCTTTGTTAGACCAGCTATGGGTATTGCAGTCGCCGTTTCCGTAGTTCTTTGTGTCGGGGTGATATGTATTGAGGTCGGCAATGTGTGTTCTGGCGACTTTGGTGAGCGAGTTCGTGATTGGAACGGCTGAAAGACCGTTCTCTGTGCGATATTGATTGATCCCATCAGCAAGCTTCTTCTCCTTGTCATTCAAGGGAGACTGCTGATCTTGAGCCGCCGCTGTGAACATAAAAGTCACCAGCAACAAAAAAACGACGGCAGTCAGCTTTTTATCAGATATCAGCGTATTCAATTTGCACATACCCAATCCTCTATTTTTGATCTCGTTCCTACTTAATCGATAAGCTGCAAAACTTCTTGGCCTGTTATTATTACCTTCAATAATGATAAACTTTGCCTGGCTCTTCTAATCGAGGCCACTGACAGGCAGATCGACAAGCAGGAATGGATGCTGGTAATATGATCTGACGGAAAGAGGATATAAGAATCATAAAAAAGCTGCTAAAAAGGGGTAGCGCAAATTCTCGGGACCAAGAGATGCAGCTATGGTTGCGGTTTAAATGCAGGTGCATTCTGCTGATGGTGTCTGAACGGCCCGTTTCTGGTGGGAATGGGCCAGGCAACTTGTTCTCTCCCTGTAACATGCGCTTGATTGCGATTTCGGATTTTGCCGGGTCATCTTTTGTGCACTTCATACAATCAATTTTATCAGACCAGACGATCCAATTTTTCTATGAGATCACTGCGCCTGAATGTAGCTGAAAGCTGCTGGAGAGATATCTTCTCTTCTCTGTATAGCATTTTCAGAGCTTGTTCCACATCCGAAATTGCCTGGTTGAAGTACTCGTTGCCTTTAATCTCAACAAGTTGCCTGGATCTTTCGTAATTTTTGTGAGTTAATCCACCGATATCGCAATCCAAGTCTTTCAGAAGATATTTTCCAATTTGCATGGATATGAAACATGATGCATAGCGGACAAATTGCGGGGCATCTTTTTCAGGCCTTTTTCTCTTATTCTCTGCATATCGATAGATTAGAGTTGAAATAATAAGCTGAGAACCGTTGAGGTCGCAAGAGAAGATGAGGTCATACAACTTTCCGAAATGCTCTCTGGCAAAGAACTTGGCCTGATGAGGCCGTTTCCTCCATACAGATAGAATGGCTTCTGCCGCCACCCCGGTTGTGATATCTCTTGATTTTAGTGGTGAATCAGTGCGTTTTCGTCTACAGTTGAATCCTAATTGATCGATATCAGTCTCAAGACGGCGCTGCCGATCGTCATTGGCCCTTAGATCTCGCAAATCCACCGGATTTTGACTATTAGTGGCAAAGGTGATTTTTTTGACGAGATCTTCATTTTCGCTGGGCAACTGATAGAGACGGACCAGCAAATAAGCATTTACCGGAATTTGTGATTCCGCCATATCCTTCAATGTTTTAAATATGGTTATGCAAGTTTGGCCGCAGTTAATGATCTGGAGGTTTTCGACCCGGACTTGATAGTCCCTATTTTGCAGCGCGTTGTAAGTGAACTTGTCACACGTAAGTGTAATACCGTTATTATAAAAATAAAAGTTGCTATTTTCGTCTCCCTTAAGCGTTTCACTCATTGCCTCGTTGACCCTGTTTCCTTGCAGGCCAAGATAGCGACGAATGTTTCGCTCCAGCAGGCGTTCACCATGCCGCTGAATCAATGCGGCCACTTCTGTAGCAGCGATTCTTGCCACAAGCACGCGACTGAAATTGAGATCTTCAATGATTGCAGCACCTGTGAGCTGCAAGGCATCGTTGACCGGTCTTGCCCTTTGAAAGATCATTACAAGTCGATCATGATTGACATGCTCCCAGGTGACTTGATTTCCGAATCCTTCTTGCTCAATTGTTATTTCTGCGGATTTATTCCAGGCAAGACCGTTATTGCAGGCCAAAGCCCGGACTTGAGGAATGCTGCCTTCCCGTATCATGGATCGAACTTCTTCCACCTTTGCCATGAGCCTGGGATTTAAATTTTCCAGTGTCGAAGAAGGATCAAATAGGTGGCGGATAGCATTGATGAGTGCTTTGATTCCATTTTTCGGGAAAATTGGAGGCTGCATCGAGTTTTCGGCTGTATTTTCCCTGAAAAAGGCTGACGTTAAACTCCACGTCACGTTCCTCCGAGAAATGCATAGCGTCCACTCCGAAGTCTTGTCCGCCTTCCACAAGGCAGTCAAAGGCATCCTCTGCAGGCAGATCCAGCATAGTCCTCACGCATAGATGAACGAAGGCCAGAGATCTTAGCTTCTCCACATCGGTTATCTTTAACTCATCCGTCGCACGATCGCGAATTTCATCACAAACCGAATTAAGCCTTTGATCGATGATGGCAGCATTAATATTCATGCTTTGCACTCCGAGTTTTCATTTTCTATTATATAAAATGTTAAGCAACATGGAATCCGTAAAAGGCTTTCGATAGTCTGGGGCAAACTATAATGCTTCCAAAACGATTTAGAGGTTAAATGTCACCCGCAAAAAGTGGAAAAAATCGGAGGGATGTCCGCCCCGGCCTGACCGTGGACGTAGTCCTCAAGAATGACCAGCGCACCGGCAAGCGAACGCGCGGCATTGTCAAGGAGCTTTTGACCAGTTCCCCCACCCATCCGCACGGCATCAAAGTGAGGCTGGCGGACGGCCAGGTGGGCCGGGTGGCTGAGATCATCGAATAGCTTTTTATCTCTATGATTTCCACACCCAGCCTATGGTAAAAGAAGTACATGCCATTCACATCCTTTGCAAGACGGAAAAGAAAGCAAAAGAGGTAGCAGAAAAGCTGGCCATGGGCCAGGAGAACTTTGCCGAGATGGCTCGCAAATACTCGATCTGCCCATCAAGCAAGAGTGGCGGGGACCTGGGCTGGTTTGGCAAGGGCAAAATGGTCCCGGAGTTTGAGAAGGCCGCCTTCGAGGGCGAGAAAGGCAAGATCCTGGGGCCGGTAAAGACCCAGTTCGGCTACCATCTCATCAAGGTCCTGGATCGCAAATAGAATATTTTAATATTTTTGTCAGTAATTATCTGTCCTGCATCTTCTCAATGATCGGCCCGACCGTCTTCAATTTCTCGTGAGCAGAGGTGAGATTGCCTAAAGCCATGTCTTGCTTTGACCCGGCAATTGCCGCAGAGATATTATTCATCTGAGATGTGAAATTGCGGTCATATTTAATTGTCAGCGGCCAGTATTGAGAATATTTGCCCTGAAAGGATGCAAAAGCGCTCTCCAGCTTTTCCTGCTGCACCGTCGCATTCCCTGTCTCTCCCTGACCAGCGGCCTGAAGGGCTAGGCTGTAGGCCTCATCTACGCTTTCCAGATCCTCCAGAAATATGTTCTTGGTCAGAACGGCGCTGGCAAAGCTTCCCACAACAGCCAGAAGCAGGGCAACCACCACAAAGGCCGTTTTGATGTTCTTGTCCTTGCGCTTTACAATCTCGCAGCTATTCCAGCCCAGCATCTCGTACAGGCCGCAACTTCCGGTAATCACCGGGATCATCATTACGCCGGCCGCCAAAACGAGAAGAAGCTGCAGATCCTCCTTCACCCAGAAGAATGCCGCGATAACGCATGCCTCTGCTATTATAACCCTGACAAGCCGGTCAGAGGTGCCCAGATTCTTCATGGATAGGAGTCTGGCTGAGTGGCTATAAGTCTTTAGCGGAAATAGCCTGAAATTGGGTGCGGCTGCTTTCCGTGAAGTCCATTTAAATACTTTAAAAAGAGGTTTTGCTGCATGCCCCATGCATCTGAATTTGCACCAGATAATCCAATTCGTTTTGAGGAAATTTACGATATAAGTGTGCCCCTGAACAGGGCACCTATCTATCCCGGAGACCGGCAGTTCTCTCGGGAATGGATGGCAAGGCTGGATAAGGAGGGCGGCTATAATCTTTCCGCCTTAGCCATGGGATCGCATGCCGGCACTCATTTGGATTTTCCCTCCCATCTGCTGGAGGGCGAAAGGGCTCAGGACAGTTATTCTCTAAAGCGCTTCATCATGCTGGCAGAGGTCGTCTGCGTCTCAGGAAAGGGGCCAATCATGCCGTGCAGTTTGCAGGGCAGCAAGATTGAAACGGGCGAGGCTCTGCTCTTTAAGACCAGTAATTCCCAAAAGAGGCTCATGCATCAGGCCGCCTTCTCGGAAGATTTCGTCAGCCTTTCATTAGACTTAGCCCGTCTCTGCGTCGCTGAGGGGGTCAGCCTGGTGGGAATCGACTACCTCTCTGTAGATAAATATGGGGACGACTCTCTGCCCGTCCATCGCACTCTTCTGGAAAATAATGTCCTCATCCTGGAGGGCATCGACCTTGATGCGGTCGCATGCGGCAGATATTCTCTCATCTGTCTTCCACTAAGCATAAAGGATGCAGAAGCCTCACCGGTGCGGGCTGTATTGGTGAGGTGATTCTCAGGCGGCGCTCAGGGAAAAGTTTAGACTGTATAATAGTTCCTATGACTTTCTCCCAACCGTTGCACAATAGATGACGAACTCGTTCGATCCATCGATCTTGAGTATTTCAGCCATAAGCTCATCGTCGAAGGCACCGATCGCACAGGCGCCACAATTGATCTGCTCTGCTGCAAGGTAGAGGTTCTGGCATACATGCCCGGCATCGAGGTGAACCAACCTATAAGCTCTTTCGCTATATCTCCATGCCATGCGATAGATGACACAAGACCAGATGAATGTGACCGCCGAGTCTTTCACAACGGCCTGCTTGAGAGCGGCTTTCATAATCCGGTCGGCCATTGTGGGACTAATCTCGATGGGCATGAGACGGTGAGAAAATGATAAATAACGATAGAGTCCGGGCTCAAGATCACTGACCCGATTAACCAGCAAATAAGTCTCAAACGCATGCCGCCCTCCGGCTGATGGAACATTACGAAATGTGGCGTATGGTTCATGCTTCTCTACTATTCCTTGCGTACACCAGAGGAGGTATGTGAGCTCTTCCAGGTTTATGGGTTCGCCGGCATACCTCCTGATCGATCTTCGGGATTCAA
>JBFYLJ010000204.1:0-2799 GCA_041305465.1 Methanothrix sp.
GGAGGCCTTCCCGCCGTAACCTGGCTTTTAATACCTGCTGTGCTCGGCGCACTTCTTCTCACAGTCCGCCCGATCCCGGACATCTGCCCGTCGGCGGCACAGCAGGCACAGTCCGGCGGCGAGGAGAACTGGAAGCCTGTGATCCTCCTCTTTGCCGGTTCGACGCTCCGCTCCTGGGTCACCTTCGGGGCGATGACCTTCCTCCCAACGTACCTCGTTCTTAGCGGATATCAGTTGATTGAGGCAACCTTCTTTATCAGCGCCATGCTCCTGGCCGGCGTTGTCGGGCAGCTCACCGGAGGCCACCTCTCCGACCGGATGGGCAGAAGACCGGTTGCCGTCGCAACTACCCTCTGCTCTATTCCCGCCTTTGCCGCGATTCTCCAAACGCAGGGTGCGCTTCAGGTTGCCTCGATGCTCTGCTTTGGGTTCTTCCTCTGGGCCTCGTTCTCGGTGACAATTGCCATGGCTCACGAGCTTATGCCGAGCAGGATTGGCCTTATCTCTGGCCTCTTCATGGGTATCGCAATGGGGGCTGGAGGCCTCGGTGTATCTGTCTCGGGCGCAATTGCTGACAATTTCGGGCTCACAGCCACCCTTTCCGTCTTCCCGGCCCTGATCCTTGTCGCAGCCCTGCTCTTTGCAGCCGTCGGATACCAGCGGAGGAGCTAGAACCCTTTTTTATAATCAAGGTGCGGGCAGGGAGCGCGCCCCTCTGCCTTACCCGATGTGGTGGAAGAATTCATCCGCTAAAAGTGCAATCCAGGAATTTGTGGCAGACTATCATGAATAATATAGAAATCTTTGAAAAGCATGCGGCAGAGTATGATTTGTGGTTTGAGGAGAATGAAGCGGCCTATAAATCTGAGATCCTGGCCCTGCATGACCTCATCCCCGCCAATGGAATTGGAGTGGAGGTAGGAGTAGGGACGGGACGGTTCGCCGAGCCCCTGGGCATCAGGATCGGCGTGGAACCTGCAAAAGCGATGGCCGACAGGGCGCGCCAGAGGGGCATAGAGGTTCATGAGGCAAGGGCGGAGGCCCTTCCCTTCCAGGATGAATCCTTCGACTTCGTGTTGATGGTGACTACTATCTGTTTCCTGGAAAAACCCCTGCAAGCTCTGGCGGAGGCGAAGAGGATTTTGAGGCCTGGGGGGCGGATCATCATCGGCATGATCGATCCAAATAGCCCACCAGGTCAGGAATATGAAAGGAAAAAGGCCACGAGCAAGTTCTACAGATATGCTCATTTCCATTCAGTAGATCAGGTTATGCTCTGGCTGGAAAGCCTTGATTTTAGCCTCATCGCCACCCATCAGGCCGTATTCAAGAGCACCAAAGATATGAGTGCTGCAGAGCCCTTTGAAGAGGGTCACGGCAGGGGAGCTTTTGTGGTCATTGCTGCCAAAAAAAGAGCTTAGTGAGTCCAGTCAATTATCTTTATGCCGGGTCCAATTTTCTTGGCTATGCTCTCCTTCATCTCTTCGTAGTGAGGGCATGCAAAGCCTATGGGATTTCCCCTGCTTATGCAGGAGGCGATGACTATGGCCTTTGCACCGCGCTCCACCATCAGGGCCGCCCTGGAGACCGCCCTTTTTCCCGGGCATCCTCCACAGGAGACGAAGCCCACGATATCAACCGGCCCGGTCTCGGCAAAGGCCATCTTTCCCTCTGATGCAACCTTAAAATCCATGGTTCCGGGGCACATGTCCTCGGTCTGCTGACATCTTATTATGCCGACTTTGGTCATTTCATTCACCTATCTCCTAACGGATCGATATATGCCATTATTTATGCCACTGTCCATTCGCGTTCATTTCACCAAAATACCCGCTCCAGGCTTTTTCAGCCTCAAGAGAAGAAAGATGCCGCAAGGCTCCAGCCGCTTCTCCTGAAACTTCAAGGATGGATCCTCCAGGACCCTCGTGGCAGCTTTAGCCGCCTTTTGCGAAACATCTACTCCATACGCCGTCAGCCGGGCGTTCTTCTCTGCGATCTTGAGGACAAGCAGGCCGCGTCCTGTGCCTACATCCACCACATTGCCCACTGCCACTGAAGCGGAGACGACATCTGCTACCTCCTGGTAAAAACTATCAAGCACGGCTGTCAATCCTTTGATAGGATTATGCATTTATCTAAACCTCCTTTGCAGCAATCTGATGGCCGGAAGCAGAAACAAAATCAAAAACAAGAGTAAGATGAACAGATCCCAGAGCGATACTGGGCCGTCTTTTGGGAAAAAAGATGCCCTCAATCCCTGCACTGTGTAGGTCAGGGGCAGCAGCCGCGCCAGAAACTGAAGTCCCTCGGGCAGGGCAGATACAGGGTACACCACGCCGCATAGGAATACCATGAGAAACCTGGGGAGATTGAGAAGTGTCTGGGCCTCGAAGACCTCCCGCACGGATACGCTGAAGAGAGCGCCCATGGAGGAGAAGACCATGAGAGATATCAAGGATATCAGAGCCAGCCCGGTGATGTTCGGCTGCAGTCCCAGATAAAGTATGGCACCGGCAGCCACAATTGCCGTCATCATCAGTCCGAAGAGAAAGCCGCCTAAAACCTTTCCCAGCAGAACTGATGTCATGCTCAAAGGCGCCAGCAGCAGCCTCTCCAGCGTCCCCAGCCTCAGCTCGAAGTTGATGACCACAGCTTCTGCCGCAGTGGTGCTGAATATAATGGTCATGGCCAGAAGCCCCGGAACCAGCTCCGCAAAGTCGCCTGGACTACGCAGGTAAAAGGCCAGCGTCCAGGCCAATGGAAAGACCATGCCCCAGCTTATGGCCGGCGGCTTGAGGT
>JBFYLJ010000205.1:0-12723 GCA_041305465.1 Methanothrix sp.
GGCAATTTCGCCTGGACGACAATCTTGTGGATAGGATAAACAAGATCGACAACAAGATTGTAAATCACGTATCACAGGGCAACAAGCCAGAGTATGCCCAGGATCTGGCCAATTTGATATCCACCATAAAAGAACTGGCAGAGCCCGTTGATCCTGTGGAGATCCTCCCCTCGGATATCATCATTCCACCTTCCGATCTTTCCTTTGAGGAAGCAAGGAAGGTGTTCTGTGACGAGGGGCTCATAAAGGGCTGAAGCCCAAAACTTATTTACCCTCTTACAAAGCTGCTCCTTGCCATGGAAATACTTGCCGATGTCGGTGGAAGACCAGGCCTGGATTGCAAAGGCTTTTGCAGCTACTGTTATTTCAAAGGAGTGAAAAGCGTCCCACCCTTCGGCTGCAAGTATTGCATGCCCTTCCAGAAGGGCTGCGATTACTGCTCTCGCGCCATTGTGGAGGGCTACCCAGGCTTCAAGCCCATGGACGCCGTCGTTTTTGAGGTAGCAGGAAAGTGTATGGGCAGCATCCCCGATAAAGTCACCATCAGCGGTGGCGGGGATCTGAGCTGCTATCCTGACCTTTTGGCTCTCACAAAGATGCTCTCTCAGGGCATGGTTCCTATCGCTTTGGGCTACACCTCAGGAAAAGGCTTCAAGAGCGCAAATGATGCAGCCGCTCTTGTGGAGGCAGGAGTCACTGAGGTCTCCTTTACCGTCTTTTCCACAAATCCGGAGCTGCGCCGCAAGTACATGAACGATAAAAACGCCGAGATTGCGCTTGAGTGCCTCAAGATATTCTGCAAAAGCTGCGAGGTTTACGCAGCAGCTGTTCTTATCCCCGGAGTCAACGACGGAGCAGAGCTGGAGAAGACCTGCTGCGACCTGGAGAATATGGGAGCGAAAGGATTGATCCTGATGAGATTTGCCAATTCCCGCGAGCAGGGCTTGATCCTGGGAAATGCCCCTATCATTGCCGGCATAACGCCGCACACCGTGGAGGAGTTTCAAAACATTGTCACCGAGATGGCAGCAAGGCATCGCTTGCGTGTAACGGGAACTCCCCTCTGGGACCCGCTCACGGGGGCTCCCTTTGCCCTGGCTCGCCATCCGGAGATGGTCTCTACTCTGCCGCCACTACGCAGAAGCGCAACCATCATAACCAGCGACATAGCCCGACCTTTGTTGACTGCCATCTTCTCTCAGATGGGCGAAAACGTAAATGTGGTGGCAGTAAACAAAGATGTAGGTTGCTTGATAACCATAGAGGATTTCATGAACCTGGATCTTGCGACGGTCAAGGACACCGTTATCATTCCCGGTCGCACCCTGGCCCATGATAAAGAGATAAAGAAGGCGCTGGGACGTGATGGTCGGGATAGGATTGTGGCTAGGGGCCCGGACAGGCTCACCGTGGATGGAGAGATGAGCATCTCCATGACCGAGACGCAGGTCCTGGATATAGAGATGGAAGCCTTCGAGGAGCTGATCGAGGCTATCAACGCTCTAGGTGTCTAAGTTAAGGTTAAGGGAAGAATGGCCGGGAGCTGGGATCTACGAGGCCTGATCATCTGAGAATCGATCCGCGGGCATCATCGTTTCCATTTTGAAACTTCTTATTGCACAGTATCCCAGGCGCGCAGTACCTCTGCCACCGACCAGGCCTGAGAAATACATCCGCCCAGGCGCTGGGGTTCGTCGCCGTCAAAGACCTCAGGGATTGTGTTGATTCCGCCGGCATTTATGGCTAATAAAGGACGGAGAAGCTCTTTGGCCTGGGCCATAACCGGCCCGGATCTGCCTTGCACGCTGAGGAGAGCATCAATGTAGGGCCCCATGAGCCAGGGCCAGACGGTGCCCTGGTGATAACTCCCATCCCTGCGATGAGGGTCGCCCTCATATCTGCCAATGTAGCGCGGATCGCGAGGCGAGAGAGTCCTCAAACCGAAAGGCGTGAGCAATTCCCTTGTCACAACGTCAAGAATGCTCTTTCTCATGACATCCGGCAGCAGATTTGGAATTCCTGCTGCAATGATCTGATTGGGGCGGATGGATGCATCCTCATGATCAATCACATCAAAGAGACAGCCGGTCTCACTATTCCAAAATTTCAGGTAGCTGTGTCGGACCTCCCTGGCCAGCTCTGCAAATCCAGCACCCTGGCTCCTGCCTGAAGCATTGCCCAGCTTGTGCATATCTATCAAGGCAGAATACCAGAGGGCATTTATCTCGCAGCATTTTCCTGCCCGTGGCGACACCGGCCGGCTGTCCAGGCGCGCGTCCATCCAGGTTAGAGCCGGTCCCGATACAATAAGACCATCCACGTCCTTTCCAAAGTCTTCTCCCGGCCGAGAATATCGATGAACTACCTCCAGCAGCCTGGGCCAGACCTCCCTGACAAACTCCCGGTCTTTAGAATATGTGTAATAGCTGCCCACAGCCCGAACAAACCACAGGGATGCGTCCACGGTATTGTAAGAGCTCGCCCCCAGGTCGTTAGGCAAAACGCCGTCTTTCATGGCGGATGCAAAGGATTTCAGGACCTGCCTGGCATCCTCAAAGCGCCTTGTGCAGAGCAAGAGGCCGGGCAGTGAGATCATGGCGTCTCTGCCCCAATCATCAAACCAATGGTATCCGGCGATGAGGCTCTTACTCTCCCCCCTCTTCACCAAGAAAGAATTGGCGGCACTTGCCAGATCGGCAATGGGGGCAGAGAGCATTTCAGTGCGTTCCTTCTCTTTTTTCTGCTCCGCCCTCCAGTTTGGCATGCCGCTCCTCCAGGTGGAAGCAGCTAATGCAAAGGAGGCATCTCCTGATAGCTCGATCTCGAAACGGCCCGGGGAGAAAAGGTCCTCCTTCCAGGCCAGGCCCCGCAATCGCTCCTCTTGGTACTCGAAGTTACTGTAAATCATCTCCTGCGCAAAATAGGTCGGCCCGTCCGAGAAGAGTGTGAGGCAAATATCCGGGCGGAGATTTGATCGGATAATTGTTCCCGCAGCAAGAGGTTCCTGGCTCATGCCCGGCAAGGAGGATGCGCCGTGAAAGCTTCTGCTGTGTACTAGTGGAACGAGGCGCATCGTTCCTTGACCATTTTTTATTTTGTAGCTGATGATAGTGGTATTCTCACCACGAATCATGAAGACAGTCTTCTCGATGCAGCAGCTGCCTATCCTATAGCAAAATCGCGGGAAAGGATCGCAGCGAAACTCCCGCATACATTTGAATCCCTGAGGATAGATCAGACCAGGATATTGGTGATTGGCCAAATGGGTGCCTTCTATCTCCTCATCCATGCTGCTGAGCAAAAGCCAGCGATCGGTCGGAGGGTCAAGTGCTGCCACAAGAAGCCCGTGATAGGCTCGTGTGTTGCTTGCATTCGCGGTAGCGGAGGCATAGCCACCCAGGCCATTGGCCAGCAGCCACTCGCGGCTCGCACCCGCTTCATAGCTCTGGGGGCAAAAGGAAAAAACAGCCATCATTTATCCTCCGAGAGAGCAGCATCCACAGCAGCTATCAGGCTTTTTCGCAGTCTTTCTCCCTTGAAGCTCTCTGATTTCGCGAGCTGCTGCGCGAGAGAAGCATCTGCAAGGCTGGTCTTTGCCCAGAGGGCCAGATCCCCCTGGATGCTATGGTATTGCAATGATTCAAGCGATACAGTTTTTAGAATATTTTGCAGACCTGCCAGGCTCCAGGCAACCTCTCCTGTGAACTGATCCCTGCCTGTGGCAAAGAGGAAGGGCGAATCTGCCAGATGGATCTTCTTCTTGAGGCGGTAGTGCAGATCACATAGAACGCTGAAGTAGGTGACTGAGGCATCATAAGGAAGGCCGTAAGGGCTGAAGTAGCTGTGCACCTCTCCCGGGCCCCCTCCGCGGGTGAAAATGTAATAAAGATGATCGGATAAGAGAAGCGTCCTCCAAATCTGGAGAAGCTTCTGGTTATGGCTCTCTTTGACAGGAGCCTCCAGCCTCTTTTGGTAGATGAATCCCGCCTGTTGCAGAGCGTTTCCCAGCCAGCAGCTTGTATCCCTCTCCAAATCAGCCCAGGAGACATAATTGGGCACGGAGAGCTCCCTTTCCCAGGGAGTGGCTGCAATCTCGGCTGGGCTTGCGAAGCGGAGATTTTCATGCCTTGCGACTTCATCCGGCAGGTGGCGCAGGAACTCAAAGATGCCCGTTTCCACCCAATGATGCTCGCCAAAGGTCTCATAGTCGCAGAATATGTTTATGCACTTGCCGGGGGTCGCGGCGAGCCAGCCTGCATACTTGTCAGCGGTGAGCGGGTGCTCTTCCCAGCTACGCGAGGAGAAGCGAAAACCGATGTCATCGGTGAGCTTGTAGTTTCTAAGCAGCAAAGAGATGCCGGTATTGGATGATCGGTAGACGTAGTTGGGATCAGCCATCACCCCTTCGGTGAACACGGCCTTATATCCCATGTGCTCGACCATTGCTGCAATCTCGTCATTGTAAATCAGCTCCGTATTCTCGAAGGTGGTAGGATGCAGCCCAAAAATATCCCAGATAAGCTCCCTATGCATCTTGACCTGCTCGAAGAACTCGCTCTTATCCTCGTAGAGGCTGGCCAAAGAGTGATAGTATGTCTGTTCCATCACCTCTACTCCTCCGCTCTCCACCAGCTTGACGAAGGAGTCCAAAACCTCGGGACGATAGGCCAGGCATTGCTCCAGGAATACACCGGAGAAGCTGTAAGCGACCTTGAAAGGCCTGATGGATCCCTCATGCTTTCGGATGCCCTGCAGGATCACCTCGTTAGCAGGCAGATAGCATTTGTCGGATACACGCTCAAAGATCCTCCTGTTCTCAGAATCATCGAAATAGAAATCATGCAAATTGGGCACAACTTCCTTTAGGGGAGAGCCGTCCCAGAAGAAATTTTTCTTGAGACGGAGGGGCTGGTGGACCTCAAAGCACAGGGATACAAGAGTCATGCTTTCTATATCCGGCAGCAAAATATTTACATCCTTCGCGCGATCCTCTCGAATTCCATTCGTTTGGCAAAACGCTTAAATACCCGTGCCTCCTACTCAGTGGCTTCAGTGGGGGAATCAGATAAATGTTATTTGGAATGACAATGATCAAAGTTAGCGGCGGTCAGGAAAGATCGGTTTATAATCAGCTTCAAAAAAGGCCAGAAGTTAGGGACGTCTATCGTCTCTTTGGAGAATATAGTTTCTTTTTGGTTATGCAAGCAGAAGAGAAAAATAAACTCTCTCGAATGCTCAGCGAGCTGAAAGCTAAAGAGAATATCATCAAAACCGGGCCCGTCCTTCTCACCGCAGAAGAGGGCGGCCCAAAGATGCACAGAACAGATTTCGCTGCCGTTTTGGCATAGATTATCTCCTATTCTTTTAGTCCGGAGCAGCTCGGCTCAATAAGAGGCGCAAACTTGGTGCCATAGTAGATTATGCCTTTCTCGCCTTCTTTACCCAGGATGCGAAATACAGCCCGAACGCGCATGCCGATCTTCACACCAGTCGAGCTGGAGACAATCTGGCCGGTAATCTTGGGTCCCTCATCCAGTTGAATGATGGCCAGATTATAGGGCGTCAGCCTTTCGAAATCCTCGGTGGCATTATAGATGGTAGTATAAGTGATAATGGTACCTGTCCCCTTGAAGGTGTATTCCTCTAAATGCGCCCCGCGACGGCAGTTGGGGCAGAGGTTTCTAGGGGGAAAGAAGTATTCATTGCAGCAAGTGCAATGTGTCCCGGAAAGATTGTACCTTTGCGGAATGCTTCTCCAGAATCTGGGCGCTTGGGTTGTCATCATCACCTCGTAAATATGTGAACCAGGGCCGTTCCACCCGATCCACCCACATTATGGGCCAGGCCCACCTCAGCCTCATCCACCTGACGCTTCCCCGCCTTTCCGCGAAGCTGCAAGACGATCTCGTAAGCCTGCTTTATTCCTGTGGCACCCACTGGATGGCCGCAAGCCTTCAGTCCTCCTGAGGTGTTGATGGGTAGGCTGCTGCCCAAAGCCGTCATCCCTTCCTCTGTGGCTTTGCCGCCCTGGCCCTTTTCCACGAATCCCAGGTCCTCTATGGCCAATATCTCCGCGATAGAAAAGCAGTCATGCACCTCAGCCACATCAACCTCGCGCGGCTGAATCCCGGCCTGGGTAAAAGCTGCTCGCCCGGCATGGACTGTGGCATCCAGTGTGGTCAGATCGCGACGATCATGCAAGGCCAGAGTATCGCTGGCCTGGGCGCTGCCCACGATCTTTATGGGATCCTGGGAAAAACTTCTCGCCATTTCTGTGGGAGCAAGCACCAATGCAGCCGCTCCATCAGAGATGGGTGAGCAGTCCAGGACGTGAAGAGGATCCGCCACCATTGGGGACTTGAACACATCATCCGTCGTTATCTCCATATGATACTGCGCTATGGGATTCATGCAGGCATGGTGGTGATTTTTTACAGCCACCTGGGCCATCTGATCATTCGTTGTGCCATAGCGACGCATATGCAGCTTGGCAATCATGGCATATAGTGCTGGAAAAGTGGCGCCGAAGAAGCATTCCCATTCCCTGTCCGCCGCCGCTGCCAGCGCGTCGGCAGCAGTGCCGGTGGAGACATCGGTCATCTTCTCGACGCCCGCTGCAATGACAATATCGCTATAGCCGCTGGCCACCGCCAGCACCGCCTGACGCAGCGCCAGGCCTCCGGAGGCACAGGCAGCTTCCACGCGCGTGGATGGCACATGCAGACGAGAGAGTCCGGCACAGTCTGCGATGAGCGCACCGATATGCTCCTGCTCGATAAACCGCCCGCCGCTCATGTTGCCAACATAGAGTGCATCGATCTGCTCGCCAGTGATCTCGGCATCCTCAATGGCCATTACACCGGCCTCAGCGATCATGTCGCGCAAAGAGACATCCCATCGCTCTCCGAATTTGGTGCAGCCTACACCAATTATGGATACGGACCTCATATTCTCAGCTTGCCCTTATGCTTGGCATACATGGCATAATCAAGATACTCTGCCTCACCGATGTAGTCACGAACGCTCAAAGCGCTGCAGCGGATATCATCGATCTTGTCTTTCACACTTATGCTGAAGGCATCGCTTCCAGCTCCCGAGCCGAAGCTGGTCACAAAGATGCGCTCACCGGGCTTGGCAACGTCCAAAGTCGCGGCAAGGCCGATGAGGCAGGACGCGGAGTACGTATTTCCAATGAGGGGCACAATCAGACCCGGTTCGATCTGCTTTTTGGAAAATCCGAGCATCCTAGCCACGCGCACAGGAAACTTGCCATTGGGCTGGTGGAAGACGGCGTAATCATAATCCTCAGGGGCGCTATTCATGCGTTCCAGAAGGCCGCTCGCGGCGCCAGCCACATGCTTGAAGTAGGCTGGCTCACCAGTAAATCTTCCACCGTGTTCAGGATAGGGCATGCCCTCCCGCCTCCAGAAATCCGGTGTATCTGAGGTGAAAGAATAGGTGCCTTCGATCTCGGCGGCCACATCCCGGCTGCCAATTATATACGCAGCTCCGCCGGCTGCCGCTGTGTATTCCAGCATATCGCCCGGAGCGCCCTGGCTCACATCCGCACCGATGGCCAGTCCCAGATCGATTAGATTGGAGCTGACAAGTCCCAGGCATGCCTGGAGAGCAGCGGTGCCCGCTTTGCAGGCGAACTCAAAATCAGCAGCCATAAAAGAAGATGAGGTGCATACGGCCTGGCCCACTATGGTGGCAGTGGGCTTCACGGCATAAGGATGGCTCTCCGAGCCTGCATAAATAGCACCAATTCTTTTCGGATCGATCTTCGCGCGCTGCAAGGCATTTCTTGCCGCCTCCACGGCGATTGTCACGGTATCCTCATCCAGATCAGGCACGGATTTCTCAAAGACACGAAGGCCCTCCGTGATCTCTTCTCCGTTCCCCCAAACCCGGGCGATCTCGTCCAACCTTATACGAAATCGCGGGACATAGACCCCATAACTTACAATACCAAAGACCAACAGATTTCACCCTTTGCTCAATGCGCTGGTGAGTTCGTCAACGGAAAAATGTGTCGTTAGAAGAGGAATGTTCTCGACCTGTGCAATTTTGATGGCAATGGGATCTACCTCGGAGGGCATTATCCCCTGCAAGACTACCGCACCTGGCTTGAGGTTGCTCACCCGCACGGCCACCATTGGCGATTTGCCCGAGTGAGCGCCGGTGAATATCAGGGCGCGAGCAGTGCTGCGGCCGTAGATCTTCTGGAACTGGTCGGGAAGCATCTCAATAATGGCCTTCATGCTATCTATTACCGTGTAGCCCCATATGGTGATATCCGTGCGGCCGAAGAGGACCTCTGCATCGAGTCTTTCGACAATGGTCGCGAGGTGGATGGGGTCTTGGTACTCGCAGACGCTACAGATGGAGTCCAGGCCTAAGATATCGCCCCACATGTTCTCGTAAGCGCGAAGAACATTGCAGCCGCGGCTCTCGTCAATGCGCAGGAGAGCATCAATGATCTTGCTCACGATCATTATGCCGGGGGACTTTCTCCTGCCGCTCTCATAATCGGAGATGACAGAAGGAGACATGCCCATATGATTGGATAGGTCGGTCTGGGTTATGGCGAAGTTCCTGCGCCATTTCCTCAGGGTATCACCAGGGCTCTGGGAAAGGGTGATCTCTCCAGCGATCTTTTCAGCCAGTAATCCTCGTGCGTTGGAGATCTCCCCACCGGAATTCATAAAACAACCACTGGTTAAACTAGGATATAAATCTAGCGAAAATAATTCGGCATTCAACGTATAAATTGCGTCAATAAAATATATCCAAAAATGAAGTGCGTCGACCGGGATTCGAACCCGGGTTGTAGGCTTGCTTCGCAGAGAATCAAAATCTGCCTGGAAGGCCCAAGTCATAACCACTAGACCATCGACGCCCGCTCCTTAGGTGGCAGAGGTTGAACTTAACTGTTTCGATTGAAAGGCCGCTTGCGGGGTGGTACACGAGAGCTTAGGTTAATGGTCCTCGCGAGAATGGTGGTACCATAAATATGCGGCCATTTTCAAAAAAGATTCTTTGTTGGCCAGGATCCAGGCCAACAAAGAATTGATTGCACATCATTTGCACTACGTAACGGATAACTCTTCAAGTGCCCGAGGTTAGACCGCTAGCCACCAGCAATAAGAAAGCCAGTGCCAGAAGCCCGACAAAGTAGGGAAATACATTAGTCAGTTCCATCACCTTTTCGTATATCCTGTTTTCTCAGAACATCTCATGCTTTGCGTGGCCAAATGGCTTTTTAGCCATTAAGCTATTTACCTTTTTTAGTATTTCAACTTTTAGGTTTTATACCTCAATACGATCTCGATAGCATAACCTAAATTCAAATGCAACAATAGAAAACAACTAGTAGAACTGGTTTCTATCATGATGCAAAAGGCAATTGCATCAGATAATTTGATATATAGGCGAGGCGGCGAGAGTGCAAGGCATGGATGTACTGATAACGGCCTTCTGGCTTATGCTGCCTGCATATCTGCCCAATAACTGTGCAGTCCTCTTTGGAGGGGGGACGCCTCTGGACTTTGGGAGGACTTTCCATGACGGAAACCGTATGCTTGGCGACGGAAAAACATTTAGGGGTACAATAGCAGGCACTTTGGGCGGCATTTTCATAGGCCTGCTGCTAAATTATCTTGCCCCAAGCCTTGGTCTCCCTAGCTTTTGTTTTGGATTCGGCCAACTACAGGTTCTTGTGGGGCTTTCCTTTGGTGCAATGCTCGGAGATATTGTTGCCGCCTTCTTCAAGCGAAGAATGGGCCTGAAGCGCGGGGCTCAGCTCTTTATAATCGATCAACTGGATTTCGTCATAGGATCTTGGGTGATGACTATGATTCTCGCGCCAGGATGGTTCTGGCAAAACTTCACACCATCTATTATGATCGTCGTATTAATAATAACACCGATACTTCATCGCGTCATGAACATTATAGGCTATCACATGGGATCAAAAAGAGAGCCATGGTAGTGGCATTTTGGACTGGATTCTTTTTCTGGCACCTTATCTCCGTTTTTTGTCCATTTAATCTCAGCACTTGCCATTTCTCCCGCTATCGCGAAAGGTTTATAAGTTTAGGTAATTGATAACGAGAGCGTCATAGCCAATTTTATAGTGAAACAGCATGAAATTGGTGAAATGAAAAGGAGGAGGAATAAATGGACGCATTTAGCATGGGGCTTATAGCTGCCATGGGCGCCCTTGCGACTGTTGCTGGTGCTTCTGAGGATATAGAATCCGATATAGGATCTCAGAGCAATCCTAACTCGCAGGTGCAATTGGCTGCCCAGGTAGGCAACCCCCACAGGATTTATAACAAGGCCATATCGGGAGAACCCCCGGCCAACGCCCTGTGGGCCGCCACTGCTGCTATGGTAGCCTATACGCTTATTACGGCCTTCCAGATGCCCGCACTGCTTGCCCTGGTAGCAGGCGCATCCGTTGCCGCTTTGTTCAACGGTGTCTTTTCGATTAGTTCCTACTTTGGCAGAAATTCCAGCCAAGCGAGGTTCAACCAGTGGGTCTATATGGACATCGTCAGATACACCACACCATCTATTATGGCACATGCCTGGATAACGGCGTTTTGTATTGCAACTATATCTTACATCATGGTATACATGTTGCCCACTCCACATCCCTTCCCGATGCCGATCATTGCTCTGATCTGGGGATTGGCTGTAGGTGCTATCGGCTCATCTGTGGGCGATATTCACTATGGTGGCGAACGCGAGTTCCAGAACAGGCAATTCGGTTGCGGTCTGAATACCATGCTCTCCGGACAGATAGTCAGGAAAGCTGAGGCAGGCCTGCGAAACTCCATAGACAACGCCTGGTTCTGCACCAAGTTCGGCGGTCCCGCCACGGGAATGGGCTTTGGCCTGACGGTCTTTTTGGATAACTGGAGAACAACTATATTCGACCCGGTGACTCAGGCATCATTGGCCATCGCCATGGGACTATTCTTTATCATCGTGATGGTAGTCTATAACAACTACATAGAAAGGTCAGTCCGCGCAAAGTACGGACCCTATCCGGAATACAAGGGGGATATTGCAGCATGAACTTCGATATTAATACTATTGTCTACATTCTGGAGATCCTCGTGGGCGGCCTACTGGTAGGCATTGGTGTCCACTTCGTTCCTGTGGGCGGTGCCCCTGCCGCTATGGCTCAGGCTACCGGTATCGGAACTGGCACTGTGCAGCTCGCTGCAGGATCTGGTCTGACAGGCCTATTGGCTGCCGGCCTGATGATGTCTGTCACAGACAACCTCTGGCTCATACTGGCCTCGGGAGCGGTGGGTGCGGGAATCATGATCGGCTCGACAATGCTCACCGGATCTTGGATCTACGCTTATGCAGTAGGTGTCCCATTTGCTTCGGCCAAGGTCAACTATGACCCCATAACCGGATTTTCCCAGCCGCCTTATGTGGCTATCGGAACTGTGGGCCACGGCATCCCCACCATCTGTTTCGTCAGCGGCCTTATCGGCGGCATGATGGGCGGTCTCGGCGGTGCCATGATCTACTATCCACTCTATCTGATCAACGGCAATGCCGCATTGAGCGCCATGTTCGCCATTGGTATCTTCCTGGTGAATGCCGTGATTGCATCCTGGAACATCCAGGGAACCATCGAAGGCTTCCACGATCCCAAGTTCAAAAAGTGGCCCTTTGCCTTCAAAGCCTGCGCCATAGCCAGCATACTGCTCGCTTTAGCGTCAGTGTTGATCACGGGAGGTGCCTAAAATGTCAGTAGGAGGATCTGCAGGCGGAGCGCCGTCTGCATATGACCCCAAGAAGCTGAGAATGTACGGCTTGGTCGGGTCTGTTGTAGGAATATATCTGGGTGCCATTCTCAACAGCGCCCTTAACACAACTGTGTTTTCCTTTATTGGAGCCGTAGCTGCCATTTTTGCTGTAGTCATGGGAGCTAACGCCGTTCGGAGAGTGTGCGCTTACGGTATCGGCACAGGAGTTCCGTCCATCGGTATGCTGGCTCTGGGTATGGGTATCATTGCAGTCATGTTCGGACTATCTATGGCCGAAACCTTAGGCTCAGTGCTGCTCGGCCCCATCATCATCCTGATCTATGCCGGAGTCTTCGGTTACATCATCGGTGTCATCGCCAATAAGGTCATCAAGTTCAACATTCCCGTCATGGAAGAGGGCAATTCGGACCTGTCTATGGCAGGCGCACTGGCTATTCTCGGATGGAGCTTTGCCATATCCGGTACCCTGGGCTATGTTGACATATTGAATGACGTTCTTATGACCGGCTACATCGCCATAATCTTTATCGCCGGCGGTCTTGCTATCCTGCATCCTTTCAATGCCAATCTCGGCCCGGATGAAAAGCAGGACAGAACACTGGTGAATGCGATCATGGTGAGCGGACTGGCCATGGTAGCCACGGGAATTGCAGCCATAGCAACGCAGGGATTAGCGCCCGGACTGTTGCAGCTTGTCATTGGCTTTGCCTTGTGGTTCTACTTCTTTAAGATGTACTACCGTCTGGTCAAGAGAGATGCAGCCGCAGTGGTCGGAACAGGACTTTTGCCGCCCGCGGTGCAGTGAGGAGGTCTAGAAATGGGATTTGTAAGAGTTTCACCAGAACTGGGCCTGATCTTCGACCCCATGAAAGGAGTGGTTTCGGAGCAGAGGGCGGACGTAGTTCTGTACACATTCGACCCGGTT
>JBFYLJ010000206.1:0-12720 GCA_041305465.1 Methanothrix sp.
GGATACAAATCATTGGTGAAGGTGGCAGAAGGACCTACGAAGACATCGTCTTCAATGACCACGCCTTTATAAACCGAGACGAAGTTCTGGATCTTCACATTGTTGCCGATCTCGGCATCGATGTCGATGTAAACGCTCTTTCCTATGTTGCAGTTCTGGCCGATCTTAGAGCCCTGGCGCACATGGGCGAAATGCCAGATCTTTGTGCCCTCACCAATCGCCAGGCTCTCGACTATGGCCGTGGGATGGACATAGTAGCTATTGTCTTCTCCTTGCATTTCTGCCCCTCTTCCTGTCCTATGGATTATTGATCTGCAATCCCTGCTTGATTTGCTCGCAAATTTGCAGGTTCTTCAGGGCTTCTTTTGGCGTGACTGGGAAGCTCTTATTGTTCTTGACGCAGTCTAAAAATGTCTTCAGCTCTACCTTTAAGGGCTCTACCTTATTTACCAGGACCTTTTCTATGATGTTCTCCTGAGTGTATCGCTCATTTTCCACGCCGTACTTTCCGGGCTTTCGATATATGTAAACCTCCTGGGTCATAAAGTCGCCTTCTGCCGTAAAGTCCTCGGACTCAACATAAAAAGTGCGGAACTTCTTGGAGGATAGGCGGCTGGCTGAGATGGAAACCACACAGCCCGGGAAGACGGCCAGAGCCTCGCAGACGTTTGCGCTTCCGGCACTGAATATCTTGTAGTCGCTCTCTCCCTTGAAAAGCACATTGAAGGCAATATCGATGTCATGGATCATGAGGTCCTCTACCACAGAAGCATCAGTTATGCGGCTTGAGGTGGGATTATGTCTCTTGATGGATACATAATCAGGCCGCGAAGCTATCTTCGTCATCTCAGCTACGATGGGGTTGAACCTCTCGATGTGGCCTACACCCACTACCAGCTCTTTGCCCTCGATGATTCTGGAAAGCTGCACACCTTGCGCGGTTGTCAATGTGATGGGTTTTTCGATAAGGCAGTTAATCCCGGCTTCGATTACCTTTTTGGCCGTATCGAAGTGGTGCCTGGTTGGCACGCAGATGCTGACTGCGTCTACCTGGCGAAGCATCTCATCCAGCGATTTGCATATTGTAGCAAACTCGCGGGAACGCTCTGCGCTTTCAGAGACCGGATCATAGACATAAACGGTGCCTACTCCTTTCATTTCCGAGTAGACACGCACATGATTTCTGCCCATGGCCCCCACGCCGATGACACCAACGTCCATGTTCAGGCCTCGAAGGAATTTATGGTCTCACAGATGTACAACAAGTCTTCCTTGGTGAGCGAGGGATGCACAGGCAGGCTCAACACCTTGCGGGAAACGTCTTCGGACACAGGGCAGCTCTCGTTTGTATAGCCCAGTTCGCGGTAGAGGGGCTGCTCGTAAACCGCCTTGGGGTAGTGAACGGCATTGCCGATCCCATTAGCCTGAAGGTACTCCATCAGCTTCTCTCGGGAAGAGGCAAAGCTCTCTTCCACCCTCACCACATACTGATGATAAACGTGCCTGACATCTTTCGCCTGGTAAGGTTTGGTTATGCCCTTGATCTTGATGTTTTCATTTAAAAATGCAGCATTCAAAATCCTCTTGGCCGTGAACTCCTCCAGTCGCCCGAGCTGCACCAGGCCGATGGCCCCCTGCAAATTCATCATCCTGTAATTGTAGCCCAGTGTGGCATGGTTGTACTTGCCCGTGTCTCCATGGCTTCTCAGCAGGCGCAGACGGGCGGCCAGGGCATCATCGTTGGTGGTGATCATGCCACCCTCACCGGTGGTCATGTTCTTGGTGGGGTAGAAGGAGAAGCAGCCTGCACTGCCAAATGAGCCGACCTTCTTGCCCTGGTATTCGGCTCCATGGGCTTGAGCGCAGTCTTCTACCAGGGCTATTTTCCCATCCTGGCAGATCTCAGATACAGCCGAGAGGTCGAAGGGCTGGCCGTAGAGGTGAACGCCGATCACGGCCCTGGTGCGGGGAGTTATTCTCTTTTGCAGGTCATCGGGATCGATATTGAAGGTCCTCGCGTCCACATCAGCGAAGACGGGGCGTAGATCCTGATAGAGGGCACAGTTGGCGGTAGCAATAAATGTGAAGGCGGGCGTTATGACCTCGTCCCCAGGCTTTAGCCCCAAGGCCTTTATGGTCAGATCCAGGGCGACTGTGCCGTTGTTTACTGCTATGGCATTCCTCACGCCCAGATAGCCAGAGAATTCATCTTCAAAGCGCTTGACGCTTTCGCCCTGGGCGAGCATGCCGCTTTTGAGCACCTCACCTACTGCCTTAATCTCTTCTTCGCCTATAATGGGCTTGGCTATGGGAATAAAATCTCTCATCCTGGTTCTCCTCAATGCTGCGATTTTTTTATATATATCTTCTGTTCGTCCTTTGCCTTGAAAAGGCTTGTCATATTCAGCCTTCTTTGCCGGACTTTACCAGGCCTTTGTGAACGGCAGCCGGTAGCCCCCGAAATCCCGTTGTGATGACCGTACCGGGATAGATCGAAGTATTGATCCCTGTCATGACATCGTCTCCCATGATCACCCCCAATTTGCGCCTGCCGCTATCCACTCTTTCTCCTTTGATGAACGATTTGATGCTGCCCCTGTCATGACGCAAATTGGAGCAGACGGTTCCTGCTCCGAAATTGCAATTCTCTCCGATAATGCTGTCTCCAACGTAGGAGAGGTGGCCGATCTTGCTACCGTTCATGATGGCGCTGTTTTTAACCTCTACCGCGTTTCCTATGCGGACTTTATCGCCAATGCAGGTAGTGGGCCGGATGTAGCAATTCGGTCCAATGTCACAATCTTCTCCGATCAGGACCGGTCCCACGATGTAGGCACCACTGCGAACGATTGTTCCTTTGCCGATGGACACATCGCCTGACAAAATCGCGCCGTGTTCAATCTCGCCGGAGATGCAAGGCTTGATATCCGGGAGCATGAGTTCGTTGGCGGCAAGAATATCCCAGGGCCGGCCTACCTCCAGCCAGCTCTTGAGTGTGATGATTCTGATATCCTCCTGGGAGGCCAGCCGGTTGAGGCCATCCGTCAGCTCGTACTCGCCTCGCTCTGATAGCGGCGCCGATCGCATCGCTTCGAATATGCTTCTCTTTAAAAGGTAGATTCCGGCGTTGGCCAGGTTGGATGGAGGATTGGCACTCTTCTCGACTACTGATTTGAAGATGTCTCCATCCGCCAGAAACACACCGTATCTTCTTGGGTCGTCAACTTTGATGGCTGAGACGGCGAGATCGCCGCTGACCATCTCTCGAAGGGATGCCTCATCAGGCAGCACATCTCCGTTCAAAACCAGGAATCGCTCCTCTGCATTTTTTTGGGCTGCCATGAGTGCATGGCCGGTGCCCAGCTGCTTCTCCTGGTCGGCATATTCAATTTTCACACCCAGGCGGCTGCCGTCGCCAAAGTATGATCGCACGCTCTTCGCCCCGTATCCCACCACCAGGACGAAACGATCCGCACCTGCGCTGCGGGCCCGCAAGATGATGTGCTCAAGCAATGGTTTGCCTGCCACAGGCAGCATTACCTTGGGCTGATTGGCCGTCAAGGGACGCATGCGGCTTCCTTCGCCTGCGGCGAGAATGATCGCTTGCATGAATTAAGGAAATAGCGAGGTGGATTAAAAATGCTTTGAGCATGGAAATAGGCCGAAAAGAATATGCAGTTATTCTCCATAGCTACGTATATGTTGGATGAGTTCATCCGTTATTCCGCCCTTCAGCGAGATCAAGCTCCCCTGGCCACTCTCTTGATTTACCTCAAGCGAAAAGGCGGGTATGTACAGCTTAATCAGATCTGGCGGGATAATGGACCGACCGGGGGCGGACCATTCTGGAATCAGACCACTCTTATGAACAAACTGGACAAGCTGGTGCGCCTGGGGATCATCTCCATGGAGCGCAGAATACTGCCCTCGCCTCGCGATGAAGCCAAGAAGAAGACCAACACATTCTACCGGATCAGTCCCGAGACGCCCCTCTATCCTTACATCTTCGGCATGCTCAAAATCTACCGGGAGGAGCCTGACAAATACTCTTCGGAACTAGTGGAAAAGCCCCTTGACCATCTTAGCGATTTGGCCGGAAGGTGTGCTTTTGGCGACCCGCTGGTAGGCCGGGAGCTGGATGTGGCCACGGAGTTGCTCGGGGAGGTCTTCTCTGTGGGGGTGGATGAGGTCCGCAGGATGATCAAAGATAGGATGGCCAGAAGGGGCATGATCAGGGAATTTGGAAGATCGTTGCCGGAGACAGCTCCCCAAGAAATAGAAATAAAGCCGAAGAAGGTCAGGGCAGCAGCAAAGAAATCCTCCAATCCTTCGAGAAAGAAAGAGAATCCAGATTAAAAACATTTCAAATTAGGACGGTATCCAGGATCTTCACCCCCATCCTCTCTTCTTTCGATAAATCCTGAGCATTTCTTCCACTGTCTCAGGCTTCACCAATCCTGCGGCAGAGACCGTCTCGTAGAACCTCTTAGGAATGCGAGCGCTGGAGAGATCGAAACCCTCCTGAGCCTTGAATTTGTATTTTTCCTCGAAGATCTTTCTGCCCAGCTCCTGCAGATCTTCCTTTGTCTTCCAGATGCCCACCGCTCCCAAAGAGTCGATGATATTCTCCTCGGTGTAGACTCCGCGGGCAAATAGACAGCCTACCAGGGAGTTGAAGACACCCCGAGAATCGTCCTCTTTGATGATCTCATCGACCATTTTCTCAACGTCCATGTTTTTCTTTATCGCCTTCTGGTCGATTGCATATCCGGCGTTATCCAGATGAGAGTGGCGCACGCCTACCAGTTGGCCTACGATGGAGGCTGGACCAGTATGGTAGCCAGAGACCTCGTTTCCTCCTAGCGTCATGGCATACTCCATGCCGCCATACTTTTTCGCAGCATAGTCAGCTCCTTGGGCAAGGGCGGCGTAGAACTCATTGGGGGCCTTGACGATGTTCTCTAAAGCTTTTGTGTAGCTCTGAACGTCGTTCCACTGCAGCTTAACGTCTTGGGTCTCCTTGCTCGTGATCAATCCCTTATCCAGAGCCTCTGTGGCCCAGGAGAGGACCACTCCCGCCGACATAACATCCAGGCCCAGCCTCTCGCAGACATCGATCAGTTGCAGGATTCCTTCAGCCGAGCCGACACCAAGGTTAGATCCCAGGGAATAGATGGGCTCGTAATCGTAGGAGACCTTTCTTACCTCGAATTCGTGATGTTTGGAAAAGGCCGTCTTCAGAGAGGCAATATGCACACATCCGATGGGGCATCCGGCACATGAGAGCCTGCGAAAGAGCTGGTTTTCCGCGAAGTACTCCCCACTGATCTTTTCGCCTTCCGGAAAGCTGGATAGAATGAAGTTTTTGGTAGGCAGACCCTTGAGCCAATTCAAGGTGCTGATGTTCACGGAAGTTCCGATATCATGGTACTTCTCCATGACATCCGTCTGCACCGCTGTTTTGTAGAGCCGATTGTAGATCTCTTTGTAACGCTTGATATCCGGAACATCTACGGTCTCTGTTCCCGAGATCACCATGGCCTTGAGTTTCTTGGAGCCGAAGATCGCGCCAAGACCCAGCCGCCCGAAATGACGGTAGGTATCCACCACCACGCCCGCATAGCGGACGGCGGCCTCTCCAGCCGGACCGATGCGAATGATGGACCTGCGGCCTACTCCACTCTCGCGATCGCGCAGGATGATCCCCGTGGTCTGAGCATCTATGCCCCAGATGGATGTGGCGTCTTTGATTTTCACTTCGTCATCATTTATGGAGATGTAAGAGGGGCGCTCTGCCTGGCCGCGGACGACTATAGCCTCGTGCCCGGCAAACCTCATGGCGAGAGAGAGCCTGCCGCCTGCATATGATTCACCTAATTCACCGGTAAGCGGTGATTTGAAGGTCGCTACCGTCTTGGTTGCTACGGGAAATATGCCATTGAGGGGGCCAATGGAGAGGATTACCGGCGCGCGGGGAGAGAGAGGTTCTGTGCCCGGGGGGCACTCTTCCTGGAGGAGACGAATTCCAACGCCCGTTCCGCCCATCCAATTCTCAAAGAGTTCCTGCCTCTCTTCAGACCATGATTCTCCTTTGGATAGATCGATATACAGAACTTTTCGCAGCATTTCATCCTCCTGAGGCTGGGACCTCCTCCAACTGAAGCACGCCATGCGGGCAAAAGTCCACGCAAGCTCCACAGTGAATGCATTTGATTGGCTTCTTCTCCTTGTTCAGGGTTACCGCGCCCACCAGGCAGGCCTTCTCGCAGCTGCCGCAGCCGATGCAGCGATCTTTATGAAAGACCACACTGCCGTTTGGCCTCTTCTCCAGCGCCCCCGTGGGGCAGGCCCGGGCACAGGGGGCGTCGCTGCATCCTCGGCAGACCACCACGCGAAAATCGCCCTCGATGCCGCCCTGAGTCTGCACCTTGATTGCGCTGTTTTGTAGGGAGACAGTGCCGGTACGAATCCGGCTGCAAGCGAACATGCAGCCCAGGCAGCCGATGCAGCGCTCAGGATGGGCAACCTTCAGGCGGCGGCGCGTTTTAGGCTTTGCGGCCATTATCTCGTTCTTTTCTTTTACAGCCTGGCTCTCTGGCATCTTAATCAGCTCCACAGAAAAAATGCATCATTTTGCTTTTAATTGGAAAATGTACGCAAGTTTCATCATCTCTCTTGGAATCAGTGACTTCAAAGCCTTCTCCACATCGTCACGAGTCCTTCCACCAGCAATGATTATTCCATCTATTAAGCCGAACCAGCCATCCTTTACGCCAATTTCTTTCAGCTTCTTTCTATAGACTCTTGCATAAACTCGGCCCATCTCTTCGCTGAAAACGGCCATGAGCTCATGACTCTTATTTTTCAGCTCTTCGATCTCTTCCCTATGAATATCCCTGCTGTCTTGTGATCTTAAAAATCCCCTCAGCTTCTCAGAATCAGTCGATCTGCTCTTCTCGGAAGAGAACGGAAGCGAGGTAATTATTCCATAGCTAGCTTTCGCCTGGCGAAAGGTGTCGTTGATGCTCCGCTTCATTCCGGAGCCAAAGAATAAATTGTAGCTGCTAAATGTGCCGTCAAAAATTATGATGTCTTTAAAGGGAAGAAGTGTGGCTTCCACCATTCTAGGCAGATTGGGGCCCAGCATATTTTCCCAGGGAACTGCCAGTTCCTGCACGCCATATGCTTTCGCCGGATGGCCTTCATCTAGGAATACTGCGTAATTCTTCAAATAGCGGACGACGTAGAATCTGCCTCTTATGAAATGCTTCCAGGAAGATATAATTTCCAGCTCTTCTGAGACAAAATTTGCCGGATTATCTCTGACAAATGAATCGATCTGATCTGGGGCAGCGTAAAGTTTGTCTTTGAGCTTTAAAATATCCTCGGGGCTCAGTTTAAAAAAATCATCCGGATGATGCAGGCTCTCAAGGACTTTATGTTTTTCATTTACATAAAATAGCAGCGAATGGTAAAGCCTGATAAAATGCTTTCCGTCACTGAATGGCAGGTCCATAGTATTGCCATGGCGTTCCTAATATTTAAGTTCATAATATTTAGAATGCAGCTACTCCGCCTTCACAAATCTGTCCGCCAGCATTTTCATGACATGGGGGAGCGTTGTGTACTCCATGTCCTCCATGGGCAGCCTCTGCGGCTCGAAGGGGCCGTGAGCCCTCATGTAGTCGGTGATTTCCAGGCATCTCTTGCGGGTCAGGTCGAAGGCCACGTCTTTGAAGAGATCCACGGGACCCACGAAGTTTCCGTAGGCCATCTGGAAGCCAGCGGCAATAACTCTGGGCGGGCCGTCAAACCTTGTGGGATGTGCCGTCTCAAAGGAGCAGGGCATGAGCGGGCCGTTGTGGCTGCCGCGCATCCATCCGCTGACCAGGTGTCCCAGAGCGAAGGGCTCCAGTACCTCGCCCAAGGCGGGCAGGCCGGACTGGCAGCGCACCAGGGCCACGGGATCATCCTTACCAACGTATGTTCCTGCGGCCTGGTAGAGCTTCTCAGTGCTCACTACTGCCACAGCTTCCTGCTCGGAGATCTTGCTGCCCGGCTTGCAGAAGACTCTCTTGATCACATAGCGGCTCTTCGCACCGATGAGGGCCAGCAGGTCGTACATCTCGGCCGGGCAGTCCATGAAGACCCGTCTGTGCTCCATGATATCCCAGACCTCGAATGTGAAACCATGATGGCAGGCGGGATCTATTACCAGGCCCGCGGTATTGAAGGGATCTGCGAAGATCTTGAAGATGGGCAGATTGAAGGCTCCCGGCTCTGTCTTGTCCATCATGAAGGCCACTACCGGTTCGCTGGTGCGCTCATTTATCTCCATCTCTGCCACGCCCGGTCCCATGCCGCGAATGTTGCCGGAAAATGCATCCGCCAAAAGGTCCTGCCCCGCTCCGTAGAGCTTGAGCTTCTTGGCAACCTCGGTTGCCTCCTCGAAGGTCTCCCAGGCCAGAGCATGCACCTCGCCGCTGTCGCAGCCTTTTTTGTGGCTCATGAGAAGCTCCAGATCGTCGCCGCAAGCAAGCACTCTAAAGTCTATCAGAGCGCCGGACTTCTTGGCCTGAGCAAGCTTTGACTCTGCAGTCTCAATCAATGCGGGGTGGACCGAGGAGTGGCCGGGATAGCCGCCCACATCGGCCTTAATTAAGCTGATAGTGATCTTGGTCATTGCTTTCAGCCTTTCAGCGCCTCTGGCATTTTCAGCGGCACATCAACTGCCTTGATGAATTGATTCAGAATAGGCCGGGTGCCGTTGACTTTGAGCTTGTCAAATAAAAATGCGAATTTCCTTTCCAGCTCGGCGCATATTTCATCGCGGACATCAGATGGCATGTGCCACAGCTCCCGCTTAAATGGTCCAAAGGCCTTCTTGCGGGTTTTGTAGATGAACTGCTCCTGCGTGTCCTTTTCTTTCCATTCGGCTCTCATTTCGGCTAACAGAAGATCATAAATTTTTGCCCGCAGATCCGCCGGGAAATCCTTGCTGTCATAGATCATGTTCTGAAAGCCTGTAGCCAGATGAATCTCTGCCGTTTTGGTGGCAGGAAAGCGATCAAATGCTTCATCGGGAAGCGTTGAAGCGCCGTGCTGAACGGCTCCGGACAAACCATATTGCTCGCGGGAGGTCTCTGAAAGTTTCTCTAACACGTCAAAATCAATTTTGACCTTTGCAACCGTTCCGTCGGCAAGCGGAACACCTCCATGAGTCGTACCGGTCTGCACGCTGATCTTGCTGATTCCTTTGAAATCCCCGCCCCGTTTATTGAGTTCTTCCAGATAACCGTCCATGAAAATCTGCAGCTCATCGACTGTGCTGTTCTTGCCGCCAACTTCGCCGATTTCGCCACCTACGGACACAGTGATGCCTTTCGGCTCCAGATCACGAATCAGGGTGGTCAACTGCGCAGCAAGCGTAAAGTTTGTTCTTTGCTGATCTTTGATTGTAGGCTGCGTCAGATCAACCAGTGTAGAGGTATCGATGTCGATATTGTAAAAACCGGCTTGGATCGCTTCCCGGATCAGATCCTTAACAGTCTGCGTTTCCTTTTTTGCGTCCGCTCCAAACTTCTTGGCGTTAATCTGAAAATGATCGCCCTGCAAAAACACCGGGCCAATCCAGCCGGTTTTAACCGCTGCCGCCATCACGGCACAGGCATATTCCAGCGGCCTTTGTTTTGTGTAGCCGATTTCCGAACGGGCTATCTCAAAAAGGACAGGTCCCACATTTCCTTTTATTGCTGCACGAAAAACTGCTTGCGCCACATCGTAGGTAATGCCACGGATATTGATCGCCGGAACGGTAAATCCGCCGATCTCTTTCCTTCCAATTGCTTCGTAAAGGGATTGGATCGACGCAGACATAATCCCCTGCACAGCAGCACCCCGGCGAATGAGAAACCCCGCCGTTTCCCGAGTATCAGGATCTGGGCTGAAAACAACTGTATAGATTAAATCATCGATTAGCTCTTCTCGAAACCTGGCTTCATCCAAGACACGAACATCGCCGCCGTCATAGGCGAGTATGGATTTGCATCCTTTTTTTAGCTGATCGTAATTCTCGTAAATCATTGCTGACCCATTGAATGCATTTATTGCGACAGGAATTCCCCCGCCATTGTCACTTCCGCTGCCGAACCAATGTAGATGGGCGAGCGTTGTTTAACGGATGTCACTTCAAGGGAAAGAATATCATTTTTCCCGTCCGTCGCCCTGCCACCGGCCTGCTCCACAATGAAGGCCATAGGCTGAAGTTCAAACAGCAACCGCAGCTTCCCCTGTGGAGATTTTTTCAGTGCAGGATACGTGAATACGCCACCCCGCTTGATGATCACCTGGTTGATGTCGGGAACAAAACCACCGCTGTAGCGCAATTTGTAGCCGTCTGCCTCCAGCTTATTGATGTAATTCAGATGTTTGTCCGTCCAGTCCTTGCGCAGACCACCAGGCGAAAAGATCGAACCCTTCTCATTGAGCCGGATATTTTCCTCGGACAGGACATACTCACCTTCGCGATCCAATACAAACTCATGCACGCCCTTTCCTGCCGAATAAATCATAGTGATGAGCGGGCCGTAGGTAATGTAAAGAGCTGCGACCATTGAATTATGGCCGCGGTCAAATATCGAATTTTTGTGGATGCCGATTATCGTTCCTATGGCCAGATTAGTATCCACCAGAGAAGAACCATCCACCGGGTCGGCGGTAACAATATATTTTTCCTCCCCCTGACCGATGGTGACGATATCTTCGAGCTCCTCTGAGGCATACTCGCGAACAAATCCGGAGTTGTGCAGCATATTTTTCAATATGTCGTCGGAAATGCGGTCCAGCGCCAACTGATCCTCGTCATAAACATTCTTGAAGCCGGCCAACTTGCGGTTGGATTCGTGTATTTTTGCAGAAATGTATTTCCCGACCACGGCAATCTGCCAGATGAGCCGTCGCAATTCCACCTCGATGCCATCCATCCACATGTGGCGCCTCAGATCGACGATGTATCGAGTGTTATCATTTATGACTTCACCCATGTATTCTCCTGATATCTTTTAGCAGTCCGCAAGTTTTTCTTTGATAATAAATATGTTGCCCCCAGCGGAAGTTCTTATATCTGCTAGAGATCATCTATGATCGGAACCGGCCAATTATGCCTCAATGTTGTTCTGAGGAAGGATTCAGTCATCTCAGGGCAGAAGGGCCCATCTGGCCTTTTGTAGACATCAGGAGCTGTAATATGGAACTTATCGCAAAATATCATGTAGAGACAGACCTTCCCATTCAGAAGGCAGCCGAAGCAATCGCCGCCGAGCAGTCCACCGGCACCTGGACCGCGGTGCGAGGCCAGGACAATCCCCTCGCGGCCAGAGTGATCCTGGCAGAGGGAAATAACGTTGAGATCGGCTTTCCCGAGGAGCTATTTGAGCCAGGAAACATCCCTCAGTACCTCTCTGTGGTGGCGGGAAACCTCTTTGGCCTAGGCGACCTGAAAAAGGTGCGCCTGCAAGATGTTATCTTCCCGGATAGCCTTCTTTCTGCGCACAAGGGTCCTCGCTTTGGCATTGAAGATGCGAGAAAAATTCTGGGTGTGTTTGACAGGCCGTTAGTGGGAACTATCGTCAAGCCCAAGGTGGGGCTGGACCCAGCAGGCACGGCTGAGGTGGCTGCGGCTGCCGTTCGCGGCGGACTGGATTTGGTCAAAGACGACGAGACACTGACCGATCAGAGTTTTTGCCCCCTCATCCCCCGTCTTGAAGCGGTTATGGCAGCCCTTGATAAGGTAGAGAAGGAGACCGGCAAGAAAGCCTTCTATGCGTTGAACGTCACTGCCAACGCCGATAAGATCCTGGAGCGTGCTGAAAAGGCCGTGGATCATGGGGCCAATATGGTTATGATCGATGTCCTGACATCGGGCTTCTCAGCGCTTGAAGAGCTGTCCCAGAATCTTAAGGTTCCCATACATGTGCACAGAACCATGCATGGTGCCTTCACTAGAGACAAAGGGCATGGAATTGCCATGCTGGTTATTTCCAAGCTGGTGCGCATGACGGGAGGCACTAACCTGCATACTGGAAGCTATATGGGCAAGATGGCGCGCGAAACCCTGGAGAATGACCTCTCACGTGATGCCCTGCGAGGGGATTGGCACGGCTACAAGAGAGTCTTCCCTGTGGCTTCGGGTGGGGTCTATCCAGCCAAGGTCCACGGAAATTTAGATGGCTACGGCATTGATTGCATCATTCAAGCCGGCGGGGGGGTGCATGGTCATCCAGACGGAACCACCGCCGGGGCAAGAGCGATGGTGCAGGCAGCAGATGCCTGGAGAATGCAAATTCCATTAAAAGAATATGCAAAAGACCACAAAGAGCTTGAAACCGCCTTGAAATTTTGGGAATCGTAAGTAGAATGCTCATACTTAGCTCTCTCCTCAAATCAAAACCGAAGAGTTTATATTGGTAGATGAGGATGGATCAGAACGTTTATCACGAGCCAAAAGTGATGTAGCGCTGTTTGAAAAACAGGAGAGGTGTAGTGAGGGAAGAAGTAGAGGGATCAGATGGCTAGAGACGATATCTTATCGAAAATTAAATCGGCAGAGGCTGAAGCCAAGGCAGCAGTCCAGCGGGCCTTGGATGAAAAGGAAAAAAGGATAGCCGCTGCCACTACTGAAGCTGCAAACCTCGTCAAATCCGCCGAGACTGATGCACAGGA
>JBFYLJ010000207.1:0-5904 GCA_041305465.1 Methanothrix sp.
CCCTGGCACCAAGCTACGGCGGGATAAGCTACGATCGTCTGGAGGGCGATGGGCTGCAATGGCCCTGTCCGACGCCCGATCATCCCGGAACTGTGTATCTTCATAAGGGCCAGTTCACAAGGGGCAAGGGCAAGTTCAATGTCGTAGACTATCGGCCTTCCATGGAGCTTCCGGACGATGAGTATCCTCTGATCCTCACAACAGGCAGAGTCCTCTGCCAGTATCACACAGGAACAATGACCCGCAAGGTAGCCGACCTCAACATTTTGCGAGGCGAGGAGCTGGTCGAGATCAATCCAGAGGACGCTTGCGCGCTCGGAATTGAAGACGGCGAGATCGTCGCAGTTCAATCCAGGCGCGGCAGCCTCAGGGCCAGAGCCAGGACTACTGAGAAGTCACCTCCTGGCGTGGTCTTCATGACATTCCACTTTTCAGAGACGCCGACCAATGTTCTAACCAACCCAGCCCTGGACCCGGTCGCCAAGATACCGGAGCTTAAGGTCTGTGCCGTGAAGGTTGGCAAGATAAAAGGAGAATAGAGATGTACGAGATAGTCAAGAACGAGACCCTTGTTCCCAATATCATCCATATGAGCTTTCGGGCTCCTAAAGTTGCCAGCACTGCCAGGCCGGGCCAGTTCATAATCATAAGGGCTGACGAGCGCGGGGAGAGAGTGCCAATGGGCCTCGCCGGATGGGATGAAAAAGAGGGGACAGTTGATATAGTCTTTTATGTTTTGGGAACCAGCACAGCCAAGCTCTCGACGATGAAAGAAGGAGAGTGCGTGGCAAATGTGGCCGGACCCCTGGGAAAGCCCACGGAGATCGATAACTTCGGGAGGGTCATCTGCGCCTGCGGCTGCTTTGGCGTCGGTCCCAGTCTGCCTCTCATCAAGGCCCTCAAGGAGAAAGGCAACTATGTCATAACGGTGGTAGAAGGTCGGGGACCGGATTTCATCTTCTGGGCGGACAGACTCAAGGAGCACAGCGATGAGGTTCATGTGGTAACGGGCTGCGGCAAGACCGCCTGGGCCAATGACTTCATAGAGCAGGAGCTGGCATCAGGCAAAAAGATAGACAGGATCTTCGCTCACGGCTGTCCATTCATGATGAAGGTATCTTCAGAGGCCTCCAAATCAAAGGGGGTTGAGACCATCGTCAGCCTGACACCGATAATGGTGGATGGAACAGGCATGTGCGGGGCCTGCAGGGTTGAGGTTGAAGGAGAGACGAAGTTCGCCTGCGTTGACGGACCGGACTTCTCCGGACATTCCATTAACTGGGACGGGCTGGTGCTGAGGCTGCGGCAGCTCATTCCAGAAGAGGACAAATCCTTCAACATATGGGAGAGGGATAACTGGCATAAGCTCATGGACTGCAAGCAGAAGAAGAGCTTTAATCCTGCCAAGAGAGGGCGTCCCTCCGAGATCGAGCACGAGGAAGGAAGCTGCAAGATTGCAGGTGCCTGAACAATTTATCTTTTTTCTCTTTTGAAGGCTTATTCCTCATAGTTTTTCATGTCTTTTCATAATTCTTCTTAATTTATTGCGCAACCGAAATCCTTTTACTTCGATTACGGGATTGCATGTCCCATCTCGGAGAAATTGACGATGGCATTCAAAGTTCCTGCTGATATCGCCAAGGCGGCCATTGCCGCCGGATGCACTAAATGCAATATGACCTGGGGCAAGCTCCTGGTTTTAGGATTCCTGGCCGGGGCCTACATAGCTTTTGGAGCGCTCCTGAGCGAGATCGTTGCCGGTGGGCTGTCCAACGGCACCATCACGGGCCCCGACGGTGCCGTCTGGAAGATTGCTCTCCCGGCAGGCCTGGTCAAATTCGCTGCCGGTGCGGTCTTTCCTGTGGGTCTGATGCTGGTTGTGATCGGCGGCTCAGAGCTGTTCACAGGAAACTGCATGTTCGCACCCATCAGCGTCCTCAACGGCGAGGCCAGCATCAAGGGTCTCTTCAAGAACTGGTCGCTGGTCCTTGTGGGAAATTTCTTAGGATCGATATTTGTGGCTTATTTTCTGGCGTATCAATGCGGATTTTTCGACAACCTTCCCTGGGCTGGTTGGGCGGCGACTGTTGCCAACGCCAAGTGCAGCTTGGACTTCACAACTGCATTCCTCCGGGGGATAGGCTGCAACTGGTTGGTCTGCCTGGCGGTCTGGCTAGCCATCGGCGCTGAAGATGTGATCGGCAAGATCTTTGCCTGCTGGTTTCCGATCATGGCATTCGTGACGATCGGCTTTGAGCATAACGTGGCCAATATGTTCTTCATCCCTCTGGGAATCTTTGCAGCCAACAATCCGATCATAGCCGAGAAGCTGGCTACAGCGAGCATAGCCACCACCAATCTAGTTGGTGGAGATGGCTGGTATAACTTCTTTATAACCAACCTCGTGCCTGTGACGCTGGGCAATATCGTTGGAGCGGCATTGTTTGTGGCTGCGTTATACTGGTATGTCTATCTGAGGGGGCCACTGTGCGTCATAAACGACAAAAAGGCGGCAAAGAAGTAAAATACCACCTTAATCGTGTCTTGGAATTTAGGAGCTTGCTCCTTGTTCCTTACTCCTTGCCCATTTTGCGTGCAATTTGAGGTTATGATGCCTATTAATCTCGATTTTCAAGAAATATCAGATATAGTGCTTATCGCCAAGTAGCAAGATTCTAAGGTTGATATGCCACCGAACTGCGACCCCCTGAAACCACCGTTTTCATTCTGAAGAGAGTCTATAAAAGATCCAATGCCTAAGGGATCTGGAATCTTTAAATACTGAGCTATCCTGTGGCCGGCATAAGTGCTCTCAAGCGTCACTGAGTTGGATGTGGGATTGCCTACATATCCCTTTCTGGTTGTGCAACGTTTGAGGAAGCCAGAGATTTGTTCGACATATGAGGAAGACAAAGCTATGGGATAGCCCCTCTTCTCTATTGCGTTCAAAATCTCTAAGGCCATATATGTACTCATAAGATCCTGGCGACCACCCATATCTAGAAGAGCAAGGGTCGAATTAACCAAACCGTTAACCATGCTTCTGCTATCTAGCTCTATGCGCTTGAGGACTGCACTGAGGGATGAAGAGAATATGCTTGAGCCATACGCCCCATATAAATCATATTTGAAATAGCGAATGATAGGTGTACTGGGAATGGAACAGGGCTTTATCTGCTCATCTGCACCATAGGACCACTGAAGCATTCCATCCTGGAATTCCACCTTCGCCCCGACCAGTTTCAAGCACTTGATGGCATAGTAAGCACCGTTAAAGTCGAAATTGTCGTACCGGGATAGAAAACGAACGACCTCGCCATCAGGCGAGTTTGCCTCTATTATTTTGAGGCAGGCTAAGGCGAAAAAAGTGTCCCGTATAGTTGGCTGAAGATCTCTCACGAATGAGTAGCCGCTTGTGCTATCATCCTGAATCCGCCTTTCCTCGATGTAATGGATAAGTGACTGAATATCCGGCATGATGTACATCCTCTACAGGAGTCATCAGCCACCTGGCGGTTTTTTTGGGTGGACTCCATCACCACCAGTTTCATTTATGGCTATTTCGGATTAAAGCATTCCGGTTAGGCTCAGCAAAATCTCCTGGACCCGATGGAAACCATTATAACTCATTATGCAGACCGCAACCACATATCGGGCGATGGGGTCCGCCCAGGCGTGAGCCTGAATCGCTTCAAAGGCTAATGACACCTACTAGAACAATCTGGAGTGATAGTAGGTGGCAGTAGATCTATATTCAACTGCTTTAATCGCAGTAGTTGTAGTACTAACAGGTATCCTGAGCATCAGGCTAAGAATTTCTTCCTCCATCCTTGAAGCCGGGGCAGGAATAGTGCTTGGCAGCTTTCTGGGAATAGGGATAGAGCCGTGGCTTGATTTCCTGGCCACATTTGGCGGCTTGATGCTTACTTTTCTGGCTGGTGCCGAGGTAGATCTCTATCTGCTGAGGAACAGTGCCAAGCAAAGCTTCACCATAGGCACCATGGCCTTCGTCGTGCCATTGATCGGCGAGGTCGTTTTCTTGTCCACATTTACAGACTGGTCCCCTTTGGCCACCCTGGCTGCGAGTCTTGCCTTGACTACTACATCAGTAGCCGTTGTATATTCCGTACTTTTGGAGTATGAACTTCTGGATCTCAAGGCAAGCAAACTGATAATTGCTGCAACATTTGTCAATGATATCTTGACTCTAATAGGAATCAACCTCATATCTCCTAGTTTCAACCTATACACTATTGTATTTCTGGCTGTAATTGCTTTCATGATTCTGGTTCTTCCGAAGATACTGGAATACCTGGTAGACAGCTATGGCAAAAAAGCTGTAGAGCTGGAACTCAGGTTCATATTTGCAGCTATGCTCGGAGTCTCCTTCATCGCTGATGCTGGCAAGCTACATGCCGTTTTTGGTGCTTTTGTCTTAGGTCTTGTATTTGCAAACTGCATTCACGACTATAGCGATATACTTCCAAAAACAAGAGCGGTAACTTTTTCTCTTCTATCTCCAGCGTTCTTCGTAAGAGCCGGCATGCTCATCTCTCTGCCAGCCGTAGTGCAGAATATCGGGATAATCTTGGGATTGCTGGGGGCCAAGATGCTGTCTAAGTTCATTGGGACATACTATTTCAATAAGAAATGGATTCCAGAGGCTCCAATCTTCTCAACAATGCTTCTTTCTACAGGGCTTACCGTTGGAACGATAACTGCTACCTTAGGGAAGGATCTGGGATTTCTTGACCAGACTCAATTCTCCATTGCTATAATAGCTGTAATCCTTAGTGCCGTAGTTCCGACTCTGATTGCCAAACGCTTTGTGCCAAAAGAGAATGCAAAATAAAAAATCATATGAGGATATTGCAGCGCTATAATTTATAGCAGAGGATCATTATTAATTGTTAAAAAGGTGAATATTATGGAAAGGGTCGAAGATTATGGGATCAAGAGGATCGTGGTCTCTATTGATACCTCGGACTACTCTGAGATGGTAGTAGCTAGAGCTTCTGCTATAGCGATTGCTTTCTCTGCGGAGATTCATGTAATCAGCATTGTAGGTCTTCCAAAGCTGATTGTCTCCGAGGCAGATGTAGGGATTCAGGAAGTGCACCAAAGCGAAAGAGAGTTCCAAGAGCATCAGAAGAGACTAATTGATGAATATCTAAAAGGATGCGATTTGCATATCGAATCGCGTGTACTTCACGGAGATCCTTCCGCGAAGATACTCTCATATGCAAATGAGATCGGTGCGGATCTGATTGTCATGGGCAGCAAGGCTTATGGAAGGGTCCAACGGTTCCTTCTTGGCGGCGTATCTGAGGACGTCGTAAGGAACGCTAAATGCTCTGTTATGATTGCACGCTAATGGAAGCCGCTCTCTTCGTCGCTGCCCACTACTAGTGCGTCTATGAGAGGGCCCACTCTGCGTGAGGTAAACCTCTCATCCCTGCCCCTGCCTGAAAGGAAATAGTAGACCGCGAAAGGTCCAAATATCTTTTCCCGACCTGAAGTTTCAAAGCCAGCCGGGCGCTTTTGGCCCGACGGCGGACGAAATCTATAACTGCAAGCAACGATAATGCATAATCGGTGAGATTTTATGAAGGAAGAAGTCTTTTTCGGAGAGGGAATGGCCAGGACAAAGAGCGAATATCCCGATCTGTATAAGGCAATTGTTGCTTTGAACGAGGCAGCCTATACCGGCAAGGTCCTGGACTACAAGACCCAGAAGCTGATCGCCATAGGCATCAATACTGCCGCATCCGACGAGAGGGCCACCAAGAAGCAGATGATGAGCGGGATGAAGGAGCTGGGGATCACCAAGGACGAGATCGTGGACGTTCTGAGGGTGGTTCTTCTGACATCCGGAATGCCTCCATACACGAAAGGCATGAAGAT
>JBFYLJ010000208.1:0-9506 GCA_041305465.1 Methanothrix sp.
CGCCAAACCCTGTTTAAATCGCTCCACCGGCGCAAAAAGACGAAGCCTTTGTCTGCATCAAAATCCAAATGGACATAATTGTACGAATAGGTGTAGTCTGAATTTGAGGGCATGCTTCTGTCATAACAGGCACCTGCTGGAATTGTGATATAATAGCCAAAATTATCCCTAATTGCTGATGCTCCCGGCTTATGGGCATGGCCATGCAGTATGAAATTGCATTTTCGTTTTAAATGAACCTCATTTCGGCTTGAATCGAAAGGAGTTAACCAGTCAAGAGGATGGTGAAGTACGGCAATTTTGATATCAGAGTCCGAGTTATTCTCAAGAGATTCATAGATCTGCGGTTCACCAATGCAGAGATATCCTTGATCGCTGATTTTCCCGTCCTCGTCTTTATGGCGTGCACACATCCATGCGGAGTTGATGCCCAGCAACTCTATTTTTCTGCCGTCGATCACGAATGAGGCAAAGCTGCAATACTCCGGCTGTTTTTGGCCGGTGCAATCAGTCAAGAAGTGATGAAAAGCCTGGAACGGTTGCGATAACAGCCTTCTATTTCGTTCGTCGCTCCAACATGCCTCAACTTCTTCATTGGAGTTCAAAAGCTTCAAAAGCGCAGCAGGAATCAAATCTCGATCTAAATCGTGATTGCCCGGAACTATGAAAAGACGGTCTTTTTCCAATTGGCAGGCATCTAAAAGAGGCTTAAATAAGTCCTCGGTTGCTTTCTTGTACTCATCTGGCTGCCCGGAGTTGGCTGCATCCCCGCTAAATACAATGAAATCGATTTTACTCAAATGAGGATTTATTTCCACTCTCGCTTTTATATCCTTAATTAGGGCATCGCAAACCACTTTGCGATTGAATTTCCTTTCTGCTTGATGCCAATCCGAAAGATGAAGCCAGGTCAATCCAGTCATTTATTCCTCATGCAAATTTCAGGGTTAATTCACGATGTATCTAATTTATCATCCGATGTTAATAAATTTATAATATTACTCTAAGATTTTTTATGCATTTGGCTGCAAAGATGGTTGCTCTGAATTTAAGACTTTGCGATGGTTTTCCAGTTGTTAGTTCGTCGCTCTGTGCGTTCTCTGTGAACTCTGTGCCTCTGTGGTGGAATAGTCGTTAGCCACTGGTTATAACCAATGGTTTACGGACTACCACCACCGCAGACACAGAGCGCACGGAGGACTCACGGAGGACTCACAGAGGACTCCATTTCACTAGTTCCAACTCGAAACAACGAGGAACCAAAAAGGGATATTTCACGTCTTATCCGCCCCACCCTTCTCCTTCTGTTCCTTCACCAGCCCGCCGTAGGCCACCCCCGCCTCGGTGAGCACTATTTTTCCCTCCGAGATCTCGATCAGCCCGGCGTTCTCCAGGCGGTGCAGGTGGTAGTCGAGCATCTTCTCGCCCACAGCCGCGGCAATCTCCGGCACGCTCAAGACTCCCTGGTTCATGAGGATGATCATATTCCTGCGAACGGGGCTCTCCAGAGCGTGATGCACCATTGCCATCTCCTCTGGGGACGCCGGTTTGGCCTTCTTTCCCATTAACATCTCAAATCACCTTGGAAAAAGTAGTGGCCTTAGCCATCATCCCCGCAGCAGGCAGCTCAAGCTGCACTCTTTTGAGTGTGGGATCACCATACATGCAAAGCTGCATGGTAATTCTCCTCTCGCCGTCTCCCTTCCTGAGCACGTTCTCCCTCATCAATTCATTGAGTGCATCGCCCAGGCGGTAGCGGCCCGATGGACTCTCGCCCTTCAGGTAAGGCTCGAACTTCTCTGCGAAAAATGCAGGCGTTCCCTGATCCGTGGTCCGGGCCAGGAAAGCTGCTGCCCCGGCTCTCAAGAATTCTGTGGCAAAGGAGGGGCGATCGCTGTATAGCTGGCCGGTGTTGCAGGAGACCCAGCCGGAGATGAGAGGATGGCCGCTCAGATCTACGTCCGCCACATTCTCCAGATTTAATATGGGGATGTGCTCATTGGTTGAGAAGGAGACGGGACTGCCGTGCCCCATTATGAAGATGTAGTCGCTGGAAGACATCAAATCAAACATCTCTGCACGGCGATCGCATCCATCGCAAACTCCGTAGGGCGGAGTGTTGTAGCACTGCCCGCAGGTGGGTGCATCATCCCGGCAGGCGTCGCCCAAACCGGTGGGCGGAGCCGCCCAGCACCTCGACGATAGAAGCATCTCGGGAATCATTCCAAATCCCCCTGCCTCGTGAATATCGCTGGCGCTCTCCATGGCTGCAGCCACGGCGGAAGAGCCAGCGGAAACGTCCGGCATGCGGCTGACGGCAAATCCCTCGTCCACGACGCCATTTCCGTCAAAATCGATGTACCAGCCATCAGCCGGCAGATACCAGGGGCTGCCGTCAATTGTGACCACCTGGGGTACGGGCAGCACAGACGGGCCACCCAGGAGAATGATGTAGCACGGCCCGGTCTGATCGGTGATGCTGCGCAGCAGGCCTCTGATCTCCTCCCAACTTCCAGGACTGCTCAGCCGCACCCCGTAAGCTGCCCGGCAATCCTCCGAGTCGAGCACAACGTAGCTGGCAAAAAGCCCATCCTTGCGGCTGACAACCTCGGTGTAGCGAGAGACCGCCCCCTCAAGCTCTGCGCTCCTGCTCAAGAGAGATGTGGTGACCAGCAGGACCGTTGTGGGCCGGGCGTTCATATTGATATCCACAACTATGGACCTCTCACTCGTGATGGTGATCTCCCGGATAATGCCACCTGCGCCTCTCACTCTCTTGGTGTAGGGAGCTTTTACCTCGACCGGAGAAGAGCTGGACTGCATGATATAACCGCAGTGGGTTGCGATGTAGTTGTACCTGCCTTCAGGAAGCTCCCGTCTAAAGCGCCCGCTATCGGATGTTGTTGCCGTCCAGGATTTTCTCTTGTCCTCCTTGACGAAGGTCACGCTGGCCCCTTTGATTGGCGCCCCAGTCGCCCTGTCCCGCACAATTCCCTCGAAATTGCAGGGATAGATTATGGCTCGATAGTCCGCCCCGCTATCGTCAAAGGCTACAGCCGTCTGGTCCTTAATATCTTTCGCAGGCGCAGCAAGGGCTCCCAAAGTAGATAGTATTAGGAGCAAGAACGATAATAGTAATACGGAGCAAACCTTTCCATTCTTCATATTTATCATCACCAGATCTTTTGATACTCAATGAGATGTTAGTGATTTAACCTTTTTTCGGACAGCCGCCAGCCACTAAGTAAGTTACTGCTTCATATTTATGGGGCTTTGGTTTCAAGATGACGAAACCTTTTTTTAGTGCCAAAATGGCTATGGTCATACTTTGGAGGCGTCAGACTTTACACTCAATTGCATCTACCTAAATAAGACTGCATTAGAAATAGCTGAGAGCAGAGCGTTTTTCCAGGTGCCGAAAAGCTTGAGGCAATGCCTGAGGCAATGGCAATGATCCGCGCTCTGGCGATCGACATCGACGGAACCCTGAGCGACCAAAACCGGGTGCTATGCCCTGCCGCCCTTCAGGCGCTGCGTAGGCTAAAGGTGCCTGTGGTGCTGAGCACTGGCAACACCCACTGCTTTACCAGAACGGTTTCTGTTCTCCTGGGCACGCCTCGCATCTTCATAGCTGAGAATGGTGGCGTGCTATCCTACTCAGAAGAGGAGATGGAGATCCTAGCGGACCTGAAGGTTTGTGAGGATGCCTTCCAAAAGCTGGCCGCAGAATTCCCCTTGCAGAAATACAACTCCGCACGCTACAGATTAACCGATATTGTCTTGCAGCGCAACTTCGATGCAAAAGCCGCAGCCAGGCGCGCCCAGGAGCTGGGGTTGCCTGTGGAGATCATTGACACCACATATGCCGTGCACATCAAAGACAAGCGGGTTGACAAGGGCACGGGTCTGGTCCGCATTGCAAAGCACATGCAAATCGATCTGTCCGAGTTTGCCGCTATAGGCGACAGCAACAGCGACCTGCCTATGTACCGGCTGGTCGGCTTTAGCGCCTCTGTAGGCAACTCAGGCCCTGAATTGAAGCGGATCTCCGATTACGTGGCCAGGGCAGAATACGGTAACGGCTTCTCTGAGATTATAGACTACATGAACAAGAAAGGCATGTTTTAGAATGCTTTCAGATCTGAATTGCGATCCAACTTGTGAAGTAGTGCCGCCCAGTTCTTCTCACAGATGATCCACCAGCCCAGGGTCTCCTTGGCCAGGAGGCGCGCCGCCGGGCAGAAGGCATCGACGGCCAGGTTGTAGGGCATCTGTGACATAGGCGGATGAAGCGGGTATTTGGTGCAGGTAAGCGGCCTGATATCGTAGATTGTGCAGCCCTTATTATCCTTATCATAAAACGGACAGGGCTGCCTGAGCACCCAGGCCTTCAGTGTCTTGTCGTATCGGCAGAGGGCTTTTAGCTTCTTCTTTCCAACATGCTCTGCTATTCTCTTAAAATCCTCTTTTTCCAGGTACAGGCCAGCTCCCGGTGTATAGCAGCACCTGCCGCACTGCAGGCATAAAAAACGCTCCCAAAAGAGCCTGACGCCCGCGTCTGAGCCCTCTCGCTCGTCTCTGGCCGGCAGGGGCAGAGATATGTCGAATGGGATCTTCTCGCCCCGGTCGATACTGACCATTTGTTCCTCTCTCTTCAATACTGACCAGTGGGGCCGCAGGCGCAGGAGCTCAACATGACGGCCCTGCCGCTTCTCTTCCACACAGGATGCGAAGCAGAGCTGATGGCAAAGACGGCGCACCTGGCTGATTTTTTCACTGCTGCTACTCATAATCACTTTCGCCCCGCACGGCTTGTACTTATCATCTGCTACATCCCTATGTAATTCTATCCTTTAATTGACTGCTTCGTATTAATTCCGCTTTAGGTGATATAGATGTCTAAGAACCCAGAATTTGCAAAATACGGCTCCGATATTGCCCGCCATCAGGATGTAATTCGCTCTGCTAATGAGGACCTGATCAAGCTCTCCCAGAGATTTGGGCGCATGATGCCCAAACTCTCCAAGCTCGACTCCTCTGCTATTCTAACCTGGTTTGACCTTTACAACAAGATCAAGGATAAAGCCAAGAAGACAGATGATGAACTGGCAAGCCTCATCAATAACGAGCAAGCTACCGCAAATCCCGTCCTGCAGCTGCAGATGAATTATTACTACGCACAACGGCAACGACTTTACTTTAAGATGGAGGTCATGGATGATATCATCAGCGGCATGATGGAGGACCTCCTGGAGAACGGCAGCTTTGAAGAAGCGCAAAAGGAGGAGATGCGCATAGCTCTCGATGCAACAATGGAAAAGAGCATGCTTCAATGCATAGCTTTACCAGTTCCAGCCTGAGGCCACTTGGCCGGGAAATTCGCCCCCTCCCCGGCCAAGATGCCCAAATAATCAAGCCAGACCTGTCAAGCCAAGAGCGCCACCCATATTTTGGCCACCAGGTCTATTCGAATTATTGTCAGATCACTCCGGCAACATGATCAGTTGATGAGACATCATTTCGACTTCATGGGGCATTGCTGATGATCGGGCTTAGTGCATCATAAGTCTTCGTTAGATCGTTCCAGAAGCAATAGCGCCAGCGATCTGCCAGGCGATTTTGCCATTCGCCGATTCTTGCTGCTACAACACGCCCCATTATATCATTTAGGTTCTGCGTCATACTTGCCGCTCACCCCCATACCAATGAGCAGATTCTATTCACCACGAGCGCTTCTGAAAAGGTGCCTGCCAGTGATAGTGAAAACGAAGTAGATCAACAGAAGATACTTACGTAGCTGTCAAAAGGTCCTTAGTCGCGTTATCCATCAATGATTATTTTCAGGAGGCAGGCAGAGGTACACCCATATGCAAGATCGATTATCTCGGCCAGAAACTCACCTTCTAAGGGAACTTACCTATGAATCTCAATATTATATCCTTTTTTGTATATCTAAGTTGCGGTCAATCGGAACTTTCCTTTAAAGTGAGGATAACAATTAGAGCGATGCAAGAGTGGAATATTCGGGCAAGTTGAGAATTGAATGAAATTGGAAAGCTCATTCAAGTGCACCCAAAGATCTTCTCTTTCTCTGGGGTCTTGGCCTCGCCAGCATCATTGTAGCTCTGGGGTGAGATCTTGCTACAGTAGCCCACCCACCAATCCATTACCCGAATCTGCGACGGCATTCCCAAAAAGCAGCCTGTGAAACGGAAGTATCCCGGCACGCCTCCCAAATTGATGCCGTCGCCATTGCCGGTGGTATCCACGATGTGGTACTTTGTGTCTCCCGGCAAGAGCACCAGATTGTAGGCATGTCCAGGATGCTCTCCCACCAGAGGCAACTCATATCCTGTGCTGGAGGTGCTGAAGACCTCGCTCTTGTTATAGCCCGCTTTTCGCAGCATTGTGGTCAGAGCCGCCGCATAATCGATGCATACTCCCGTCTGCAAGATATTGACAGTTGCGTGAGTGGGAAACATTCCCATCACAGCGCTGTTCTCACTCATGTTGCTATCTGAGCGCCATGCCGAGATGCCCCACTCCTCAGGCCGGCAGGAGAGGTTGGCTACATTCTCATTGAAGCCTTCTCTAAAGGCGCAGGTTCCGGCCAGATTCTGACTGCACATGCGGGTGCATTCCGGATAGCCGGAACAGCAGGCCTTGAAGACCGCATACCCTCGCATATATCGGGCCTCTGGTCCGAAGGAGTTGATGATGTACAGTCCCCGGCACTTTTTCCGATCCCCGCCTTCGCTGCTGCAGGCATTGATGGCCTCATCTACAATCCAATCCAGGTCGGGATGGCAGACCTCCATCTGCTGGCACCTCTCAGGCGCATTGGGCCAGATATCTTGACAGGGTGTATCCAGTGGATAATACTTCGGCCTGGGGTTTACCTTGCTGCAAACCCAGGGCTGTGTGATTCCGATCTCCACATAAGCTTGGTCCGAAGAGCCGGTGGAATTGGTAACAGTAATTGTGATATTATGCCATCCCAGGCTGAGGTTATTCATATGGAATGATTCATTCCTGCCGATGATGCCGTCCCGGCTGGACCGCCACAAATAGCCGAGCGGCCCTTTGCCGCAAGCGCCAGCAGAAAAGAGAACCATCTCCCCTTGCGGGAAGGCGCGCACATCGCCTGGGAAGAGTATTTTTGCCCTGAGCTGGCCGCTTGGCATTTCATCAGCAATTTCATCCGCATTGCCATCAGCTTTTTCTTCCGGAATGCTCCTATTCTTTGATATCAGATCTTGCCGGTCTTGCTGAGATCTGCCGCCACAGCCGCAGTCCTTCAGATCTGCTTGCTCTTTCGTTCCGTTTAAGCTCAGCTCGAATTTAGCAGCCGTGCCGACCTCCCCGGGACCGGCTGGACCGGGAAGGTGAGCCAGAACGCCGATGGCCAGGGCGATCAATGCCAGGCTCCCCAGAGCATAAGCCAAATAGCCCCACCTTCGCCTCCCCCTGCCGGAGAGCAGAGGAAAACGACTGAAATCACCTGAAAATGATAGAGCCAGCCCGCTGAAGAGAAAGAGAGGTCCTGAGACAGACCAGGTCCTCCAGCCGTAAGGCAGCAGGGTTATGGCCGCCTGGGTGAGGGGAAATCCGAATAGTCCGGCAAAGAGGAGAAGATAGGAAGCTGCATTTCTACCTCTGCGTAGTGCCGCTCCCGTAATTGCCGCTATTACTAAGATTACTATGCAAGCATTCCATTCACGATAAAACCCTAAAATCACAAAGATGGTGATGGCATACAGGCAGCATAGGAAAAGCAGCGCTTGCCTTGTCCTATTGCTGGGCCAGATCTGGGCTGCGGCCAGGATGCCATCCAGCCCCAGCAGAATGATGAGAAATCCACCTGCTGCTTGAGAGAAGACATAATCCAGCCTACCCGGCCGGCCCAATGACGGCAATGCAAAGAGAAGAAATATGCAGCCAACCACAATAGCAGCCATTCCTGCGATAAAACCCGGCAGCGCCAGGATCTTTTTCGCCATATTCTTCTCCTCGGCGGTATGCATTGGCCACTTCTGGCGCTCTCCGGGAAGTTAAAACTATGGGCTCCTGATGATGGGGGCGGCAGGATTTCGATAGATATTTAATAGTGGCAGAAGATAATGATAGATTGATCACCTATGGACATCTTCATAAGTTATTATCTGGCCGGCATTATTCAAGGTGATGGTTCCCGCATTCCCATCGACCTCTCCGACAGACATTTTGCCAAACTTGGCACCCAAATTAATGGGGATGGACTCTTCCGATAATTGCCATATGCCGTCAACCGTAATGACTGCATTCTCAGTATCGTTGAAGGCATTCTTTATATGCACAGCTATGGTCACCAGACCTCTCTGGGCACCAAGATCCTTCTTGTAGTAGTAGGTCTTGTCAGCAACATTTGCATTATCCTTGCTTGGGTAAGCTGCCTTGGCATCAACCACAATGCCGTCTCTTTGCAGCTCCAGATCAACCCGATGATATTGTAAAAGCCGAATTCGCCTCGCTTGAATGCGCTCTGCTGGGCCTTCGTCGTATAAACTATGCCATAAGGTAAGTCTCCGCGAAGATCGTTTCCTCTGGTAATGGTTGCCGTTAGTCTCTCTGTGCCCATATCTCTATTTGGATCATAATAAAAGCCGGGAAAATTCTGAGGATTCCAAGTATAGCTGTCATCCACAAGATTGCTGACACCATTAATTGTCCCGGCCACTTCGCCTCTTATCTCCAGCTCATCGGCTGCGTGGGCGAATAGAGTCAATAGCAGAGCAGTAACCACAAATGCAAAAAGGATCTTCATATTCGCGATCTCCTATGATATAATCATTACCATTACTGCAATAGACTTTCGCCAAGAGAGGCTTCTGTTTATCCTCTTGAACCGACGGCAGGTGCAAAAAAAACAATAGATTTACTTGCGAGATTGGAGCAACTTATTCACCAGATCCTCATGATACTTGACCTCAGATTCCTGTTCTGCCAATTTCGCTGCAACATACTCCAGTATTTTTCCGGGAGTCACGGGCTTTTCCAAATATGCGTCCGCCCCCAGATTCAGGCATTGAATGGCATTTTCTTTAGTGGAAAAACCCGTAATGATGATCTTTTTCATCTCCGGATTAAGCTCGCGAAATTCAGCGAGAAGAGCAGTACCATCCATATCCGGAAGCCTGATATCAATTAATGCCAGGTTAAAATACTTGCTTTGCACCTTTTCTATGGCTTCGCTGCCGGACTGTGCCGTATCAATCAGATAACCCTTCTTCTCTAAGATAAGCTTGATGCCATCGAGCATGCATCTATCATCGTCAATAACCAATATGCTTTTCTTATCCGTACGAACTCCCCCACTATAAAGCCAGTCAAAACAAAAAGAAAAAAGAAGCCTCGGACGGGATTCGAACCCGCGACCTCGTCCTTACCAAGGACGCGCTATACCGGGCTAAGCTATCGAGGCGCCAAGAGCCCCTTGTGCTGCTCTCCCTTCAAGAACCTTTCGGTTG
>JBFYLJ010000209.1:0-7815 GCA_041305465.1 Methanothrix sp.
TGCATCATGATGGACATCCATGAGGATTGGATAACTGGTAATAAGTATTTATCCTTGGAAGAGTGAATAAAATCGGGATACAGGGCTACTGCGAATTTACAGCAAACAAGGCACGCTACCGCAATGATTCTAACTCTTCCATCGCTCAAGTTCTCGATTATGCCTTTTAGACCCAAGCCATTGGCTAACTGGATAACCCTAGCCCTATAGCCTACCCTTTGGACTTTGCCTGAGACGAATGCTGTGAGCCGCTTCATCGAATACATTTCATCTCTTTTTGTATTTGGCTTTTCCTATCATATTACTCATTGGCCTTCCTGTGTCCCTGCCTGCGTGCTCCCACGCCCGTGAGTGGTGACGGCCGCAGCCCGGCCCGCCTGGCCGCCACCCACCCATAGCGCTGACGGGATGGCGAGCGCAGCCGCAAAGCGAAGGGTAGGCCGAAGATGCGGGAAAAGCGGGAAGCACTCAACAAACTTAAAATAGAAATATAGTTAAATTATTCCCTTGGCCCTGAGAGCTGATTTCATGTCAGCCACATCGCCCTTCAGCTCCAGGATATCGCTCTTGTCAAGAACCTTGTCCATCTTATCGTTTATGCTCCTGTTCATGTCCTTTATCTCAGAAATGGATTCGTCTTGCTTGCCCAGCATCTGATCCTGTTTGTTCAGCGTAAGGTCCATCTTGCTGTTTATGTCCTTGATCCCGGAAATAGTTTCATCTTGCTTGCCTAGCATCTGATCCTGTTTGTCCAGCATCTGATCCTGTTTGTCCAGCATCTGATCCATTTTGCAGCCCAGGTTTCTATTCGTTTCCTTTATCTCATGAGTCGTCTCATCTTGTTTATTGACAATTTGAATTAGAACATCTTTTATACTCTTTAGGACGTTAATTCCTTCATCAAGACGTGAGTCGGTCTCACCCGTCCCGACCAGTTTATAGAAGCCCCCAAAATATCCATGAGCATCAGAATATTCCGTTTCGATGGATGAAACCCTGATGAGGCTGTTTTTTATATCTATGGCCCCCTCGAATAATTTTAGTTTTTCTTCTTCGCCCTGTGCTATGATTCTAACTCGTTCATCACTCAAGTTCTCTACGAAGCCTTTAAGCCCTAATCCATTGGCCAGTTGGATTACTCTTGCCCTATAGCCTACCCTCTGGACATTGCCTGAGACGTACGCTGAAAGCTGCTTCATTACATACGTTTCTGAGCTTTTTGTATTTGTCTTTATCTCTCGCCTGGCCAGTGTGTTTAGTCCAGAAAGCTGGGCTGGGATAGAATGAGCGCATGTAGATCTATCCGGCACAAGGAGTTAGTGATTGCCAATCATCCCTGAAATTCGTCTCATCCTGGCTACCTGGATCAATGGCACATCCGGGGGCGGACTGACCGCCGCGTCCCCGCATGAGTGTAATCCCACGCCCGTGAGCGAGCGGCGCTGCCGGGCTCGGGCCGCCTGGCCGCCACCCGCAGCGCTTCCAGGAAGGGCAAGCGCACGCGGCCCATGAAGTAAGCGAGTGCTTGCAGTTGCTCCCATCCGTCATCATCCAAGTGGGTGCGGCAAAAATTATTCTTTTCTCATCGGAACTTCGCGGCTTCGCGCCTTCGCGTGAACCTGTGATTTCGGCCCGACTGGCCCGCGGCCTCGCAAGGATCGGTCAGCCTGAGACTGCCTCGAAGACTTACTAAAAAGTATCTGTGCGTCATCTGTACGTTCTGTGACTTTTGTGGTGGGATCGTTAGTTGTTAGGTTATCCCACATTTCGCATTAACGGTTTGAACACTTCATAATTTCTAGGAACTTTTATTAATAATTTTTTTTAATAGTCTATCCATACGCAACCTTGAAGGGAAGCAGCATGGATATCTCGACAAATACTATCGAGCATTTTGGGATAGTGGCAGGAATCTTTGATGAGCTTGGCATAGGTAAGGTCATAGATCGCGCACTCCCCAAAACCAGACAGCATAAAGCCAGTCATTCTGCAATTATAAAGGCAATGGCCCTGAATGGCCTTGGTTTTTATGAATCTCGTCTCTATTTTTACTCGAATTTTTTCATAGGTCTTCCTACAGAAAGTCTATTGGATGAAGGCATCTCAGATCGTCCAGGTATTTTGCCACAACAACATGGCACGTTTTCCCCGGCAGGGAACCGAACATGAGCACTGAAGAGGCATGGGAAGTCGTCTGGGTAGTGCTCGATTATCTCGCCATTTAATATTAAGTTTGAGAGATCATTGGCCAAAACGTCTCTTTCAACCATCCCCATATTGGCATGTTTAGATATGATAATCTTGTCTTCCCTGACAGGCTTCCTTATTTCATCAATCAGTTCCATGGAAGACATCCGCCACCTGGATTTTAGTGCGGATTGGCCTTTCTAGAGAAAAAGATTACGGGCTGCGGGTAATCTTTCTTGATAAAAAAAGATCACAGTTATCTTGAACTGCTAAAAAATTAAAATATCAATTACTGCCCTATATACGTCATTTGAATAGATCCATAAACTTGGTGAATTCCTCCTTCTCTGCGCCCTCTATTACCACATAGCCTTTTTCGATTGTCTCCAGTGGGTCTATCTGCCCCAGCGCTAGCTGCTTGAATATCATTGATTCAGTGCTGATTGTGAACGCCGGGTTTTCGGGAATCTTTGGCTGAATCTCAATGACGCCCCTACGAATGTGGATGTTGTAGATATTTGGTGTGATGTTTTCGTCAGTCAGCTCCAGACCGACTACGTAGTCTTCGTCTAAGGATTTAGAGGCATTGAGGTTTACCGCCATGATTCTGAATAAAGTATCCATAGGCATGTGGGTTACCATATTTTCATCTATTGAACTAAAGCCCCGATCGAGTATCGACTTGACGTCTAACTGCCCCGTATCTTCAAGGTACTCGGACAGCAAGTAGTTGCGCGCCTGAGCGTTGTAGGTTTCTTCAGCAAGGGATATCATCGAGGCGTTCTTCACATCGCGTGCTAGAGTGTTATTGTGGTCTAGGATGAGAGCATGATCTGCAAAGATCAGTGCCGATTCCATATCACCTTCATCTAAAGCCCCCTTTGCTTTGGCTGCCAGCTGGTCAACCCCGCCGGCCAAGTAGGCCATCTCTTGTGCCTCTTTCTTGGGAGACATTGGGAACATATCTCTGGTCTTGCCGGTAAACCATCCCATATACTGCTGGAATATTTGGAATACATCTCTATCAACTTCGCCGAAATATTCTTGCAGGTATGGATCATTTGCAAGGTGAGGCGGCAGTTTGATGGCTTCTATGATTTCACCTGGTGTCAGCCCTTGGTTCATGTAGTGCACGGTCTGATCATGAACATATTGTGTTGCATCGCGAGCATTGGTAAGAATACGACTAATATTTTCTGCTCCGACGAGCGGTTTTCCGCCATGCAGCAAGACCAGATATTCGGCGTTCAGGCTCCTCATGTCGTCAATGCTTTTTATGTAATCCAGAGGATTGCGATAAGAAGCGCCGCGAAGCGTATTGATGGCAGGGAATGACTTGTAGAAGTTGCCTATTTGCACAATTGTCTTCTTATCCGGCAGCCAGACATAGATTATGTCGGAGGTCTCGCCTGGAGCATGAATGAGGGTGATGTTAACACCTGCTATATTCGTCTCCAGTCTATCCTTAACAGTTAAGGTTGCTGGCAAGTATCCCGAAGGGCCAGGAACTGAGAAGGGAAAGATACCGCCATTCACAAAGTAACCGTGATCCTTCTGATACCCTATACCTGCGTACTTAACTGCCCGATATATCTTGATAGGATAGATCTGGCTTTCTACGGCCGCCGGACCGAAGAGGTTAGCTTCAAGGGTTTCATGAGCGATGATTTCTGGCGAATCATTGCCGGCGAAGACGGTTGCACCATGAATGTGGCAATCATGATAGTGGGTGTAGATAATGGCTTTCACCGGCTTTTTGGAGAATATGTCATTCAAGTGCTCGTTAAATGCCGATTTGGCCAGTTGCGCTGAAGTCTCGCTCTCGCCAGGATCTACAACTATCAGCCCGTCAGGCCCTTCTATCAAGGTAGGATTGCATCGGCCATAGCCTACTGCGATATAAACTCCATCAGTCACATTATAGACGGTTGCTGGTATCCAGTCTGCTGTGAGGTTTACAAGCTTTGGATTAGCATTGACCGTTTCGGGTTCAAATGCGATTGTTGATGAAACGCATACAAAAACTAGCAACAATAATGCTATACAAATTCGGACCTTCATATAGATCTCCCTCCATGATTTTGCTGTTTGGAACGTATTCAGTAAATAATTGCTAATGGAAGGTTTTAGTGGATGATATTTATAGATGCTGTTATTTTGCTGATAGAGGTACTGCTTGATGGACCCGTTCTTATAGCAGATGGACATGCGTCATAGACATTTCGCGCTTCTCACAATGTCATGACTTCGCGTGAAACCGCTAATGTGCGCAGAACCTTTGAGTATTATGAGGGCCGGTGAGTATGACCAAGTTTGCAGGTCTCATCAGCTAAATAGAGCCATTCCTCTGCTTCTGGATATAAGAGACGATATGAAAGAAATGAAGGACTATCTCAAAGCCGTGCTCTAAAGTGGATAATTATAACAGAACAGCTACGTGCACCACAAAGGCACAACGGACTCACAAATAAAATTATGGTTTTCTTGAGCCGTCGGAGATCTGGTCGGCAGTGCTACAGATCGATATCATCTTAGCGATTAGACGCCATGGCCCTGCCCATGGAGCAGATGGCCAGGAGGGAGACCGCTCGCCGATGGCTGCCCAGGGAATCGAGCCCGTGTCTTGGGATAGAGCATGGGAGGTGTGAACTACCCTGCAAATAGCACTGGATTACGGAGCGTCGGCAAAATGGTACCGGGAGCCACTTATGCTGGGGAAAGACCTAAGGATTTTTCCATCGCTGGAGATTTAGCGTTTAGGAGATCATTTGCGTCTCGGCCGCCGATTTTAGCCGATATCAGGGTCATTTGATTGAAGAACTCGGATGAATTCAATCTCTCTATATCAGGTCTTGGCCAGCAAGATCTCCATGGAAGATACGTTCACCGTCTTGCCATCCTCGCTCGGAATAGATTCAGTGCCGATGGTTATGTTTTTAACAATAACGTTGAGCATGAATCGATTCCGCGTGATCTCTGCTGCATCCACTGCCCGGGAGATGGCACGTCCCCTGGCCTTCAGCGTTACTGTGGAGACCGGCTTATTAAACTGGGTCATTACGGCAAGAACATAGTTCATGACTGGTTTGTCACCAACAAAGATCACGGCATTGTCTTCCATAGCATCGCCCTTTCCTTCCCTCTGCTTTTCTTGGGCAGGTTATTAACCCTTTCTCTCCAATATATCAGCGAAGGCAAAATTGGGCTTCACAGCATCGATTTTCACCCGCAGCTTCTCGCCTTTTTGCGCTTTGCGCACAATGATCGCGAAGCCTTCAACCAGGGCTACACCGTCTCCCGATTTGCCCAAATACTCGATCTGGACATCCAGTATATCGCCTCTTCTCACCGGGCTTGTGAGCAGCTTTTTGGCCACGACGTAGGTCTCCGCGCTCTCCTTTCTGGATGCTGGCGGCGAATGAGCATGGACGGATGAGAACTCCTTTCGAACTTCGTTCAGGTAATCTTGGAACAGGTCACCCTGAAAGACCTTGACCACGAAATTTCCCCGGGGCTTCAGCAGCTTCTTTGCCATTTTAAGGGCGGAGCGAGCTAAATCGACTGATACCGCATGATCCCTGTGCCAGGCACCGGTGAGATTTGGCGCAGCATCGCAGATCACCACATCTGCTTCCCCCCCCAGGGCGTCTTTGACCAGGTTCACGGTGCTCTCGTGGGTTATGTCCGCCACAAAGGTCTTCACTCCGGGGATGGGCGCAATGCCCTCCAGGTCTACGCCCACTATGCTGCCGCCGGAAAGCTTGGCTGCCACCTGTAGCCAGCCACCGGGCGCGGCTCCCAGATCGACCACGCTGTCCCCTCGCTTGATGATGTGAAACTTCTCATTGATCTGTAGCAGCTTGTAGGCGGAGCGGGCTCTGTAGCCCTCTTGCTTTGCCAGGCGGTAATAGTAGTCTTTCTGATCTCGGGCCATTATGCTTAAGAAAATCGCAGTGAGATATAAGTGTATTTGGAGTGGTTTAAATATCCAGAAATTGATGCCACAAGTTAACGCTGCAAAGAGAGTCCCATGAATAAGAACCTTTTACTGGCTGCAATCGCCGGCAAAGAGACCTCTGTTATCAAGGAAGTGGCTGATAAAGAAGGATTGAGGGCCGATTTTCTGCGCAAACAGATAGCATCCGGACGCATCATTATAATGCAGCGGGATAGAAAGCCCCCGTTGGGGATAGGCGAAGGTCTAAAGACAAAGATAAATGCCAATATCGGGACCTCTGCGGAAGTTTTTGATCCTAATATTGAGGTTGATAAGGCAAAGATTGCAGAAAAATACGGAGCGGATACTATCACCGACCTTTCAATGGGTGGAGATATAGATGCGATAAGACAGAGAATATTAGATGAGACAAGTGTGCCAATAACGACCGTGCCGATATATCAAACAGTTGTCGAGAAGGGCTCATTTCAAGGCATAACAGAGCAAGATCTCATCCGGATGATCAAAAAGCATGTTAGCATGGGGATTTCATCCATCGTAGTCCATGCAGGATTTACCCTTGAGATGTTGGAGAAGCTTCGTAGCTCGAAGAGAATAATGGGCATGGTATCCAAAGGCGGGTCCTTTACATCGGCGTGGATGCTGCAAAATCGCAAGCAAAACCCATTTTTGCTGCATTTTGACGAAATATGCAAATCCCTCTCTGAGAAGGATGTCGTGCTTTCCCTGGGAAACACCATGAGAAGCGGGTGCATTCACGACCAAATGGACGGCCCTCAAGAGATGGAGATGGATATGAACGCAAGGCTGGCCCGGAGAGCAAATGAGCTAGGTGTTCAGGTTATAATTGAGGGGATGGGTGGACATGTCAGCCCTGAGAAGATCGCGGCCTATGTCGTTCATTATAAGAAGATGACAGATCACCGGCCTTTGTTTGTCGCGGGCCCACTTCCACTTGACATTGGCGTAGGGTATGACCATATCTCGGGCTCTGTGGGCGGGTCTCTAGCGGCAGGGGCGGGAGCCGATTACCTCTGCTATATCACTCCATCCGAACACCTGGCTCTACCCAATGTGGACCAGGTAAGGGAAGGGGTAGTAGCCTTCAAAATAGCCGCTCATGTGGGGGACACTCTGAAGTATGGTCCAAGACCCGAAGACCGAATTTTAGCAGGGCACCGAAGGGCAAGGGATTGGGATGGGCAGTTTACAGCCGCCATCGATGGCGATAGAGCCAGGGAAATTTACCATCAGGATAAGGCAGAGGCCTGCTCAATGTGCGGAAAATACTGTGCTTTGCTCATCATGGAAGAATACCTAAAATAGCTTTCTCGCATTCAATCGCACAATGGCATTGGAGCATAGTTTTATATATTGTCTCACAAATTAGCGACAGCGAGAGAGGAAGGGCGGCTGCCGCTGGCCAACTATGGCCGGTGTGGAAAGTCCCTCCACCACTGGACACACAGACATCTCAAAGGATGTGGGGCGAGAGCTCCGGCTCTGGCACAGAAACGAGACCGCTCCGCGTTAAAGCGATGATGCCGCAAGGCTGAAGGTCGCGCGGGAAGCGGATGAAACGGCGAAACCCTGTGGGTGCAAGCCAAAATAGAGCTGAAATCACGGACGTCCAGCCAAGCTCGGGTATGGCGCTAAGCTGAATGCCGTCA
>JBFYLJ010000210.1:0-7375 GCA_041305465.1 Methanothrix sp.
AGGAGAAGGGCAAGGCCACCAGGGCAGAGCTGATGGAGATCTTCCAGCTGCCCGCAGCGGAGCTGGAGAATCAGTTCGCCATACTTCGCCACTGCCAGCTTCTCAAGGGCAAGAAGGAAGGAGACACAGTTTACCTTGTCCTCTGGTCAACTACCCACCAATGAATATGCGGGCATGAGCACCGCCGATATTGGGGGCTTGTAGCTGCGCAAAAATTCGCGCTACGATGGGCAGGTTGGCTTCTACCCGTGCTCTGATATTCAGAGCCGCGTTGTAGTCTGCATCGGCTGAGGAATCGCAGCAGGTACAAATAAAATCACTACAAATCCGGCTTCAGCCCGTGTACTCGAAAAATCGGGATTTATTCTGGAGGTGATCCTGCGCACAAACGTCGTCAAGGACTTATCCGATCTCTCCTTCAAACCTTCCCCCGCGTTAGACTGCATGCCCTTACAAATAAGGAAGATCTTCCCAGAATACGAGCCATGACCGTCGATCAGATTCCCATCACCAGGTTCTCAGTTATCACGAGAATCACCCCCAAAGCCCTGCGCTACTACGACCACTTGGGGCTGCTGGTGCCGGCAGCTAAAGACACATTAACCGGCTACCGCTACTACACGACAGACCAACTGGAAAGAGGCGTGAGAGTAAAGACATTGTGCTCTTTGGGCATATCCCTGGAAGAGGTAGCCAGCTACATCGACGCTGAGGCGAAAGGTGATAGAGAAGTCTTGCAGGCACTGAGAGAAAAACATCTCAGCCGGACTCAGGGTGAAATCGCCAGGCTACAAAGGATCGAGGCCCTGCTCAAACAAAACGATAAGGAGCTGATAAAGATGGCATTAAGCGAGCCGGTTATCAAAGATGTGCCCGCCCTGCGGGTGGTAAGCAAAAGGGACAAAGGAAGCTATGGCGAAACCATCGGTCGCCTCATTGGAGAGTTGTGCGAAATGCTTTTTTGGCCGGTCAACCAGAAAAATCTCGTGAAAGTGAGCGGACCGTGTATGGCGATTTACCACGACCAGGAATACAAGGAAAAGGATGCCGACATCGAGGTGGCTATACCCATAACCGGAAGGATCGAAGTGGACGAGGGCATGGAAGTTAAGAATCTACCTCCTGCCCGGGTCCTGGCGGTTGTGCACAAAGGAAGCTATGACACTCTTATCCTGATCTACAAGGATATCTACGAGTATATGATAAAAAATGAGATGGAGTTTGACGGACCGGGCAGGGAGCTCTATCTGAGCGATCCCTGCAAGACAGCTCCAGAGGAGCTTTTGACTGAAATACAGTTGCCGATCAAAGATAGTCCGGTAAAAACATAAGCAAACAAGATGTATTTCCCGACATCCTGGGCACGGGCTGAATTGGCCGCACATCCGAGAAAGCGGCCCAACCCATACTGCAAAATGTTATGCAAGCACTATATCGGCCAGACCGGCCTTGCCAGCGTTAGGCGTCGCCATGTAGATTGAACCATTGATTCTGACTTCAACATGGTCGCCTCTTGGTGTGGCATCAAAGTTGTGGGTGACAAGCAAGAAAGCCAGATCCTGAGCATTTATTCGCACATCCTCGTTGGCATTGGACAAGTTCAAAAGATCCTGATAATCGGTAGAAGCACTGCATTCAGGGACTGTTGATACTACCATGCCAAAGAGCAGCGCGACTATGAGGTGGGTGGCACCCACTTGCCTTATGAAAAACATAGTATCACCTGAAAACCAATCTTCACAATCCTATTCCTGTTCCAGATGACATTTCTTTGAGGTCTTTTTGCATATCAGGGCTCATTTTCGTCCCGTCGAGCCGCGACGCTGCAATGAATGGAAGCGTTATCTTATCGTATTTGACTCCTTGCAGATTGGCGCCACTCAGATCGACACCTACTAGATACACGGTTGTCAGGTTAGCCCCTCGCATATCCGAACCTGAGAGGTTGATGTTCTCCAGGGTAGCCTTGCTGATCGTAATATCCCTTAGGTCAGCATAGCTGAAATCCACCCCGCGAAGGAGCATCCCGTCCATTACCACCGAACTTAGCACTGCTCTATGGAAGATGCAACCTTCTGCATTTAATGCGAAAAAAGTAGCTCCTCGAAGATCGGCACCTGAAAAGTCTGCAAAGTTCATTTGATTATTTAAGAAATAGATGCCACTGAGATCTGCGCCTGAAAAATTTGCATAGGACATATCAGCATAATCCAGTATGCATTTGCTGAATATGCACCCGGATAGATTGGCTCTCGTGAGATATGCTCTGGTAAAGTCGGATCCGCTCAGGTTTGACCGACTGAGATCGGCAGCAAACAGCTCTGCCCTTCCGAATTGACAGCTTTGCAGACGACTCTCGCTCATATCCGCCCAATTGAGTTTGGCCCCAAGAAAACTAGTTTTGATCAGGGAGGCATTCTTTATTTTAGCAAGTGTGAAATCTGCGCCTACAAGCCTTGTCCGGCTCAGGTTGGCTCTGGTGAGATTGGCACTGTTGAGATTGGCTCCTGTTAAGTCCGCGTCGCTCAAATCGCAGCCAGATAGATCTGAGTAATTCATTTGAGATCCCTTTAGCATGGCGCCATTAAGCCTGGCCCCGAAAAGATTAGACTGGTAGATCCAGGCGTTTTCAAGATTGCACCCCGATAAATTCGCATTGGATATGTTGGAATTGGACAGGCCTGATGCCAGGAAGCTCGAACCGGATAGGTCTGCTCCGCTGAGATTTGAGTGGGTCAAATTGGTGAAAATCGATCTTATGTTATTTAGCTCGGCGCCGGATAAATTCGTGCCTGCCATGCGAGACTCGGAGATATCAGCACGATCCAGGCAAGCATGGGATAAATCAGCATCAATGATATTAGCACCGACCAAGCTTGATCTGCTGAGATTTGAACCTACCAGTAACGAATCGCGCAGCCTGATCCGATTCATGAAAGCTCCGACAAATTGCGCACCGCTCATATCGGACAAGCTCAGGTTTGTGGCCTCCAATCGAGCCCAGTTGAGGTTTGCTCCCCTGAGAATAGATCCGATGATGCGGGCTTGATTGAGATTGGATCCACTCATGTCCGCATCGCTTAGATTTGATCCAATCATATTGGCCCCTACGAGGTTGGCGCCTTTGATCTCGGCCAGAGACAGGTCGGAGCCATGCATGTCCGCCTCCTCCAGATCGGCATAGCTGAGTTTGCTCTCCACCAGCCGGGCATGGGATAGATTGGACCGCATGAGATTGGAATGGCTCAAGTTCGCGGCGCAAAGGTTCGACCCCTGCAGATCAGACTGACTGAGATCTTTTCTCTGCAATTCCAGGTAGCTCAGATTCTCATTTTTAAGATTAGCACGTGCCTGGAATGGTTGGTTGATGATTATACTGCCCGCAGGCAGTCGGTCTAGAGATATGCCGAAACTGTTCAGAACAAAGTAATCAAACATGTAGCGATTTAAGCTCCCCCTCATCACGGGGATTTTGTCGGCGGATTCGCCCTGCATGATGCGTTGTGCCATCTCTGCTGCCTCATCGCCCTGGAAATATCCGCCGATCATCTTTCCCCCCACAACCCCGTAGCCCAGGTAGAAATCATATATGCTGTAAAATGGAGCCGGGCTGGATTCCAGCACCAATTGAGCTGCGTCCTCGTAAGTCAGGAAAAGCCCTGAACGGTCGCGGTTTAGGGTCATTAGCAGGATGAGACTATCATTGGATAAAGCTGCCAGGCTTTGACGAAGCTCGCCAGCTGTGAGGTTGTCGAGATATTGGAAGGAGACATTCTTCTCGAAACGAGGGATGATCTCATCCAGAACCTTTCGAGCGGATAGGCCCGTTGCAGTTTGATCGTTTACTATGGCAATGTGCTTGGTTTGGGGATGAAGATTAAGCATCAACGAGATTGTGCTTTCCACATCATATGCCTCCACAACGCCGGTAAAGCCACTTTTTCCGCTGAGCATTTTCTCGTCAAAATAAACGACGCCGCAAAACACCACCGGCGTTCCAGCAAAAAGATCGTCTCTATTTTTCAGCAGGAAGTTGAATGCATCTGTATCCACAGAGATGATGAGGTCAAAAGGCCGATCTTTGTACTTCTTTAGGAAAGAAGCCTTTAAATCAGCTAAACGCGCCTCATCGGCGGCAATTCGCTTCGTGTCCATATAAGCCACAGAAAAGATTGCGGATGGCATGTTCATCGCGAAGTGCAGCTTAATCTCGGAGATTATGCTATCCTCCCAAGTCATGCCTGGATGATAGGAGGCAAGAATGAGGATATTCTTGGGACTACTCTCTTGGGCAGCAGAAGACACTCCAATATTTAAAAACACAAGCATTAAAACCAAAAAGACTCCGAAGGCAGATCTCATAATGATGGGCATCCTTAACTAAATTACCCCGTAAACCCTTAATAATCTTTTGTATGTCTCACTCGGTCTTACAAGAAGAGATAAATAGTCAGCCATCATAAAATTGGTGTTATTCTCGAGGTGATGTTTGCTATGTCTGATAAAATATTGTATTCCCTGCCACAGCTACCTTATGCCTACAATGCGCTTGAGCCATTTATCTCGGAGGCACAACTGCGCCTGCATCATGATAAGCACCACGCCGCCTACGTGAACGCCGCCAACGCCATACTGGAGAGACTGGATAAGGCCCGCCAGGCGGGAGCCGATGTGGACATGAAAGCTACCCTGAAGGAGCTCTCCTTCCAGGTAGGTGGACATATTCTGCACGACCTCTTCTGGCGAAATCTGTCCCCCGCTGCAAAGACCAGCAAAGAGCCAGGCGGAGCTCTGGCGGAAGCTTTGAAGAACGAGTTCGGATCCTTCGAGCGCTTCAAGAAGGAGTTTTCCGCGGCGGCTGGAAGCACAGAAGGCTCAGGCTGGGCGGCGCTTGCCAGATGCGGCATGACCGGCAGGCTGCTGATCACGCAGATTGAGAAGCATAATGTGAATGTCTACCCCCACCTTCGCATCCTCATGGTCCTGGATGTCTGGGAGCATGCCTACTATCTCGACTACAAGAACGAGAGGCCCAAGTTTGTGGAGGCCTTCTGGAACATTGTGAACTGGGAGGAGGTTAATAAGAGGCTGGAGGCAATAATTAAATAAATTAGATGACGGCACTGAATTTAGGTTTGCTAGAGATTTGCAGGAACTGTTGGGATACGCGACTTGGCAAAACATTTTCATGGCCATAAAGCTGGCCCTCTAGTCCTGTGAAACAACAAAAATCGATAGCAACGATCATTTTAGTGCCGTCACTAAAATGATCACACTTGGTAAAGGTGGGTTTAGGGAGGTTGATGACCTACTGCTCACTCGCGATTCCTGCTATTTGATTGCCTAAATCCGTTCCTTGGCGGATTTTCTGAAACAATCTGGAAAATTGACTGAAATAGGAAGACCGCAAAACATACCTTCACGAAGAGATCGTGGAAATAGAGGCTTTTCGCATTCCAATAATCTTACCGATTACTTTCGCTGCGCTTCCCATGGATTCAAGATTTTCCACGCAGATTTTTGTCTATCAATTGAGGATCCATCGATGATAATTTTGTAGAAAAATTTAGATGGATTTTGGAGCGAAACCCGAATAAACCCATGATGAAATACCGGTTTAATAAGTTGATTGGTGATTGGTATAGCAATAAATAACGAGGAGGTGGCGGAGTAATACTAGTATTGGATATTGACATGTATCTGGTAATCAGCGTGCCCGCATGCATAATCCTTGCCGGGATGTTTCGCATAATGATACGCTAAAGATATCACAAGAAATGCATCGATTAAACGCAATTGGTCCGACCCATTTGCAGGTTAATGCATCATTTATTCTCGATATATCTTAACTTTTTTGGAACAGATCAAATCCGCCAACCACTATCTAATCCAATTTCAAAGTATAAAAAGCTTGATCATGCATCCAGAAAGTGTAAAGAACTCTATTATTCGTTTGATTACACAGCAACTCTGCTTCAAGATGCTCCGCCACAGTTTGACTCAGTGGCTATTGGCTCAGATAATTACTTTCACCTCATGCGCATTAGAAATATAGCCTAGAACGCAGAACTAATTAAGCGCGTCCTTTATTAATCAGTGAGTACATAATTGCTAAAAGATTTTGCTGAAGTTTGGGAGCTAAACGTCAGAGCGAAACGTCAATAAGCTTAGGAATAAAAAACATCACTACGATTATGATCAAGAGGATTAGTTATGTTGCTTTATGGTAGAGGGGATGGGCTTTGAGCAGCAGAATTGTGCAGCAGACCCTGGAAGGGCTGGCCGTCTCTGCCATGCCCAGGGTTAGGACCACGGATGGCCATCTGCTGGACTGGGATAGAGAAGCCATAGCCAAGCAGCTGCTCAAGGAGACGAAGCTATCGGAACAATTTTACAAAGAGCCGGGCATAACCGCAGAAGAGGCCCAGGATATCGCTAAAGAGGTAGAGCGCCGGGTGCGATGGATGAATGTCCAGTACCTCAGCGGCCCGCTTGTGCGCGAGATCATGAATGTGGTCCTCCTGGAGAGGCACCACACCGAGTGGCGCAACATCTGCACGCGCGTGGGAACTCCTGTCTTCGATGCCCACCTCATCGACATCGGCACGGGCTTTGAGTCCAAGGAGAATGCCAACCTCCAGGAAAATGCCGAGGCCAGCCACAAGAAAAAGGCTGACAAGATCAGCAAGGAGCAGTACCTGCTGCTGCTGCCTCCCCATCTCGCCGACCGCCACCTGGCCGGAGACCTGCACATCCACGATCTGGAGTACTTCGGGACCAGGCCGTTCTGTCAGGATTGGGATCTGCGCTATTTCTTATACTACGGCCTGATGCCCGATGGTCTGGGCACCAAAGCCAGTGTCGCGGGCCCTGCCAAGAAGCCGGAGGTGGCCATGTTGCACGCTGTAAAAGCCCTGGGAAGTGCCCAGACCAATTTCGCGGGAGGGCAGGGCTTCTACAACTTCCTCACATTCATCGCCCCCTACTTCGAGGGCAAGAACTATGATGAGATACTTCAGCTTATGCAGATGTTCGTCTATGAGATGACACAGATGATGGTCGCTCGCGGCGGACAGCTCGTCTTCTCCTCGGTGCAGCTCACGCCGGGAGTGCCCAAACTGTGGCGGGACAAGCCTGCTGTCTATGCAGGAAAGGTCTGGAACGGCTCGTCGCCCGAGGCTCCGCTCAAGACCTACGGCCAGTTCGAGCGCGAGGTCCGCTTAGCCTTCAAAGCCCTCATGGAGGTCATGCTGGCCGGCGACTACTGGGGCAAGCCCTTCAACTTCCCCAAGCCCGAGATCAGCATCGAGCCTGATTTCATGAAAGAAGACGAGTCATTCAATGCCGCCCACCCGGATCTTCCCACCTATCAGGA
>JBFYLJ010000211.1:0-30143 GCA_041305465.1 Methanothrix sp.
AGAAAGATCTGTCGGTACGAGTACATGAGTGCCCTTATTGCTAATTCTCGTGTGATCGAGACTACAATGCTTCCAGGAACATACTCATCACAGGGATGTAGCAGCCCGCAGCGCCCATAGAACCAAAACCACTACATCACATAACCGTGATGCAAGCATTGGCGATGAAGTGGGAAGCCGCGCCCTTCAGGACGTGGTAGTTCACATCATTAACTACGCAAAAGAGAGCTGAAGTAGTTGCCTCGGCCCAAAATGCCAATACGGATATTAGCAGGCAATTCCTGGCCGACGCTGCCAAAGTGAAATAATTATAAGGATTAACAGATCTCCGATATTTTTTCTTCATCAATTCCTATCGACTTGAAGAACTCTATCTTCTGCCATACACATTATTTCATTCACGAGATCATCGGCGCTTATGCAGATCCGCTTCTCTCCATGGAATATCTCGGCCTTCACTTGCCTTCCCACCAGATCATCGTGTCCGGGCATGACCCGCAAGATAACGCTTCCTGGCAGCATGATGGTGCAACCGGCCAGCCGGTCCAAATCTCCATCTACTATGCCGATAACGGGTATGCCCAGCCTGGCCAGGATATCTGCGGCAATGAGCGTGGTATCATCTCCCACAGTGACTGCCACACTGGCTCCCACTGCCGCCTCAAAGGCATCTTCTGCACAATGATCGATGAGAACTGCCCATTCGTCTTCGCCCTCGTTCGCTCTCTCGCAAACTCGAGCGATCAGCCCCTCGCTTCGCCGAATAGAGCCGCTGCGAATGATCGCTCTCTCCAGATCAACCTCGACCCCGGAGAGCTTCTCCAGGCCGTGTTCTTTGGGCTTTGCACCCTTTAGGCCCACGATCCTGCCGTCTTTGACTTGCAGCTCGACCTGACTTTCCGTGGCCCTGCCGATCACAATTCCATTGATCGAGATCAGTTCGCCGGGAATAACACTCGATACGGCCCGTTTGATGGTCTTCTTTCCCAAAGTGACGACTGGCAGCGGCGGATTTAGCAGGTAATCGAGGCCCAGGTCAGAAGCGACCTGCACAGCGAGATCGCCATCGTTTCCGGATAGGGGGGCCACGAATCTTCCGCCGCAGTCAATTTGAATGAGCGGCTTATCTATTCCGGCTGCCGCCGCCACCATAGCCCCGAAGGCCAGACCGCTCTCCCGGCTCTTGGCGTGGTTGAGAAGAAAAATTACATCTGACGTAGCCTGCAAATCCTGAATGGACCCGCTGGGCTTCCTCCTGGGACTGATAGTGATAACGTCTTCCAGGCCGGCATCGATAACTGCCACCCGGCCCATAGTACCGCCCAAAACCGCCGCGACGCTTGCCCGCTTTTTCAGGTAATTGATCAGCGACAGAGCACAGCCGCTGTCTATGATCTCCGGGCCGTGAGCCACCACGCCGATTCTCTGCATCTATGATTCTTACCCGCCCGTCTCCAGGTTATCGTCCTGCATCTTGGCAGCATCCATCATATCTTGGGTCTGCTTGAACCTCTCCTGGATCTGCTCTATGGTCATGCCCTCCAGATCTTTTCTTTCCGGAGCCTTCTCGATCAGCTCCAGAGTATCCAGGCGATAATAAAGGCCGGTGCTGTCCAAATAGGCCCATGTCTCTCCATCATCTTCCACCTTCAGCACCTTGACAGTACCAATGGTGCCCGTGCCCTTGTACCTGACCAGGCTATCCTCTTTGATCTCAGCCATAACAGTCACCAAATATATCACTTACAACTTCTGCACAATTATCTCGCAATCCTTTGCAGCTCCACCCAATATCTCAGCGCCACCGGGCCTCGCCAGCACTTGGGCTTCGTGAAACTCTTCTGATCCGCAGAGCACATCCTGCTCAGGATGAGTCCCCGGCTCTATCTTGCAGCTCAAATGAGTGCTCTCGCCAATGGATACCACAGTCTTCAAGCGGGGTGATGCCGGATGGCCTTTAGGAAGCACTATCAGCGGTGCACACAGTTCCCTAAGCTGATAAATAGTGCAGCATAGGCCGCGCATAACCTTCTCGCCTACGCCTTGGGAAGACGCCACAATCAGATCCTGTGGATCGGTGAAGAGCACAACCTCTTCAGACTCCTTCTCCAGATAAAAAAAGTTTCCATTCGTCTTGGCAATAGCTATAGTGCCCCTGCTGCCCACGATATAAGCAATCTCATCCTCTTTAATGATAATATGCATGGCCCTTAGACTGCCTTGACATTCCTGGATTTGCAGGTAGGACACATGGGCCTTCTGCCCATTCCTTTGAATTGATTCTTGCAGTCCTGACATTCATAATCTCTTGCGGCCAAAGTCTCGATATTTCCTATGTCCGGTCCACCTCCAACAGTACACATGGTTTGTCTTCACCTCCAATTTTTCTAATGCACTTTTGCATATTTAAAATAGCCGGAAAATCAATTAGAAACTCAATGCATGCTTCGGGCAAGCCTCCACGCATCTGCCGCATTTAATGCAGTCTGGATTGTCCAGGATCTCGCTTACAGGAAGCTGCATAGGGCAGACCTTCTGGCACTTTTTGCAGTCGATGCATTTTTCCTTGTCCACTTTTAGCTGGTACTTTTTGCCACCCATTGCCCTTTGCAGCGTGCCCATGGGACAAAAGGAGCACCAGGTCCGAGGAGCAATGATTACGCCAAAGAGAATGGCAATTGATGTGGTTAGAATGCAAAGCGTCACAAAAACCATTCCAATCCTGTCCACCATTCCCTCAGTTTGTATAATCCGAAAGATCATGAATCCCATGAGGGCAATGAAGATAGGGGATCGCAGCCACATGCTCCTAAATTGGGGCGGAATCTTCAGCTTTCTGCTCAGGGGAGCAAGCCAGAAATCAACAAAGCTTCCACGAGGGCAGAGATTTCCGCAAAACCATCGCCCGCGAAAGGGAGCAATGATCATCAGGCTGGCAAAGACCAGCAAGAGGAAGTAGCCAAGCTTGGGATAGAATATGCCGCCAATGGATACTATCAATACTATGATTCCCAGATACGGAGTAACCTTTAGCATATATTGCAGTTTATAACGCTGGTAAAGCTATATAAACAATTCTTGTTGATTAAGCTCCTTAGCCATCAGCATCAAAACGATCGAAATAACGGAGTATCGAGAGGTTCCTTTGGCCGAGCTTCATAAAAAGAACTGCAACATGCAGGATGACATGCAAGATAGCACGCAGGAAAGCACACCGGATAGTATGCCGAAGGCCTATGTTGGAGACGAATTATTTCAGGATGAGCACTCATCTGGAAAGGAAGAGAGCCATTATGATTTAATTATCATAGGAGCCGGGCCGTCCGGGCTTTTTTGCGGCATAAACGCCATGCTGGCTGGCAGGAGGATTCTGATTCTGGAAAAGAAGAACTCACCAGGGCATAAGCTCCTCATCTCAGGATCCGGGCAATGCAATATAACACACGATGGCGATATTCAGGATTTTCTTGATCATTTTGGCGATACGGGTCAGGGCAGATTCCTGCGCCCGGCTCTTCTCAGCTTCACAAATAACGATCTTATCTCCTTCTTTGAATCAAAGAGACTGGAGATGGTCCGAGAAAAGGCAGGCAAGATCTTTCCAAAGACCAGGCGGGCCAGGGATGTGCTCAATATCTTGTTGGAGCAATGCCGGGAAAAAGGAATCGTCATCAAGTGCAACCAGGCGGTCATGTTCATAACCAGGAATGAGGTAACCAGGAATGAGGTAACCTGGAATGAGAATGGTTTTCTGGTAGGATGCAAGGGTGAGAGCTATCGCAGCAGCCTGCTGGTAATAGCCACCGGGGGCCGCTCCTATCCAGCCACTGGATCGAGCGGAGACGGCTACAGGTTTGCCGAATTTCTCGGCCACCGCATAGCCGAGATCGGACCGGCTCTAACCCCGCTTCTCATTAAGGATTATCCGTTCTCTGATCTGGCCGGGCTCTCGTTTCCGGATATGAAGATCTCGTTTTACCGTCATGCAAAAATCAGAGTGCATCAGGGCGATATTTTATTTACCCATGAGGGGCTCTCGGGACCGGGAATTCTCGATTCATCCCGATATATTCGAGCGGGAGACATTTTAAAGCTCTCTTTTGTGCCGGACGATAAACGAAAGGCTCTGGAGGAATGGCTTGTGGATAAGGCACGAAGGGACGGAGGAAGGAGCCTATTGTCTGTGCTGGCGGATCTATCTCACCTTGAGCTTCTTATTGTGCCTCTCTATGCCCGGCTGATAAAGAGAATTCTGGAGATATCTGGTATTCCTTCCGATCTGCAAATGGCTCAATTGACCAGAGAGAAGCGCAGCTGTTTGGTTGATAATCTTACTGGCTTTCCTCTGATCGTATCCGATCTTTGCAGCTACAACATGGCCATGGTTACCAGAGGAGGAGTGGAAAGAAATGAGATCGATCCTAAAACCATGCAGTCCCGGCTGGTTAAAGGATTGTATCTGGTGGGCGAGGTCTTGGATGTTGATGGGGATACGGGAGGCTATAATCTGCAAGCGGCATTTTCTACGGGAATGCTGGCGGCGAGGAGTATCAAGAGCAATTGGATGAAATAGAGTGAGATAATAACGCCCTTCAAAAAGAAAGATTGAGGAACTAATAAACTCTAGGGAACTCGTACTCGTTTGGTCCTTTGAAGCCGGTGAGGTCGAAGATGCCCTTGGCCCCCTTTAATCCCAGGTCTCCCCTGTAGGATATTGGCAGTTCAAGGTAGCCACCGAATGTTACCGGTACAAACTGGTAATCAAATGCGATTTCATTGACATGGGGATCATTCGCAAGTCCTCCTTTGCCCATGCCAATCGCCTGGAGTGGTGTCTGCATAGAAGATCTGTCATCAGGAATGATCCAGGCCCCTGCAATCAGTTCGTTGTCTTTGATGATGTGTCCTAAAGGAACTTCGCCCCAATCCCACAGGCCGCCTCCATTCCCGATACCTATCAGAACATCTTTACCGGCTTGGCCGCCCAGCTCCACGGTGGCAAAGGCAAGCGATACCAGAAAAATGGCAAAGATGCTAAGTGTGAATAACTTCGTATTCATCCCTCCATGTAGAACGCATTCTTGCCTCTATATATTGTTATTGTTCCAAAAATTATTTCCAATTCAGAAAATAATCATCATTAAAATGTATGTTTTTTATAAAATAGGAATGACCCAGGCCCAGCCGCGCTTTCGCAGGATGTCCGCAAGCTTATCTGCGACCTGCCTGTTATATTCCAACCAGTATTTTCCGATGGACCGGCTATCCTGTAACTGAAATCCGATCCATATTTCCGGGTGATACCGGAGAGAAAGCCTTGAAGTATTCTATAAAGGCATCCAGATCGCTAACCCCGCAGACCCGGTTTACTCCGGCTTTAAAGATGCAAAAGTGATCTCCACCATCCGCTAGGAATAGATTGGCTGCGATGCGATAGCTTCCCTCTGGATCTATGGTCGTTCCATTGATCCTGATGGAGTTGATATCAACCTTCTGACCGGTGGGTGCACTTCGGTTCCAGGTGTAGGAAAAGCCGCGAGAGACCTGAAGTATGCTGTTTTCCCCAACCTGCGGATTATCAAATTGCTCCTCTAGCAGCTCATCGATCTGTCGGCCCGTCAGATTCATGGTATATACATCATTGCCAAATGGCTGCACACTGAAAGACTCGCCATAGGTCACATTGCCTGCACCCTCGTTTCCGCTCGCTTCGTAAACTAGATCGGTGCGAATTCCCCCAATATTCATGAAAGCGACTACTGCGGGTGTTCCAGCTTTTTGACTGGAGTTAAGCTGCGTGTCGGCAATTACATCGCCCAAAGCCGATTCGCCGGAATTGCTCGGCTTTTTTGGAATATCTGCGGTTATCGATCCGATTACTTCTTGAGTCAATGGTTCTTCCAGTGCCGAGTACTTTTCTACAATTTCAGATACCTCTGCATCTTTGGGTACGTCGCGGGTGACGGCCACATTCTTGGCTCTGGCCAGGAGAACGTCTCCCGTTTCTTTGCTTATGACAAGATCGATATCGGTAATGAACTTGCCTTTGCAGCCTGCCTGGGTCACAATTCGCCCGTCAACATTGGAGACATAAGTCTCATGAGTATGGCCGGTGACGAATAAATCCACCTCTTTGTCGCTTCGTTTGACAATATCAATGATTGACCCTGAGAAATTTCGGCTCTCGCTGGGCAGTCCATCCTGTGCGCCGCCGTTATGAATCAGCACAATTATTGTCTTAATGCCCTCTTGCTTCAGCTGCGAAACCACGGCATTGATCGAATCTGCCTCATCCAGGAATGAAAAGCCCTTGATGCCAGATTGTGTAACAACGGAGGGTGTGTCTTCTAAGGATACGCCAATAAAAGCCACCGGGATTCCTTCTATTTCCCGTATCTTGTAGGGCGGAAAAAGCGTGTTGTTAGTACTGTTGTTGACCACATTTGCTGTGAGGTAATAGTAGCCCGCACCCACAAATCGATCCTTATCCTGGCAGCCATCGACCTGGTGGCAGCAGCCGTACTGCATGCGCTGCAACTCCGATACGCCTTCATCAAATTCATGGTTGCCTGCGGCAGAATAGTCCAGACCCATCTTGCTTAATGCCTCGATGGTGGGCTCGTCGTGAAAAAGCGCCGAAACCAATGGGCTTGCCCCAATGCAGTCCCCAGCCGATACAATTACTGTATTGGGATTAGTGACTTTAAGTGCCTTGATCTGAGTGGCCAAATAGGCGGCTCCCCCAAGCTCAGCCTCAAAAGGATAATTAGTAGCGTTGTAGTAGAGAATCTCGCTGCCCGAAGGCGGCTCAATCTGGCCGTGAAAATCGTTAAAGGCCAATATCTGAAGCTCAACTGTCTCTTCCGTTGAATTAACGGGTGCACCGAATGCTATGGAAATGCCAAGCAAGATTATAGTGATGATCAGTCGATTACATCTAAAACTTAATAAATTTACCAATTTCAGACCTCCTAATCAGTAATCTTATAGAAATTAATCACAATTAAATCTTGCCAAGAACACCGCAGGGTATATTTCATTTAATGCCAATTACCTTTTGCAAGTTCAATTGCATGAGGCTATGAAATATGGGTGTATCAACCACAAAGGTTGTTTTGCTGTGTGTATTCCTGTTCTTGGGAATGGTATTGCCGGGACTCTTAATGCAGCCGGAAGCATCTTTGCAGGCCTGGGATGTGTTAGAAAGCAACTTTCCCATCAACTCCAGCCCGGAGGATAAGCTGACCTTCCTGCTGAATTACGCCATTTTGGCTCCTTCTAACTATAACAGCCAGCCCTGGTTGTTTAACGTATCAGAGGGCGAAATCCAGGTGTTCTCCGACAAATCCGGATGGCTCAAGGTCGCAGACGCCGATCGAAGGGAGCAATACATAAGCCTCGGCTGCGCCCTGGAAAATCTGATAATAGCATCTGAGCATTTCGGCTACAACTGCAGCGTCTCCTACTTCCCAGGCCAAGACGACCTCGTAGCCACGCTCTCACTGCGGGCAAACTCCAGCTCTCCTTCGGATTCCAGGCTCTTTTATGCCATAACCTCTCGCCAGACCAACCGCAATCCTTACGAGCCGCAGACCATCTCGAAAGCCGATCTTGAGACGATCAAGAGCTTGTGCTCCGATCCTGATGCAGAGATCTTCATTACCGACGATCCAGCCGTTAAGAGAAGCTTCCGGGATCTCGTGGTGGAGGCGAATGGCATTTTGTACGCCGATGTCAATTACAAGAGCGAGCTGGGCCGCTGGCTTGGCCTGGGTGTCATGGGGCCAACGGGCGTGCAGGCAAAGATGGCTCAGCTGGCAGTTGTCTTCCTAGATGTGGGGCCGGAGCAAACTAAAAAGGACGCTGATCTGATTAACAGCACACCATACCTCGTTTTCATCAGCACGGCAAACAACGATAGCCTATCATCCGTCAAGGCGGGAAGAACCCTGGAGCGTTTCTGGCTTTGCGCAACTGCTCTTGGGATAAGCTTGCACCCCATGAGCCAGGCACTGGAGACGGCGCAGACGAAGGCAAATCTGACCGGCCTTTTGCCAGGCCCATCAGAGATGAGGCAGGTGCAGCAGGCCTTCCGGCTGGGCTATGCAAAATCGGCCATGGAGCATTCGACCAGAAGGCCGCTTGAAGATGTGCTGATAGGCGAGTAATGCAGACGAAAAGATGAAAAAAGAAAACCAGAAAGGTGCGGCTTGCAGGTCATCCCGGTGCCGCTTTTCTCCCTTTCATCATCGTTTTATTCGAGCGTTATTCGCGTTTATACCCCTTTCATCTTCGTATCTCCGTTGATGGTGGGTCCGGTAAAGCCTTCCAGCTTCCTCAGTATCGCCTCTTCCTGCTCCAGGGTGCGATCACCCAAGACCTGAGCTTCACTTTGGAAGTAATCCGAGAACCTGCCAAACAGCTCTGGATAAGGCTCTGAGACAGCAAGGGGCAAGGACTGGCGTTCCCATTCGCCGAGCTCAATTGGGATTACAATTCCATTTGCCAGTGTCACAGACGGCACAATCTTCCAGCCGTTATCTGCTGCCGTTCTCTCATCTATTATCCAGTTCTTGAGCAGATCCGCATAGCGAGAGAGAAGCACCGCTTTTCTTATGCCGGTGTTCTGGTAGAAATCCGCTTTTTCCTCAGCCATATCCACCTCGGCTTCATCGCTATCTTGCACTCCATTTCTATCCTGATAGCTAACCTTAAGACGCATGTTCCCCTGATTGGAGAGCTTCTTCAGCTTCACCAGGATCACTCCTCCTTTAACCTGGCCTTCCTCGGCCTTGGAGGGGAAGAGGGTATTGACCTTCATCAGCTCGCCTGTTGCCTGGTCCGCTTCTGGAGAGCCATAGACCTTTTCAATCTCGTAGCCAGGAGCATCCAGCTTTAGGCGCAGATCAAATACCAGCGGTGTGACCATGAAATCGAATTCATCGTTCATGCGCGTCTGAAATTCGCTTGCGCAGTGGACCGAATAGTAGTTGGACCCCTTGATCTTGCTTATGCTCTCGATTAACTGCGTGTTGAAGTCCACTCCGATTCCGATGAATGTAGTGTAAATTCCCTGATCGGCATTATCTTCCAGCATGCGATAGAGCCCCAGGTCCCCAGTCTCACCCATGTTGGGCATGGCATCAGTCAGGAAAATGATCCTGTTCTCGTACTCCGATTTGTCTGCCTGCAAGAACCGATCGAAGAGGGCTGTTCCTTCCTGCATTCCCGACTCCATGTTGGTCCCGTATGTCTCTTTGATCTTGAGGATGCGACTCTTGAGGCGATCAAGATCTTTATCTGCAACGCTGGTCAGCGGATCGACCAGGAAGGCATCGTCACTGAATATTACCAGCCCGAAGCGATCTTCCGGCTTGAGATGGGCCAGGAGGGCTACCACCGACTCATCGGCAATCTGCATCTTGGTCTTCTTCATGCTCGACTCGTCCCCTTTCTGCTCCACCTTATTGCCGAATCTGTCATAGTAGTATTCATCAAAGGGACTGCCCATGGAACCGGAGAAGTCCAGCACTACCACGAGGTTCAGCTTCTTTCTCTGGAAGTCCGTCATTCCGGAGTTCAGGCCCACAGAGAGATAGTATTGCGGCTGCAGTGAGAATGGGTCTTTAGAGACGGCATAGCTGTAAGACGGACAGAATAGCTTCTTGCATTCCTTTGCACTGCCTGTATCAAAGTAGTAATCATAGAATAGGCCCTCGTAGGTTACGTCGCTTGGCAGCGGCAAATAGTCCTGCAAAATGTTCTCCCGGAAGTTGCTGATGTCCTTGGCGCCGCCCGCTGAAAATCCTATGCTGGGACTGGGTGGCGCAGCCATCGCAGGGGCAGCCGCAGGGGCCGCGCTGTAGGACACTAGCGGCGCGCTGCCAATTGCCTTTGAGAGTATGCCACCGCCCCCCATGCTTCTTGCGCCAGCCATTGGCGCGCTTTCCTCAGCCACCTCCGCTTCCATGACTTGGAATTTTACGGAATTGCTCTTAGCTTCGCCCACCGTAAACCAAAGCTCATAATCGCCTTCCAGGCCAGCCTGCTGCCATGCCGTGTAGCCTTTGCCCTTCTCTACGGAGGCACTGAGCATTTGGGCGACAGATCCCGTGGGATAGAGGCAGAAGAGCTGCAACTCTCCGCTTGCTGGCGGGATCAGCCGAAGTTGCGCCCAGGCGCCTGAGGGAATGTCCAGAGCGGTGCGCGACTGCTGGCCCCTGGAATCGACTATCAAGAGGCTGCTCTTATCCGGCAGAGCGCTTACCGATGCACTCTCCACAAGCTTGGCAGAGTCCTCAGGAGTCTCGTAAATATACCAGCCTGATTCCTGATCCGATGCAGTAGATGACGGATCTGAAGCTGCGCTGGGATACAGGCAGATGATAACAATTACTGCCAATGGTAATATAGTCCGATTTATTCTCATAACCTACCCATCCAGAACAAGATAATGATAACTAATACGCATTTTTTTCTATTTAAGGTCACCTTTGACCGCCTCTATCTTTGCACGAAAGTTTGATTTCCCATGAGCTTGATAATATGCGGGTGATGTTAGCTCATTCCGATCTTGACCTGCCCGCAGGCCTGGAAGGTCTGGCCGATCTGGCTCTGGATCTGCGCTGGACGGTTCGCCAGACCACAGATAAGATCTGGGAGCTGTTCGATGCCGAGGCCTGGGAGAAGACCAAAAATCCCTACCTGATTTTGCAGAATGTATCTTCAACGCGATTGCATGAGGCAACCAGAGATGAGGAGCTGGTTGGAGAGATCTCATCTTGGCAGAAGAGAAGATCCAGCTTCCTGGAGAGGCAAGCTCCAGCCGGGCAGGATGATCCCGCCTGTGTTGCTTACTTCAGCATGGAGTTCGGCCTATCCGAGGCACTGCCCATTTACTCGGGGGGTTTAGGCATGCTGGCGGGAGATCATCTCAAGACTGCCAGCGATCTGGCTGTTCCCATCACAGGAATTGGGCTGCTCTACCAGCAGGGCTACTTCCGCCAGCTCTTGGCGCCGGATGGCTCTCAGGTGGAGGCCTTTCCTTATAACGATCCGGATACCATGCCGCTAGCTCCAGCCAGGAATGGGGACGGATCAAGGCTGCGAGTCAAGATCAGCCTTCCTGGAAGGTCTCTAATCCTGCGCGTCTGGAAAGCCAATGTCTGCCGGGTGAATCTCTATCTGCTTGATTCAAATGATCCCATGAACAGTCCCTGGGATAGGGCAATCACTGCCAACCTGTATGCTCCCGGCCAGGAGCGGCGGTTGATCCAGGAGATTGTGCTTGGCATAGGAGGCTGGCAGGTTTTGGAGAAGCTGGGTATGCAGCCGGAGGTCTGCCATTTGAATGAAGGGCATGCTGCCTTTGTGGTCTTGGCCAGAGCCCACAGCTTCATGAAGAAGACAGGCTGCTCTCTGGCAGCGGCCATCTGGGCCACCAGGGCGGGAAATGTCTTTACCACCCACACTCCGGTTGAAGCCGGTTTTGATCGTTTCGACCGGACCCTGGTAGACAAATATGCAAAATTTTATGCTGATCGTTTGGGCTTCTCCCGTCTTGATCTGATGGCTTTGGGTTCAATCCGACCGGAAGATGAGAACGCTCCTTTCAACATGGCCCATTTGGCACTGAAGGGATGCAGTCACGTCAATGGCGTATCCCGTCTGCATGGCCGGACAAGCCGCAAGATCTTTCAGCCTCACTTTGTCCGCTGGCCGGAAATTGAGGTGCCAGTAGGATATGTGACCAACGGAGTTCATATCCCCACCTGGGATTCGCCAGCTGCTCAGAAGCTCTGGGAGCAAACCTGTCCAGGCGACTGCTGGCCGGAGGGAATTGACTACTTGAAAGACGGCATCACTCAGTTGAGCGATTCAAATATCTGGTGCTTTAGGGCTGAGGCCAGAAGAGATCTGGTTGATTATGTAAGGCGCCGTCATGCCCGACAGCTTTCGGAACGGGGGGCCGGGCAGGAGGAGCTGAAGGCTGTCAAGCATGTCTTGAATTACAATGTTCTCACCCTGGGATTTGCCCGAAGGGCTACCGATTACAAGCGAACCGATCTGATCCTCAAAGATCAGGAGCGGTTGATTGCCATTCTCACTGACAGTCGGCATCCCGTTCAACTGGTTATGGCGGCCAAGGCTCATCCCTCTGACGAGCAGGGAAGGGGAATGGTAAAGCAGATGGTCAACTTTGCCGCCCGGCCGGAGATATCCGATCGGGTCGTATTTCTGGAGGACTATGACATTGACCTGGCCCAGCACCTGGAGCCGGGAGTGGATGTCTGGATCAACACGCCTCTGCGGCCCAACGAAGCCTGCGGCACGAGCGGCATGAAGGTGCTGGCCAACGGCGGACTCAATCTCTCCAATCTGGACGGCTGGTGGGATGAGGCCTACGACCCGCAGGTGGGCTGGTGTCTGGGTGACGATCAAGAGCACAGCGTGCCGGGCCGCGATGTTGCTGATGCGAAGCAGCTCTACCGCTTGCTTGAGGAGAATGTTGTGCCTCTCTTTTATGAGCGTGATGTTGAAGGCATACCAAAAGGCTGGGTGGCTATGATGAAGGCCAGCATGGCTCGCCTTACGCCCAGGTTCAACAGCGCCAGGATGATGCAGGAATATGTAGAAAAGATCTACCGACCTGCGACGGTAGCCTATCGGAATAGAATAGCGGATGGGGCCAGGCTGGCAGAGGAGCTGGCAGAGTGGCAGGAGCGGCTTAATGAGGATTGGATGAAGCTGCGATTCGGCAGGCTAACCACAAGCCAGGAGGGCGATTTCTGGTGCTTCTCTGTGGAAGCATATTTAGGGGAACTTCGTCCCGAAGATGTGCACTTGGAGCTTTATGCCGATCCTTTGCATGATGGGGGAGACAAAGCAGAGTCGGAGAAAGGGCTAAGTCGGGGAAATGATGGACAGGCAATGCACAGCGCCCCGGAGAGGATTGTTATGACGCGGCAAGGGCCCATCGCGGGCGCAATCAACGGATTTATTTATAGCGCAAGTGTGCCGGCAAAGAGGGCGGTGGAAGACTACACCCCAAGAATTGTTCCCTATCATGAGCATGCTTTCATTCCCTTGGAAGAGGCCCATATATTGTGGATGAGATGATTTACATATTACACGGAACCAATTTATACAAGTAGTCCTTTCAGTGCTTATCGGTATTTGGTTAAGGAGGGATAATTTGGCGGAAAAAGAGATGAGGAACTTTGCCCTGCGGGATAAAGATGGTAACGAGATAGGAGTCTTTACTGGAAAAGCACCGAGACAAGCTGCTTTGAAGGCTGCCAATCGTGGTCACACAGACATCAGACTTCGGGAACGCGGCACAAAGAAGGTGCATATATTTACCGGCGAGCGTGTTCAAGTGAAGAAACCCAAGGATGCACCTGCATGGATGCCCGCTGAGATCTGGAAGCCCAAGGTTAAAAAGGTGGGTATGGAATATTTGGATAAGCCTGAGACAGATGTAGAAAAGATAGTGGTGGTCAAGCGTAGAAAGCAGCCACTGTAGTTCGTCTAATGTCCGTTTAATTCTCTTTTTTGCTTAATAATCAGTTCTTGCGAAGATTGTTGTTATTTCAACTACTGCCTAACAAAGAACGGCGATTTCTATCTTCTCCTCAAGGCTATCCTGTCTCCGCAGGATACTTGTTTAAATATATCCAATCCTTGTGTAATCTTACCGATGTGATTCACAGACGAATAGGGCTGAGTCTTGCCAAAGAAGATGCAAAATGCCGGGCCTGGCGACCAGTAGCAAACATCGCCTGCGGCTGCGATGGGCAATGGATTCTCGTTGTCCATCTGCAAAGGCACATCCAAGTAGACCTCTTCACCCCAGAGGTTGGCTATGCCCTCCATGGGGAGCGCATCAAAGAATGCCTCTCTTATCTTGGGATTCCTGTCGTCCAGCTTTGCCAGTGCCTTTCCTTTTCCCATAATCTCGATCTCTATGATTCTCATGAATTTCAACCACCTTACTTTCGCCCCGCGCGGCAAATCTACTCATAGCTGCTGGTACTACCATGATTTAGACCGCCCGGCCAAACTCTCTTTTGACCACACTCCCGGCGGGCGGATCCATCCCCTCAATGATTGAAGATCTAATTTGATTTATCTTCTCTTCAGACGGATATGCAGTCTATCCGAGTAATTGATGCCCAGGCTTAGTGCCAGGTCCCAGGCCGCCCGGGCTTCCGGCATATTCTGGTCTGTGCCATAGGCCATAATCCAGGTCCTCTCTTTCTCCAGGACGGGGACAATATCATGCAGTAGCTCAGAGGTCCAGCACCAGGAAGCTTTGCCCAGAACAAATTTGAGGTGAGCATTCTTCTTGCCTGCCCAAAAGTTGAGATGGAAATTCGATCCCCGCTTGGGGCTGACTACAGCGTAATGAATCTTTTCCAGAATATCTTTTGGAATGGGATTGGTGCCGTTTGTCTCAATGTGAATCTCATTTCCCTGGCAGTGCAATAATGATACCAATTCCATTAGCTGCTCCATCTGCAGTGTAGGCTCTCCACCGGTGATGACTACCATTCTGCTTCGGATGCTCTTCATCACCTCGCTAATGGATAATTCACGGCATGATCTCTCGTCTGTGTCGCATCCCTGGCAACGAAGATTGCAGCCGGCCAGACGAACGAAGGTGGCCGGCCTTCCCATAGCCGGGCCCTCTCCCTGTATGGAATAAAATATCTCTATCAGACGCATTCGCTATTTTTCTTATCCTAACTGAGATAAATATCCTCTCTCCTCTGATCAATAATAATCTCCTTGTAGTAGTAATGACAATTCAAGGATACAGGCTTTCGGAAAGGAAGGTCCAATAAATGATCATAAGAGATTTGGCAAAGTGCCCATGCTTTCTGGCAGCAGATAGTACTCTTATCTGCGAGCTGCTTCACCCTGGTCAGGAGGGGCTGGATCTCCCCTACAGCATCGCTCATGCCGTTTTGCAGCCCCGCGCAGCATCCCTTCCACATCGGCTGAAAAACTCTACCGAGGTCTACTTTATACTGGAGGGTGAGGGCGAGATGCACATCGACACCGAGAAGTCCCAGGTTTCAGCCGGCCAGGCCGCCCTGATTCCGCCAGGCTCCTGGCAATATATTCGAAATACGGGAGACGCTATCCTAAAATTTATTTGCATAGTCAGTCCCTCCTGGAGGGCGGAAGATGAAGAGATCGATGAAGCATGAGGCCCGTCCAATGTGGCATAAAATGATCATAAGCAAGCTTGGAATCTGAGGTAAAAATGGAAACTGACCTGCAAAACAGCGATGAAGTCTTGAGAAGAAGAGCGGCTCGCGTCGTGGAAGAGAGAAAGCTCTCCGGGCTTGAGGGATTGGTGGGAGGGCTGCAGGCCGTAATTATCAACACCGAAACGCATCTGCAAAAAGCTGCCGCCGAGGAGCTCATCAGATATAGCGGCCTTCAATTTCAGGAGGCATTTGTGGACCGAGAGCACAAAACCTGCGTTCTCAAAGTCCCAGGCTCTGCCAGGTTTCGTTCGGCAGACTTCCTCATCCGCTCCAGGCTAAAGGGCAGCAATTTATTCCGCGAATTCAACATCGCCCCGCAGACCCGTGATTATCCTAACACTCGTCTGGAGACTTTTGTTTTTGAGACCTATGATATCAAGAGATATGTATCCCTGCAATCCCTGGCAAACATTAAATTCCAAAGCGAAATACTTGATTTTGGCGGTTACTATTTTATCCAGACAATGCCTTCCAAGTTCACAGGAAACTCCCTGGGATTCATCGAATGGAAGGGCGAGAGAGGTGTCTATTCCACTCCAGAAAGCCGGAGCATTGACTGGGATACAAAAGCCCCAGCCTCATCCGCTGGCAGATCTGCCGGAGCGGATGGATCTGCATGCTCATTGATGGGTTTATCTGCAAATCCTTCTATTCTTGGCAATGTTCGATGGCTGGACCACGCCGCCACCCGGGTCAGGGCTTTGGATCGTGATCCTGCCATACTGGAGTTCATGCAGCTCACCAACTATAATTTTGAGTTCGCTATCTACGTGAAGAGTCTCAATTCCATAACCAATGTGGCACGACTCTCCTCTTCGGACTTTGCCATGGTCTTTACCTCCGGAATTACTTCTTTTGTCAGCCGGGAAGCCTCCGGGCCCACAGAGAAATTCATAAGCAACTTCGGCCCTCGCGTCCACCACATCGCCTTCCAGACTGAGGAAATTGTCGAGACGGTAGAGGCTCTGCGAAGAGATGGAATGATGTTCCTCCTTGATTTGGTGGGCTCTCCTGAGGAAGGCCTGAAGCAGATCTTCAGCCAGCCTTCAAGGAATACTCTTTTGGTCTTTGAGTACATTCATCGATACGGAGATTTTGAGGGCTTCTTCACCAAATCGAATGTGACCAGCCTCACGGCGGCTACGGCAAAGCAGTGAACAGAAATAAATATATACAATAGAGGCCTAAAAAAAAAGGGCATTTAAAAAAATTTGCCCCGCGAGAAAGGCAGGAATAGCTGATGAAATCCATGACATTGAGGGAGCTTGCCAGGCTCATTTTAAGCATATCTGTATGCCAGCTAGCCGCAGTCATAGGCTCGCAGTTCACCGCGAGATCCGTTACCACCTGGTATACGACCCTTGATAAGCCCTGGTTTACGCCGCCAGGATCTATCATCTCGATCGTATGGATCATTCTCTTTGCTCTGATGGGACTATCTCTCTTCTTGATCTGGCAAAAGGGGATAAGCGGCATCAACACAAAAATTGCCCTGGGCATATTTGCAGTCCAGCTCTTGGTCAATATATTGTGGTCCTACGCTTTTTTTGGTTTGCAGTCGCCTCTGGCTGCATTCATGGTAATTGTGTTTCTTTGGCTTCTCATACTGCAATGCATCATCCGGTTCTGGTACATCAGCAAATATGCTGCTCTGCTTCTCGTTCCATACATCCTCTGGGTAAGCTTTGCAGCGTTTCTCAATTACACCATCTGGAGGCTTAATTTGTGAAATAATTGCTTTGCTTCGACCGATTCAAATATAAACGTAGCATTCGACATTAGGAAAGGTGCCTACAACAATGCAAGATAGAATGATTCTATTATTATCATCATTCATGATCTCACTTGCTGCGACGGCAGTTGCTGTTGCAGCTTCTCAGGGTCTTGTTTCTGGAGAATTTATTAGCAGCAATTCATCCTGCAATAATTCAGCTATATCATTTATAAGCGAGAACAAAATTACCAGCGCTCTCGTGGACCTGACACTTGGAAGGGGTTACTATTCATCTCATCCTTTTGCCATTGGCAGCGGAATTGGCAGCCGAACGAAGCTTTTTAATGCCGATTCGGCCACATCCATGAGTCATGAGGTTGGCTTTGCCAAGGATATTTCCGGCAAGAGGGAATATACAGCAACTTCTCGCAACATGCAGAGTGAATGCGAAAGCATAAACTATGCCACTACTCAGATGCAGATCGATGAAACTGTTACTAACGGCAAGGTGCAAATTGGTGTGCTTTCCGGAAGCGATGGTCATGCCTGGAAGAATCCGGCCATAGAGATCGATGAGGAATATGTTGGCACATATAACATAACCAAAAATTATTCAATTAACAATAGCTATGATATTCATCTCCACAAGCCGGTGCTCCTCAGCGCCGATGATGTCTTTAATTGCCAGGGGATGCAATCAAAGATCTCCTAGAATCGGGGTGTAATAAATGCTCTTGGAAAGGATTGTCTCTACAGGGATTGCTCATTACTCCTATCTGGTGGGCGACAAGAACAAGGCCCTGGTAATTGATCCCAAAAGGGATGTTGACGACTACATAAAAAAGGCAACCGATTCGGGAATGCGAATTGCCTACGTCCTGGAGACGCACAGGAATGAGGACTATTTTGTAGGGTCAATGGAGCTGGCTGCCCGGACGGGGGCGGAGGTCTGGCATGCCGACGGTCAATGGGACTACAAATATGGTCGCGTTGTCGCCTCTGGCCAGAGATGGAGGGTGGGCCGCCTGGAGGTCGAAGCCATAGCCACGCCCGGCCACACTCCTGGAAGCATGAGCTATCTGCTGCGTGATCCGGCTGGCATTTCCTGGATGCTCTTTTGCGGGGACGCTCTCTTTGCCGGAGAGGTGGGCAGAATCGATCTGCTTGGCAAAAATCTTGCAGCTGAAAATGCCGGGCTGCTTTACGAGAGCCTCTTTTCCAGAATACTGCCGCTGGGAGATGAGGTCATCCTCTGCCCGGCGCACGGTTCGGGCTCGGTCTGCGGCGAGTCGATTGCCGAGCGTCTCTGGACAAGCATCGGCATTGAGAAGAAGCATAATGCACGATTGCAGGCAAAGAGCAAAGAGCAGTTTGTGGCCTTCATATTGCAGAGCCAGCCGGATAGGCCACCTTACTTTCGCCGGATGGAAAAGGTGAATCTGGAAGGCAGGCCGCTTCTGGGAGCACTGCATTCTCCCCAGCCCCTGGATGTGAAGAGTTTTCTTGACCTTTCTAAGAATCAGAATGCTCAGGTCCTGGATACCCGCCAGGAGCTGGCCTTTTCCGCCGCCCATGTTCCCGGCTCTCAATCCATCTGGATGGATGGTCTGGCCAGCTTTGCCGGCTGGTTTCTCAGCTACGACCGCCCTATTCTTCTTGTGGGCGAGGACAATTTGATGGAGAACATATCTATCATTCTCCTGCGTCTGGGATTTGATGACATTGCCGGATTTCTGGCTGGAGGTATGCTAAGCTGGCACATGTCCGGGTTGGAATCGGATTCGATCAGAACCCAAACGGTACAAGAACTATGTCGGCAGTTGGATAGGGCCGATCCTATCTGGATCTTGGATGTTAGATTTGAGGGTGAGCTTGCAAGAGACGGCAGGATCGAAGATGCGCAGCACATTCCTATCACATCCATAAGTGAAAGGATAGATGAGGTGCCTCAGGATCGGGAAGTTTCCATCTTCTGCGGAAGCGGCTTGCGATCAATGGCGGCGGCGAGCTATCTGAAGGCACGGGGCTGGAAGAGACTGAACGTCATTTTGGGTGGCATGGCCGGTTGGAGATCTGTAAAGTGCCCGCTCAGGGCTTTGTCACGGGATTGGCGATGAGTCGATAATACAACCCACATTTCGCATTAACACTCCACTCCATAATATTTTTTGCAGTCCTGCCCAAAGTAGCTCTAGGACCAAGTCCTGAGTCTCGCTAAGCTTAATCTGTCGATTAACCACATGTCGGCCCTCAGTTACTATTATTAATGTCACTCTCATAACAAGCTGAAATATCCACCTCATAGTCGGCTTTTGAGTCGGTTTTTTGAGTTGATTCGGGACACTCTGCCCTGCCTCCTTCAGTCTTCTTCGAAGCTTCCACTCTGCATAAGAATAGATCAATAGACAGAGGACCATAATCATTGCCAAGGCCTCGATGCGTTCTCCTTTTTTGAGGAAAAATTCCGATGCGTTGAAGCTTTTGCCTTTCAAGAAGCGAAATCCCCTCTCTACAACTTGCTGTCTTTTGTAATAGTTCAGCATAGTTACAGGATTCAAATCTAAATCAGTGCTCTCGAGCACGAAGCGGCCCAGTTTTTGGCGCTCTCGGATTACAGATTCTTGATCAATTTCGATACCCTCCAATCGCATACTGATAAATTCGTGCTTCATCCTTCTTAGGCCTACCTCGCTTCTTTTCTGCACGCTCTAAAATAGATGAGGCCCTCAGGTCTTCAAGCTTCTGCAGCACGTCCGCAACCTGCTAAAAACCAACGGCCCGGCGGCTATCGTGATGCCGGACAACGTCCTCTTCGAGGGCGGAGCAGGCGAGACTGTGAGGCGAAGGCTGCTGCAGGACTGCGACCTTCACACTCTGCTGCGCCTGCCCACGGGCGTCTTCTACGCTCAGGGCGTCAAGGCCAATGTGCTCTTTTTTGATCGAAAGCCGGCCAGCGAGACGCCATGGATCGAGAAGCTGTGGATCTACGACCTGAGGACTAACCAGCACTTCACTCTCAAGACCAATCCGCTCAAGCTGGACGACCTTCAGGACTTAATCAAATGCTGCCATACCGATAACCTGCCCGATCCTGCGATATCCTGGCGCGGGAGATCGTGGAGAGCCTGGAAAGCGCTCTGGAGCAGTTTAGGGGCATCGAGGAAGAGCTGAAAGACTGAAAACTAAGAGCGATCCAGCCTCAAAATGCGGCCTTAATTCAATCGCCCCCGCTTCAAAGGGTATGGTTGGTACAACACCCTAAATTACAGCCAATCAGGTTTCAAAATCGATCAAGATCACAGCATTTTTCATATTTCCAGAGCTTCGACCCATGATGCAAGATGTATTGGCTGATGTAGACCTTTTAGCGAAACGCTGAACGTCCCGCTCATCGGATCGCCGCCGCTATCTCGCCCAGCTCCGGCCCATCAGCGGCGGCCCACGCTCATGGGCGGTCCCGTGCGAGCGGTTGCGAGCGATTTAGCTTCAGGTGCATACTTTGAAATCCCGAGGATTCTACAGAAATTTCCTCAATCGAAAAGGCTTATTATGTAATAGTAATAATATTGCTTACGATGCTTAGCATAACAGATCTAAATGAGTGGCAGCTTTACCTGGAGAGCGACCGATGGCAATGCAATTTCGGTTATGGCGAGCCAGTGGGACTGGGAATGGTCCTGGAGGCTGTTGACCTGGCAACAAGTGATGAGGGGTGCTTTTCTTACGTCATCGAAGCTGGCCTTATTCCTCAATTCGATTTTCTGGATGAGGAAATTTTAGAGGAGGCAAGATTTGACGGCATGGAGAAGCGAGAGGACCTCCTGCGCTATGCCTACGAATGCTATGGTTGTGTGCCAGTCAACATCGATGCCGTGCAACCTACCAAAGCCTCCTGCGGAATGTCCAGTTTCGTTGCTAAGAGCAGCATAAGCACCATAATTGCCGGAACGGGTGAGGAGATGGAGACCCGGCACTTTCAGGATTTAGGGGAGGCTATGTCCTTTGCTCGCGACTTTTATGCCGTTTATGCTCCCGTTATCTTCGGTTTCATAGATGTGGTTCTTGACCATCCTCTCAGAGCAGGAGGTACCGGCTGGGACAAAATAAGACAGATGGCCAGGAAGTAGCAGTTCGGTGCGAGAGACCTGAATTGGTACCACAACCTTATATAAGTTAAATGTCGAATATCATGCAGTCAGAAGTCGTCAATCCATGCAAAGGAAAAGCCAGTCCCTGGAGCTTCTGATAAAGGGGAATCGATATGCCATATTATCATATGATGGACTATATGATAGACTGGTTCCCATTCATGGGATTTGGGACAGTCTTTACTTGGTTAATCTCATTAGCTGTAGCTTATCTTGTCTATAAGGATGCTGAGAAAAGAAACATGAATGGTTTCCTATGGGGTTTGCCTATCTTGATACCCTGGATCGGCATATTGTTTCTGATCCTTTATCTGATCTTGCGCGATTCTGGACAGCTCAATGCTTCGCAGAGCAGTGCACCCGCAAGAACCACAGCAGAGGATATCTTGGACGAGAGATATGCAAGAGGAGAGGTGACCAGAGAGATCTACATACAGATGAAGGAAGACCTCAAAAAACCAGCTAATTGAGTTTATTTCGGCATTAAACATAGAGTGCTTGTGCATCCGCTGGCGTTTGCAGGCCGATGGCGCCCATATTTCGCTCAATAGCGGCACCAAGCTCATCCATTTTTACAGGCTTGTTTAAATAATCATCCGCGCCCGCATCATAGCAGAGGTCGCGGCACATCTCTGCCTCAAATGAGGTGACAACTATTATCTTTGGGCCTTGTGACCAACGCTTGCGAATGATTTTTGTGGCCTCAATTCCATCCATTTCCGGCATCTGGATATCCATGAGAACCAGGTCATAATGATGCTCTTCCAAAGCTACCAGGACCTCCTGGCCATTCTCTGCCGTATCTGCCTTGAGGCCAAGCTTCTTGAGTGCAATTAGAGCCACCTTCCTATTTACCGGGTTGTCCTCGGCGAGAAGAATATTTAAATTAGGTCTGGCCAGCATAGTCCTCGATCATTAATACGGCGCTTTTAGTATAAGAATTTTTCGTTAGTAATTAATTTTGTGGCAGAGTTATCAGATTGTTTAGATGAGTCGCATATGTCTATTTATAAAGATTTATAATTCTATACAAAGACGCATTTACTAATAACTTAAAATTAATTCAAATAAAAATATCATAAATCGGCAAACATTAAATTGATGTTATATTCTCCAGGATTGCAGAATACTTTGGGCTATTCGTTTTGATCTTATTGGGTTTTGATTTTATGGTACTAGTCGCCATGAATAGATTATAATTTGCAATAATTCCTAGATGGAGTTTTGGAATGAAGAGAACGATTAATTTTTGCAATTGGTGTATGCAGGAACTACAGCGCCATCATTGACAGCAATGCAAACTCTTTTTGGCAAAGAGTACCAGCATAGTAGCCATGGAAGATCAAACCATGCCGGCGATGAAAAGGGCTAACGATAGATTCTTCTTGACACCCACATTTCAGGCATTGACGATTGGAGTTCCCTTCTGTATCTTCAAGCTGCTATTCGGCCTGCTTGCCCTGCGAACGGATGAGCCGCCCGTTTTGCTCTTGTCCCTGGGATGGCTGGTTATTGCCTGGTCCTTTGCAGATTTGCTCATGAATCTGGCTCGAGTCTTCTTGGACCTGGCTGGCAGGGAGTCATCCATCGAGTACTGCACCATCGCTCAGGTTGGAAGGCTTTTTAATCGGGCAAGGCTCTTATTAGCCATTGACACTCTGGTAACCTTTTCTATCATATGTTTTGTTCTTTGGTCCGGCTGGATAGTGCGACTGAGCCTATATGAATCCTATCTCTGGTATGCAGCCACCACATTAAACTTGATTAGCATCTCTGCGGTCAACGTATGGATTGAATTATCCAGAGAACGGTGAATCTTATATTTTCGAACTGCATATTTAATGAATTAGAATGGAAGATGGTGAAAATGAATAGAGACCTCGAAAGCCTCCTCTCTGAATTAAAGGTTGTTCATGAAGATCTGCGACTCATACCTACGGAGATGATAGTAGTGTCTGATTGGGTGCGGCTCAAGTGCAGATATGGCTGCAACAATTATGGAAATCATCTTGGGTGTCCTCCTTTTACACCTACCCCTTCTGAGACCAGATCCGTTCTCTCTGCATACAGAAATGCCGTTCTTGTACGTTTTGAGGCAAAGCCGGATCCCAAGGCAACAGGCAAACACGTCGGCCGTGCTCTTTTTAATTCAATGGTCAAGATACAAAAGACTGTGGCTGAGCTGGAGAGAACTGCCTTTTTGGCCGGCTACTATAAAGCATTCGGCATGAACGCTATGCCCTGCGCTCTATGCGATACATGCATCATTGGAGAGATGCAAAAAAAGGAACAGGCGGTCTTCGATCTGGATAGCGTAAAATGCAGGAACAAGGAGATCATGCGTCCATCAATGGAAGCCTGCGGCATCGATGTCTTCAAAACCCTTCAAAACGCCGGCTTTAAGCCAAGAGTTCTCAAAGATTGCAAGGAAATGGTGGAACTTTTTGGCCTGATACTGCTCGATTAGATTCAGATCCTTTTTTTGGAGCAATTATCCTCGGGGCGCATTTCGGCTAATAAGCTAATATACTATCATATCCTTCTTAGGCTGGATGCTTTGGGAATTGATTGGGTCGTTAGCAGCCGTTTTGACAATGTTCGGCTTTGTGCCTCAGATCCTCAAGATGTACAGAACGCAGTCTGTATCAGATGTAAGCCTGGTTATGCTCCTGCAATTCTGCCTGGGAATGTTCCTCTGGCTGCTCTACGGCTTGCATATCCAGGATAATATTCTCATCGTGGCCAATATAGTATCATTTTTCAGCTTAGTAGTCGCCATAGGAATATTTTTAAAATACAGAAAAGGATAATCAACACTTTTCCAGTTTTTCTTTGACCCTACTTGCCAGCCGTTCTAATGAGGCTTTTGTGTATTGACGGTTCTCGCAGGGGGAGAAATCCTTGGGGCTGCAGCCAGCCAGTAGCTCCATAACCCTGTCTGCTAAATCATTAATCTGCAGATCTTCCAGCTTTTGAAGAAAGAATGATGCTTGGTTATTGAATTCCCTGCATTTTCCCGGCTGGGAGATTCCACTCTCATGTAGCTCATAAAGTCGATTCAGCTCCTCTTGGATCTTCAGCCAATCATCTCGGTGCATTTCAGTTATTGCTCCTGTTCCAATGTTTATAAAGAGATGCTTCAGTGGTGGGGAGATGATTAATATTTTATATCTAGTGAATGATGCTTGCCAATGAAACGATTACCAGGTTTTCTGGAGGCGAAAGATGACCAATTTATTAGATGATGCGGAATGCTCTTGCTTTAAAATGAAATTCCTGCACGAAAGCTCATTGGCGGAATTGCTCCGGCTTCAAAATATCATTGCCGACAGTCTTCCATGCCCGGAGATCTTTATGTTGCATGATGATTTGTACCTGCGGGAGATCTTTCGTCGTGAGCGCTCCGTTATCGGTGTGACGGCTGAGGAAAGTTTGATTGCCTTCAGCATAATTCGCATTCCTGATCTCTCTCCAGATAACCTTGGCAGGGACATAGATCTGCCTGGAGAGGATCTCTGCAAAGTAGCTCATCTCCAGGCTGCTGCAGTTCATCCTGCCTATCGCGGCAATGGTCTGCAGCGAAAGCTCATTTTTGCACACCTGTGCGTGATTGAAGAGATGGGATATGAGCATGTCTGCTGCACAGTTTCTCCTAAGAACCCTGTAAGCCTTCGCAATTATTTCTCCTGCGGACTGATAATTGAGGGACTTTGTCCAAAAATGCATGGCTGGTGGAGATTCATTTTGCACAAAAATATACGGCTTGCAAATTGCACAGATCTTGAAGTGGCAGTAGATCTGAATGAGTCAGGTGTTCAGAGAGAGGATAGCAGAATCCTTATCTCTGACATAGAAGGTCAGTTGGATCTCTTGAGAAGAGGCTTCAAAGGCCATAAGATTTCATCTCTTCCCGAAGGCGTGGAAGTATTTTATGCGAAATCCTGATAAATTCGAATTTTATCGCGTTGCCATTGCTACCAGATCTACCAGATCGATTACCTTCTCGCCAGCCCCTGCGTCACTTAGATTTCTGATGCAAAGGGGACACGAGGTGACGATATAGTCCACATCCTCCGGAGCATCTTTAAGCCTCTTCCTGGCCATTTGCAGGGAGAGATCCCTGTATCCGGCACGAACCCCGCCCCCGCCTCCACAGCATCTGGAGTCTTTTCTGTTCGTTTTCATCTCTTTGAGTCGGCAGATAGCTTCTATGACCTGGCGCGGTTGCTCATAGATTTGATTATGTCGGCCCAGATGGCAGGGATCATGGTAGGTTACTGTAAGATCAAGTGGCTTTAGGTCTATTTCAGAAATTCTTTCCGCCAAAAACTCCGGGACGCTCTGCACCCGAAGGTTCTGGGGGTAGCTCTTCTTAAGTGTGGTATAGCAGCCTGCGCAGCCTGTGATTACGGTTTTTGCTCCCGTCTTTTCTATCTGCCTGCAGTTCTCATCCACAAATCGCCGTGCATCAAATCCGGTACGCATCAGCGGCGAACCGCAGCACTGCTCAGCGGGGAGCATGGTTGCCCCAAAGCGATGCAGAAGTGCAAATGTATTGGCCGCAGTCTCTGTATATCGATAGGAGTTCATGCATCCGACAAAATAGACATAGTCTGCCTTTTTTGTAAGAAGGCTTCTGTCTTTTAGCCAGGAGAGCCGATCACTGCCATCGCCAAAGGTGTTGCCGCTCGCAAAGATATTTCTGCTCAGATCTGCTTGCAGGGGTGTCATCTTTCCTAAGGAGACCAGCTGTCTTCTGGCGTTCTCAATTATCTCTGGCGCATTCACGCCAGCCGGGCAGTTTTCTGTGCATATTCCGCAAGTGGTGCAGCTATTCAGGCTATCCAGAACCTGTGAGTCGGGGAAAAGACCACAGGTGAGGCCCTTCATGATCATAATGCGTCCTCTGGTGTTGGCAGACTCCCAGCCGGACTCCTGGAAAGCGGGACAGAAGGTGCGGCAGGTTCCGCATCGCACGCATTGATTTATCGCTTTAATGTCAAGATTCATCTTTCTTCCTGTGCATTAATTCAAAGCCCCATCTTTCCCGGATTCAGAATTCCTTGCGGGTCCAGGGCATTTTTGATGGATTGCATCACTGAAAATGCCTCTGTTCCTACTTGCTCCGGCAGATATTGCGCACGAGCCAGGCCAATTCCGTGCTCTGAGCTGACCGTTCCGCCTAGCTCCATAGCCGCTCTATGAATTTTATCCGCAGCCAGTCTCAGCTTCTGCCATTGCCCTTCATTCATGACATCAATGAAGAGGGCAACATGAAGGTTCCCGTCCCCGATGTGGCCGTATTTCATGGTAGGGATATCTAACTTTGTCGTAATCTGCTGCACCTTTTTAATAAGAGCAGGAATCTCCTTAATAGGCACGCCCACATCCTCGCCCATATAAATACGTGTCTTGGCGGGATCAAGCCGGGATATGGCAGCTCCCACCAGTCTTCTGGCTGCCCAAATGCTGTCCATCTCGCTGCCGACGGCAATCCTCACGCTCTTGGCAGTGAGACGGCATATCTCTAAGATCTGCCTGGCCGCTTCAGATGTTGAGCTTTGCGTTCCATCCACCTCGAATAAAATGATGTCTCCATTCTCGGGTATGGCAAGCATCGGATCACAGAGCTTCAGGACCTGCAGAGTTGTTTTATCGAGTATTTCGCAAGCAGAGGGGGTTATGCCGTTTGAGAATATCTCTATTACTGCCTGGCCGGCGATTTCGGCCTCATCAAAGCATGCCAGGACCAGCTTTCTTGTATTGGGCAATGGGGCAATTTTGAGTCCAGCCCGAGTAATGATTCCGAGTGTCCCTTCTGAGCCTACAAAGAGACGGGTAAGATCGTATCCTGCAGATGATTTGAGCACCTTCTTGCCGGTATTGATGACGCGACCGTCTGCCAGCACTACCTCTAAATCGAGAACGTAATTTCTTACCGTCCCATATTTGACGGAGCGCATGCCACTGCTGTTATAGGAGATCATTCCGCCAATAGTGCACATTGCCAGGCTTCCGGGATCTGGCGGGAAGAAGAAACCATAAGGCTTCAAGGCGAAGTTGAGTTTTTCTGCTACTACCCCCGGCTCAACTATGACCTGTTGATTTTGAATATCTATTTCCATTATCCTGTTCATTCCAGACATGTCCAGAACAGCGCCGCCCTTGACTGGGGAGCAGCCGCCTGCAAGCCCGGTGCCCGCTCCGCGTGCAGTGACGGGAATGAGCTTATTGCTGCATAATTGAAGGATCCGGGAGACCTGGCTCGTGCTCTGAGGGCGCACAACAAAGTCGGGTATGCCAACGATTTGAGATGCATCGCTTGCATAGCAGCATCTTTCGCCGGGAGAGGAAGATACTCTGTCTCCTACAATCTCCTTTAGCTCTTGCATAATTTCGGTCATAATGATTCCGGACACTCACTTTCATCTGATAGACTGCACCATTTCGATATAAAGATTCGCCATCCAAAAACGATGGTGATTTTCTTCTCAGATTATCTCACCTGCATGAACTCTAACTTTTTCTTCAAAATATAAATTTGTGCAAATATATATGTTATATTTATATAATAAATCTATAAATTCATAAATTTTTAATCAATATAATTATATACATTAATTGTTAATATTATTTTTATTACTTTAATACTTTACGGTTATATTGTAATATATTCTATTAAAAGGTTATACCAATCTATAAGCTTATTAAATTATAAAGATATTAAAACTAACAACTGTCTTTATATTATAATACAATTTTTATAACAACACTTTTCGAATTTCAATTGTTAACTCGTTTTCTAAAATTAAATCATAGTAATTTTATAAATAATAATATGGCCTAAAAAGTCTATATGTTTGTATTGAGATTATTATTTATAAAAATATAGCAATTTTTATCTGATGCCCACCACATTCTGATAGTTTACCAGAACGAGTTTATCTTGAAATATCCTTTTGTGTTAGGATTAGGTTTTCATCTCGCAAACCATGAAGGTGGGCGCAGAAAGGGGTATATTCATATAGTGATTGGAATGCCGGGTTTATCAAAATTGGTATTTTCAAGGTGGTGTGAAGTCTTAAGCTTGTAGTGTATAAGAACAAGGTATCTATGCTAAATCGAGGGGGCTGCTTCAAGAAGATTTTCCGAAAACCAAGGTACTATCAAATCTTTAATTTATATTCCGTTTTTAAAAAAGTTTAATAAAAATAAATTAAACAATTTATAATTAAATGATATATACTTTAAAATATTTTTGTACATATTTTTATTTAAAATAATTTATTTACATTTATTTACAATAATACTTAATTTTTAAATAATCAACAAATAATTTTTAATTATTATTTTTAAAAATTAAGCAATTTTATTTTTCAAGTTGTTTATCAAATACTTACTTTTTTATTTTAAGGTTATTTTAAATATATTCATATTTTTTACAAAAAAAATCTATATTCTATGAGGAAAAGTGAGGATTAAATTGATTTCAATCCTGGACTGATTCATCTGCATCTCTGTATGCTAACGCGAGAGTTAATGCGAGCTAAAACGCTAAGCCATGCGATTTCTACGGATTGCCCAATAAGGGAGATAACGCCGATAAATCTAAAGAAAATCTTATTAGGGGCAATTCAAGTGCTATTTAGGTTAGTATTATATATCATATGATCTATGTGTCTATTGGAGTCAGGATCTTAAATATCTTCAACTACAGGAGCGAGCACTTGGCGATGAAACTTCTGGGAGTAGCTTGCCGTGTGATTTTTTGCAAATACTGCATGCTTAGGATTCCAACTATGCTTAAATAAATCGCTTAAGCCTATAGAGATTAGGTCTGGGCAAAGTTTCCAATCCTAAATATAAACTCTAAGTATCTTATATCATAATTTAAACAATTCTGTAGGATGTGAATTGAATGAAATCAAGAGAGATGTGTACTAAGGCGATCGAAATCTGGGCACCACATGGCGCGATAGGGAGGACAGACTAATGCCAGCCGCCTTAACTTATCCCGGTGTGTATATAGAGGAAGTCCCCAGCGGTGTGCGAACCATTGTTGGCGCAGCTACTTCAATCACAGCCTTTATCGGTCGCGCCTTGCGTGGGCCTGTGAACGAGGCCGTGACTATTAACAGCTTTGGGAACTTCGAGCGCGTTTTTGGAGGACTAAACGCTAATTTTCCATTAAGCTATGCTGTGAGGGACTTTTACCTCAATGGAGGCAGTCAGGCGATAATCGTGCGGCTATTCAAGCCCAAGGATGATGGTGGAGTGGCTTCTCTAGAGTTATGATCTTAACTGAGTGAGACAATGGTTAAATCGGAAAAATCTGCTTACGCTCCTGTTTCTACACCGGCTTATGCTGCTTCATCCGCTTATCCAGAAGGGTTGACCAATGATACGGGACTTGATGCGAATGCGGATAAAATGAATTACAAGAAAAAGGTGGTGTTAATACGACAAAATTGAAGCTCAAGGCGGCCAATCCTGGCTCTTGGGGCAATAATCTGCAAGTTCAAGTAGACCACGATGTGGCAGAAGAAGTTGCAAAAAAATTTGGGCTGGAGAAAACTGACTTATTTAATCTGACCGTCAAAGATATCGTTACTGGTGCGATTGAAGGGTTTCGCAATCTTTCCGTTAAGGATAGTCCACGCAGAGTTGACCTGGTATTGGCGAACGAATCCAAGCTTGTCCGAATCGAAAAAGGGCCTCTTCCAGAAGTGGTTCCCGCAATAATTGACCCTAAAAAATTAGCGGACGGCAATGATGGCTTGCTATTGGGTGTAACCGACTACAACGCAAGCGAAACCGAGAAGAAGGGAATCTACTCCCTCGAAAAGGCGGACATCTTCAATTTGCTATGCATCCCTCCAGATACGATAGACGGCGATTTATCTGCAGATGTTATTGCAAACGCTGCTACATATTGCGAAAAACGTCGAGCCATGTTCATTGTCGATCCGCCCAGCAACTGGAGAGATAAACAAGCGGCGATCA
>JBFYLJ010000212.1:0-13702 GCA_041305465.1 Methanothrix sp.
CGAGGTAATAAGAAACATGAAGACTAAGATCGCATTGGCCGTAATGGCGCTGGCTATGGTCTGCCTTTCCCTGGCACCTGCATTGGCCGCTCCATTCGATGCAAACAGCAAAGACAGATGCAATGGCTCCATGCAAAGAGGCGGTTTTGATGGACCGCATAACTGGATGCTCCTGGTAGATGATGCTACACGAGAAAATTTCGATAACATGACCTTGAATCAGATCAGGGAGCTGCGCGAAGAGAAGACAGCACAACTTGACAACATGACACTGGCTCAGATTGACGAGCTTCGCGAAAAGCAGATGGAAAAGCTCGGCAATATGACACTGGCTCAGATCAGAGATATGAAGATGGACCGCATGGGCGGGATGGGGCCGGGCATGATGGGCAATGGTATGATGGGACCAGGAATGAACGACCAGGGACCAATGTGCCAGGGTCGAAATTGCCAGGGCATGGATAACGGTCAAGCAGGAAATGGATGTGAATCCGACTGCCAGCAGCGTGGCGGAAGATAGACAATATCGATTGCCGAATAATTGCAGCCTGCAGAAAAGACGAGGATGGCCTGCCGGAAGGCATAGCCATCTGCCAACATCCAATTTTTAGGCAATATTTGTTACCCCATTTTGTCCTGCCTGGACAACCTATATCAATTCTCATAGCCCCAATAGAAGCCATGCGCATTAGCGAGCAACAGTTTGGAGACTACGTCGGCCCATTCAGAAATGTCCTCTACCTCTGCCACAGGAACGCCGACCCTGACGCCATCGGTTGCAGCTTTGCCCTGAGCCGGGCCTTCGGGGGCACTATCGGCGCGATAGACGATCTGAGCCGCACGGGCGTCGCCCTTGCCAATGTCATTGGAGCCCATGTACTGATTAATCCCCCGGTGGAAAAGTACGATCTGGTGGTAGTAGTAGACACTTCGGTAAGGACGCAACTGGGCGACAGACTCCCGGCCAAATATGCTCTGGTAGACCATCACCTGGATGATGGACTGCTGGGAGGTGCTCTATTCTACATACAAAAGACCACCAAGTCCACCGCTGAGATCGTCTGGACGATTCTAAAAGAAAACGATAAGAAGATCGACGAAAGAGCAGCCATGGGACTCATGGCAGGCATGATCGCGGACACCGGCCGCTTCAAGCGCGCATCACCCGGCACCTTCCTGGCGGCAGCCGAGCTCTTGGATCTAGGAGGCTTTGCCTATGAAGAAGCACAGGAGGCCCTTTCTGTTCCTGCCGATCTATCGCAAAGAATTGCTTTGCTCAAAGCCGCCTCCCGGGCCGAGATAGTGCGCCAGGGAGACTGGCTTGTTGCCTGCACAGAGGTCAACTCCTTCGAGGGGTCCGCAGCCATGGCCCTGGTGGATCTGGGAGCAGACGTGGCCTTCGTGGCGGGACGACATGGGGCCCTGGTCCGCACCAGCGCCCGCTGTAGCCGCGAGGCTGCCCGCAGGGGACTCAACCTTGCAAAGCTCCTGGGAGAGGTGGGAAGAGCCCACGGAGGCGATGGGGGGGGACACAGGTCGGCAGCCGCCCTGGAAGCGATAGGCGAGCCCTCCGCTATCCTTGATGCATGCAGAAAAAAGTTGCTGGAAATACTGCCCTGAAGGTATCAGACCTTTCGTGCTCGAAGAGCTGCTTTCTTCAGAGCTTCAATGCCGGGCAATGGCTCACCAGAGAGATAGGTTATGGATGCACCTCCACCCATGCTCACATGAGTGAACTTGGACTCCAGGCCCAGCTGCTCAATGGCAGCAACACTATGCCCTCCGCCGGCAATAGAGTAGCTCGATTCGGTGGCCGCTTTCAATAGCTCGGATGTGCCCAATCGGAACTTCTCCTGCTCGAAGACGCCTGTCGGCCCATTGAGGACGGTAACCTTAGCCTCCTTCATATACTTGGAGTAGATGACAATGGTCTCCAGGCCGATGTCGGCGATAGGCAAAGCTGTAGGAAGCTTGCTGACGGCAATGTCCACCCGCTCGCCATTCTGGTTCAAAGCTACATCCACAGGCAGAACGATCTTGCCGGGATAATCATGCAAAAGCTTTGCCGCAATTGGAATTTGGTCCAGATACTCCTGATCCTCCACAAACTTGCGATTGGCCTCGCCCACATCAATGCCTGCCGCCATCATGAAGACGGTAGCTACGACACCAGAGGTAAGAACCTTATCGGCACCGCCGCGACCCAGAACATTTTTGGTGACTTTGATGGAATCGTCCGCCTTCGTACCACCCAAAGAGAAGACCGTCGGGTGCTCATTACCTTTCAGCCCCTTATCCAGTGCCGTGATCTCCTTGTCCATGAGAAGCCCGGCAAAGCTGGGCAGCACCTCGGTGAAGCCCACCACAGAGCAGTGAGAGCGATGAGAAACTGCAAAAGCATCATTTATGAAAATGTCAAATAACGGCGAGAGCTTTCTCACCATGTGGCTCTTGGCATGATCGGCAGGGCTTCGGTTCATATTCTCTTCGGCATAAAAGCGGGTATTTTCCAGAAGAAGAACATCTCCCGGCATCAGCGATTTAATAGCGTTTTGGGCATGAGATCCGAATATGTCGTCAATGTAGGTGACATCGCGACGTAGGAGTCGCGTTGCCAGGCGAGCATGAGCTTCCAGTGTGGTATAATCCTTCTTGCCGGCCCGGCTCTGATGCGCCATGAGAACCACCCGGCAGTCTTCCAGAGCACGCAGTGTGTCTAAGTGGCTTCTTATGCGCTTATCATCCAGGATATTTCCGTTCGGGTCCATGGGAGAGTTGAAGTCCACTCTTACCAGGACCCTATTATTATCAAGCGTGACATCATCCATTATGAGATAATCCTTCAACTTGGTTCCCCCGGTGTGGTTAAGGGGTTGACACAAGGAATATATAGTCGTTGCTGATTTGGGCGGAAGTGATGATGACCATTGGCAAAAAGCCAATCGTGACCGCTTTTAAGATATATCTCGACAAACGTCGAGAAAAGTCCTTATATTGGTTCGCCAAAAGCACCATGTGATACAAAAAACATTCGATCACAGAGTGATAAGATGCAGAAGGCAATCTCCATTATGATCATAACGGCGGCACTTCTCTATGTTGGCGCTGCCTACGGGACGGATTATGGAAAAGAGCGTCCCATAGCCATCTTAGTAGGCTCGGAGCAGATGCAGCCGGCCATAGACGGACACATTGTAGCCTGGTCGGATAACAGGAGTGGAAACTTCGACATATTCATGTACGACCTGGAGACCGGGTTGGAGAAATGGGTATGCATCAATCCGTTCTTCCAAATCAATCCTGCTGTATCCGGCGAGCGTATCGTCTGGCAAGACATGCGCGCTGGCAACGGGGACATTTACATGTACGATGCAGTCAACCGCACAGAATCGGCAATAACTGCAGATGAAGGCAACCAGACCCAACCCGATATCAGCAATGAGAGAGTGGTCTGGGCTGATGACCGCGACGGCAGCTATAAAATCGGTCTCTACGACCTGACGACCAAGAAGAAGAGCATCGTCTCCACCGGCAAGGGAGAACAGATTGAGCCCAAGATCAATGGCAATAAAATAGTATGGATGGATAAGCGCTCCGGCGATTTTGATGTATATCTGTACGATATTGCCAGCGGCAAAGAGTCAGCTATCTCCACAGGTCCAAATGATCAGTCGTTTCCTTCCATATACGGCAACATTGTGGCATGGGCCGATAATCGTACCGGAGAGTCCGATATAGCCTTCATGGATATTGCTACTCAGAAAACCACTACACTTACAAAACCGGGTATGCAGACAGATCCTAGGGTTTATGGCAATTTCATTGCCTGCCTAAATAACAGAACCGATATCAATCTTTATGACATCAAGAGCGGCGACGATTTCCCCCTAGCACCGGGAACCATAAAAATGGAACCTGCCATCAGCGATCGTGGCGTAGTCTGGACGGAATACAGACAAGGTCCGAATGATCCGGATATCCGTATGTATGATTTCAAGATCTTGGCAGATGTAACCATTACCACTGGGCCGTTCAATCATACTAATCCCTCCATCTCGGGGGACGATATCGTCTGGACAGACAACCGGAATGGATACTTTAACGTCTATCTTTACAACATCAAAACCAAAAAGGAACAAAATATTACAAATAGCGATTTTGACCACAGCAGTCCAGACATTAGCGGCGAAAATGTGATCTGGACGGATAAAAGCGCGGGAAACCTCAATATTTTCCTCTATAATCACTCTGCTAAGAAAACTGTAAAAGTCACAAATGGCACATCCGACAACCGCTATGCAATGATCGATGGCAATAATATCATCTGGATCGATAAACGTTCGGGCAGCGAAGAGATCTATCTCTATAACATCACAAAAGGAACAGAGAGACAAATCACTACGGTAAAGTCCCTGAAACTCTCGCCGGTGATAAACGGAGATAACATAGTCTGGATCGATTCCCGCAATGGTGAAGACAAATGGGATATTTATCACTACAACCTGACCACAGAAGAAGAAACCGCGATTTGCACCAACTCTGCCAGACAGGCCCAACCCTGGATTTATGGCAATACTGTGGTCTGGGCCGATGGCAGAAATAAGAATTGGGATATTTACACCTACGACCTATCCACCGAAACGGAGAGAGCAGTTACAATCAACTCTGCCAACCAGGGCTATCCGACAATAAACAATGACTATGTAGCCTGGCTGGATGTTCGGGGTGGAGATTCAGATATTTATTTATATAATTTGGAGAGAAATGTAGAAGTGCCGCTAGCCACACTTCCTTGGCAGCAGACGCCCAACGACGGCAAAGGCGATCCGGATCAGATTAAGCCGTATCTCTCATCCAAGATCATATCCGATAACAAGATCGTATGGATGGATAACAGCAATGGCTATTCTCAGATCATGATGAGGTACATCAACTCAGATCCACTGCTGCTGCTCACAACCGACTATCCCAGCACCAACAGTAGCTTGCTGGTGTGGAGCGACAATCGGAGAGGCAACTGGAATATCTTTGGCTTTGATTTCTTCACCCGTGCGGAAAAGCCCATCTCCAATGGTGATTGGGATCAACTCTATCCAAAAGATTCCGGGGATATTGTGGTCTGGACGGATTATCGAAATAAAGATGCAGATATCTATATGAAGAATATGACCACCGGTCTCGAATCCGCCGTAGTAACTGGAAAAGGAGATCAGACTTGGCCATCCATCTCTGGAAAGAGAATCGTCTGGATGGACAATTCTAGCGGCAACTGGGACATTTACATGCTAAATCTGACCAACGGCGAGATCGCTCTTGTCTACAAGGGTCCCGGCCAGCAGATGTACCCCATCATCAGCAACAATTTGGTCGTATGGCAAGACAACCGAAAAGGCGACTGTGATGTCTATGTCAAAGACCTAATAACCGGAAATGAGACACAACTTACTGAAGGAGGAGCCCAGCTCTATCCCGATGTATCCGGAAATACCATTGCCTGGGAAGACGCCGAGAGCAACGATATTGCCTATTATTTCTGGGACAAAAAGTGGGGAAAGACCTACCCAAGACCAGGAAAGCAGACAAATCCCGTAGTATCGGGAAAATACATCTCTTATGTGGACGGGACCTATCCGGATACCTCCATTCGCAAGCTGGACCTCTCCAACTGGAAGGACGAGCTGGTCCAGGCTGGACCCGGCCAGGTCAAGCCCAGTATGGACGAAAAGCTGGTCTGGCTTAACACCCTTAGCGGCAGGCCAAGAACTGTGCCCATAACCTCGGGTCAGATGAGCATTATCTGCAAAGCACCCGGCGACCAGAGCTACCCGGTCGTGGGCGGCAACGACCAAGTTGGATACTATGTGGCCTGGATGGATAATCGCACCGGAAAACCGGATATCTATGTTTACAGTCTGGCCCAGGAACTGGAGCTGCCAATAGCCGCAGGCCCGTATGAGGATATGTATCCTGATATCGATGGCAGCATCATCGCCTGGATATCCCGCAATCCATTAAACCAGTATAAGATCGAGGATTACTGGTCCATTCGAACCTTTGACATATCTATTGTCAACTCCACTGAGCTGGTCTATGGTCTCGAGAATGCCACACCCATTTCCCTTAGTGCAGATAATCTAGCATACCTGAGAAAGAACTATTTCGGCTGGATGGTCTATGTGAGGCCGCTATATGAAAAAGAGATCCCCTCCGACTATCCGCCCAGCGGCATTAATCCGCGAGCAGGCGGTGATATTGTGGTCTACCAGGACAATAAGGCGGGAAGCTGGGATATCTGGATGTGCAAGCAAGGCAGCAAGCCAGTGGCAGTGGCAAACGATGCCAGCGATCAGATTAATGCGGCAACGGACGGACATACTGTGGTCTGGCAGGACAATCGAAACGGAAATTGGGATATCTTTGCTTATGACCTGAACACCAGCAAGGAGACCCAGATAACCAATAGTCTGGAAGATCAGACCAATCCCGATATCGAGAATGGAATCATTGTCTGGCAGGACAATCGAAACGGAAATTGGGATATTTATCTCTACGACCGTAATGTGCAAAAAGAGAAGGCCATCTGCACAGATGCAGGGAACCAGACCCAGCCGCGCATCAAGACGCGAAGAATCGTCTGGACCGATGATCGCAGCGGGGACAAGGATATCTATCTTTACGAAAACTATATGCCGTAAGTGGCAAAAGGGCAGGCTGCCTGCCTGCCCAAAAGTTTATTTATTCTCACTGCGTTAGCCGGGCACTTAAGAACATTTGGGGCAATTCATGGAGCTTGAAAATCTGAGATTTGGTACGGAACTGCTCAAGCGCGGTTTCGCAAAGATGCAGAAGGGCGGCGTCATCATGGACGTCACTACCCCTGATCAGGCCGTTATCGCACAAGAAGCGGGCGCTGTGGCCGTAATGGCCCTGCATGCTGTGCCTGCCGACATCAGAAAGATGGGCGGCGTGGCCAGAATGGCCGACCCTGCAATCATCGAGGCCATCATCGAGGCGGTGACCATTCCTGTCATGGCCAAGGCCAGGATAGGCCACTTCGTGGAGGCCCAGGTCTTGGAGGCACTAGGTGTGGATATGGTAGATGAGTCCGAGGTACTCACTCCTGCTGATGAATTTCATATTGAGAAGACCAAATTCACCATTCCTTTTGTCTGCGGCGCTCGAAACCTGGGTGAAGCCTGCCGGCGCATCAAGGAAGGCGCAGCTATGATCAGGACAAAAGGCGAAGCCGGAACGGGAGACGTGAGCCAAGCAGTTTTGCATATGAGGATGATCCACGGCCAGATCAAGAGTCTCAAGGGCATGGATGATCTGCAGCTCATGGAGGTTGCACGGGAGATTGAGGCTGACCTGGATCTGGTCAAAGAGTGCGCCGGCATGCAGCGCCTGCCGGTAGTCAACTTTGCCGCTGGCGGTGTGGCTACCCCTGCTGATGCCGCCCTGATGATGCAGCTTGGAGCGGATGGAGTCTTTGTGGGCTCAGGCATATTCAAGTCCGAAAACCCGGCTGCCATGGCGAGGGCCATCGTTGAGGCAGTGCACCATTACGATGATGCTGCTCTCCTTGCAAGAGTATCCAAGGGTTTGGGCGCGGCCATGAAAGGGGTGGATGCGTCAACAATTTCTGAAGCTGAGACTTTGCAGAACAGGGGCTGGTAAGTGGCAAAGATTGGCGTCCTGGCTTTGCAAGGTGACGTCTCGGAACATGTCCAGGCCCTGGAAAAAGCAGGCAAGGGAAGGATCGAGGTAATAGAGGTCAGAAGGAGCGGCCAGATGGAAGAGTGCGCTGCTCTGGTGCTGCCGGGCGGAGAGAGCACAACCATCTGCCGCCAGCTGGAAAGCAGTGGCCTTACTGAGGAGCTGAAGACCGCTGCCCTATCCGGCAAGCCCATCCTGGCCACCTGTGCTGGACTGGTGCTCATCTCCCAAGAGATAATAGGCAACGGCGAGGGCCTCGTCAAACCTCTAGGCCTCATGGACATCAAGATCAACAGAAACGCCTTTGGGCCGCAGAAGGAGTCCTTTGAGGCTGACCTGCAAGTAAAAGGACTGGACCGGCCTTACCGAGCAGTTTTCATCCGCGCCCCGGCCATAGGCCAGGTGGGCGGCGAGGTGGAGGTACTGGCGTGCATAGGGAAAAACGTGGTAGCAGCACGCCAGAAGAATCTGCTGGCTTTGGCCTTTCATCCTGAATTGACACAGGACCCAAGGATTCATCAAATATTCCTGAAGATGTTGGAGGCATGAGATGTTCTCGGAGAAAGACCTGGTAGAAAGAAGCGTAGAGGATATGGCAGCAGAAGTCAAGGAACTTCTGGCCGAGGCCGAGCGCCTGAAAACTGAGCACGAAAAAGCAACTGAAAAAGAGATGCTCTTGCGGACCAGGTCGGTGGAGACGAGGCCCGCGGATGCTGCGACTGCTGAGCGACTCTGGCTGGAGGCAGAAGAGCTGCGTGAATTCGCCCGAGAGTATTTGCGGCTATCCATGGAGAAGAGGCTGCGTGCGGCGGACGTGCAGCACAGAATTGACATCCACGACCAGATCGAGTCCATGGGAAACTCAGATGAGGTCTGGAGAAAGGCAGCGCGAGCTGGAAGAAGCTGAGGAAAAACGTGCACTCGGCTGCAGTAGGATGAAGATGATTGACAAACAGGATGATACCATAGACGAGGGATTGAGGCGGAACCAGAAGTATAACTTATACCAGAGGTTTGAGCACCTCGAAAGCGAGCTGGCCGAGATCAAGTCAGCTTTGCGAGAGCGTGGAATAATCTGAATCAGAAACGTCTATATCCAGTGGCCAACTCCTATCTCTGTCCCGCATCAGTAAACGTGATGTCCTTTTGGGTCTGGAATGAACCTGTGTACTTCTGATCGGCCTTGATCTTCTTGTAGAACTTGGCATACTTGGTCTGGATGTTCCAGGTTCCATCGAAAGCCTGGTCCGTCTTGAAGGCCAGTGTATTGTTAGCGAAATTATTGCTGCTGACACTGGAGGTCTCGCTCTTGTCCACATGGCTTAAATTGAACCTCTCTGTGACCGAAGCCCCCATGCCTCCCTGGAAGTTGGGAGAGGCCACAGTCTTATGGCCTTTGAGATTTCCGTCGGTAAAAACCAGATCCTTCTTCTCGGTGAAATTGTCCTGAGAACCACTGCGATCAATGGTGCGAAGCGTCTCCAGGCTGATGGAACCGTTGCCCATTATCCTCTCATTAAATTGCATGGTCGATCCAGAGATGGTATCCTTGATGGTTACCTCACCTCTGCCTTTTACGGATGAGGACTCAATAAAGAGCATTCCGTTCGTTCCGGTGGGTGCGACGACCGTCTTCTCCTTGTTGGCGTTGATTGTGCTCCAGTGGATCAAATACGGTCCGCCTTCTGCGCTGCCTGATTCACCCGCGATGTAAACGGAAAGAGGCATGTAGGTGCCCGGCCCCCGTCCTGGAATGGTGCCGCTCCAGTATCCATCATCAATGCTGCCTGATTCCAGTTTGAGTGCGCAGTCATAGACCCTGTCAACGCTGAGCATATCCTGCCTGGTGAGGGGCAGCTCCGACAGGCCGTATTTCACCGAAGCTGACAATATTCTATCCGGGCTTAGCAGATGCACAGTCACCTTGACCGGCTCATTGGCGGCAGGCGTTGAGGGCTGTGCATTGACATCCAAAATGGTAATGGCTCCGTGCTCCGAGCCCTTTACTCCCGCAATGGACAGCTCGTAATTCTTAGCTCCAGTCAGGCTATCCTTTCCCGCAGGAGCAAACTCCTCTCCTCGGGATTCGTTCTCGCTTTGATGTCCATTTTTGCCTTGTGGCTTACCATTGCCCTCATCCAATCCCAGAAGCTCTTGCACATAGCGTAGCATGTTAGCAATCTTATCCAAAACGACATTATGTTGCCTGATTGCCGAACGGTCTATATCATTGGCCATAGTACTCGAGACTTCACTCTCGGTCTCCTCCTGAGAAGGTAGGTTGAAGGGCAAGCTAAAGTTGCCGAAACTGATGTTGTCCGAGACAATCGTCACGCCATGCGGTAGCGTTGCCTCTTCCTCCGGGGCCTCCAAGACTTGACCTGGAGAGTGGGGGCGTTTCAGGCTCAGGCCAAAAGTGCAACGCACCGGCTTCTTGTCCTGGGTGAAGCCTTCTGCGATTATTGTATCATCGATATCTTGGGTTATGGTCTTTTCTGCAATGACCGTCATCTGTCGCTTAGGAGAAAGATAATCGATATTGCCAAGTGGACCCAGCAGTTTGCTGATTACAAATATGCTGTAAAGAGGGACAATGCCAGTATTCGCCACAGTGCAGGTGAGAAGGTTCTTCTCTCCAGGTACAATAGCTGGCGGCGAAGAGCTGACGAATACCTTGAGCGAGGTAACAACAGCAGACACTTTGACGGCAGATGCGTCCGATAAGCTCAGGCCGCGCGAATCTTTTCCCATGGCCTCAAATTGAATTGTGCAATTATCGGAGATCACCGTTTTGGAATTTATCACTCTGAACTCGCCCGGCTGAAGGCTGCCCAGAGATGATAGCGTTGAGCCGTTCAAGGTTAAAATCACATTATCCAGCCGATCATCTCCTGAATTGGTTATCAGGGCACTGATCTCAGCCGACTCGCCTGGGCAAACCTCCATCTCAGAGGGCATGAGCTTCAAATTGATTCCGGGCCGAGCAGATCTCAAGAGCACGCCGGCGGTGCTGACCGCCTCAAAACCGTTTCCATCAAATCCTTTAGCAGTGACGTTGATCCAGGTGGTAGAGTTCTTGGTGTAAATGGCTGCCATCTTCACCAATTGGCCGGGAGCCAGCTCCTTGAGAATGCGCTTCTTTGAGTCGCCCTCCAAGGTTACATTTTGCAGGATCTCTTCCCCGTTGTTGCTCAAGGTCCAGGTAACCTCAACTGGCTCACCCGGATAGATTCCTACCTCTGAAGGATCGCCCCGTATCGAGAGGGAGGATTTTAGTACCTGAAGGCTGAGCCTCTCACTGGCATAAACCTCGCTGCCGGCAAGATCACGGGCGAGCGCCGAAAACACATCCTCTTGACTGTGTTGGACAGTTATCTCCTTTTGCAGCACATAAGAGGCGCCCGGCTGCAATAGAGCTATCCGTCCCATCTCCCCCAGACTATCCCTGACAAGAATATCTGTTAGGTTTTTCGCGCCCATATTTTCAATGCGCAGCTCTAGGGAAACGCTTTCCCCGCGATGCACCTTCCTGGGGGCGGAAACCTCCAGCTTGAGGAGAGGAGAGATCTTCCAGATATCAAGAGAAGTGTTGTTGGTGCAAATCCTGCCATCGGGATCCTTGGCCTTTGCGCTGGCCGATATCCTGGTGTTGTTCTCAATTTGCATGGATCCATCCAGGAAAAGCTCCTCGCCTGCTGGAAGAAACTTTGTGGAAGCCATCTTTCCGGTGCAGGAGATTTGGATATCGGATAGCTCCACAGGCCCAAGGTTCTTCGCCACGCATCTGAAGCCCATGACCTCGCCTGACCTGCCTTCCGACTTATTGGCAGTTATGGTCAGCAGGAGCGCAGATGCTTCTGTCCTTTTTTCGCCGGGTGAGCCCAAGGTAGAAGGCACCGCAGCATCGAGACCAGATAACCCTCGGGTGGTTTGCTCAGCTGTAGGTGCAGATTTGGTGCTCAGCACCACATCTTTGGAAACAGAGGTTGCGGGATCCTCGCTTATGTCTGTCGGGATGTACTGGACGCGGGCCAAGACCTCACTTTGGGAAGGGTCAAGAGCAGATACCTGTAGTTCCTTTGGAGATCCACTGACGGCGAGCACCTTCTTCTCACCGCAAACAAGCTGCGATAGTATGCCCAGAGACCTTCCTGCGCCGACTATTTTCACCTCGTGTAGCTCTACGGGGCCGGTGTTCTCCAGGTAGACCTTAGACATTTCGGGAGACTGCCGGACAGTGGCCAGAAGAGATGCCACGTTTGAGGAAAGATCCTGCAATGAATTGCTGCCAACAATACTATCTGAATCGGGATGGGCAGAAAGGGATTGTGGGACTGATTTCAATTCAAGACGGGATGATAATTCAGGGGATTTTTCAGGGGAAGTGTCAAGGTCTAGCGAAGAGTCATGGCCTGGTGAAGAGCCGGGTGCATGTGGGAATATATAAAAAAGAGATGGAACTAGAATAACTAAAAACATGGCTACGCCCAGGAGTGCCGGACTTACCCTATGGTCAAGCCTCCCCCGAGGTAGTCTGCTCTTAAAGCTACCTCTACTCATGCCACTACTCCCTTCATTCCCCTGCCAGACTATCCCTCGCCGGAATCGCAATTCTCACGATCCGGGCTGATTTAAATAAGACTAAATCCCTTCTCTGCCTTTTTTTATATTTCTATCTATAAATGCGTTTCGGATGTTTAGGGAAAAAAGGCATTGAAGTCATAATTATGGTTTTATAGCTAAAAAGATATATTTCCAAGTATGGACACGTTCCTGGCTTTTCTGGCAACTGTAATTTTCGTCAGTCTGATCATACCCAGGCTTGGTCCGTTCCTGAGTTTAGTCATCTCTTCTATCGTCTTTGGCCTTCTGGTCGGCATGAACCAGGAGCTTGTGGGATATGTCTACACGGGGCTATCCCGAATATTTTCTTCCCTGGCCATTGTAGTATTTAGCGGTGCCCTGCTAGCGGAGTATCTGCGCAGCACGCAGAGCCTGGACAGAATCGTTTCAGACCTGCGCAGGCTGGCTGATAAAAGCCTGGCTATCAGTGGAGCGGCGGGGTACCTCATCTCGCTGCCTGTGATGTGCAGCATCACCGCTTACATGATCTTGCAGCCAGTGGTAAGCGGCCTGGCCGGAAAAAGTAGCGATAGCCAAAAGAGGGCCCTTTTCATGACGGCTGTCTGTTCGATAATCTCTTTCAACCTCATCTATCCCTCTCCAGTCATGATCACCCTCTCAACAGGTCTGGGAGCGGCACAGCGCGATCTGCTCATGCGCGGCATTCCTATCTCACTGATTCTGTTCGGCCTGGCCTATCTATTGATTCAGCATATCTTTCCTGAAAAATCCGAATACAAAGAGATGATACACTCTCCTGAAATGAGCCGGTCATGTGCCTGGGCCCCTCTGCTGCTGCCCATGGCCATGATCTCGTTGGGAGGTATCCTGCCGGAGAAGGCGCGCATCCTGGCAGACCCGGGAATTGCCCTGCTCCTGGGCGCTATTCTCAGTTTGGCATTGGAGAGAGATAAGATGCATGAGATGATTCATGTGGCATCGAGAAGATCCGGCGTTATACTGCTGGACCTATGTGGAGCGGGAGCATTCGGCTACGTGGTAGCGCAAAGCAGCCTACCTGCGGAGATCTTTCGCCTGGGCCATTTTCTGCCTGCTCTGCTCCTGCCCTTCCTGGTCTCTGCCACGCTGCAGCTTGCCCAGGGGTCTAGAGTGGTGACGGCAGCCGTTTCGGCGCAGATCCTGGCAGGCTATCCTCTGCCGGCTGTGGCTCTAGCCCTGCTCATTGCCTCAGGAGCTTTCATGTTTTCCTATGTCACCGATCCATACTTCTGGCTCATCAAAAGCTCTACCGGGGCCAGCATGAAAGAAATGGTTATGGGATATACTCTGCCCCTCAGCCTGTTGGGACTGGCAGCTTTCGCTTTAGCTGCGATATCGCTGATATGATACGCTTTCGAATTTC
>JBFYLJ010000213.1:0-9777 GCA_041305465.1 Methanothrix sp.
TAAATGCCCTCTTTCTACAGAAGAATATCTTGTTAAGAGGAAAGATCGATCTGTCGAAGGTATGAAAACCCTGAAGCGTGGGTAGAGCAAATCATTTAACTTCCGTTTCCGCCAGCGCCCCAGCCGGGAGCCTGCCTGTCATCAGCTCCTCCAGCATGGCACGAAAGAGCTCCTCGTGCAGGCGGGCCTCGTTTTCCAGGGCGACGATCTTGGAGTCGCAGGCTTTCAATATGCCTGCTATTTCACATTGTTCTTCAATTATTGGCAAAGGAACTCGCATCCGATTGACTGCACCAACATTCAAGTGCTTCTGAGCTAAGCCAATTTCCGAAGCCAAAGCCTGACGCTTACCTTCTGACGAATTCAAATACCGACTAAGATATTCGCTTTTAATCAAAGACTGATTTGGCCTTGCAATTACAAGATCGATACAGTTTGCACCATCAAATTCGTCGGGAACAACAGACGCAGTTCCTGGATAACCAGTTCTAACAATCAAAACATCGCCAGTTTTGATTTTTGACTTGGACAAAATCGTATCATTATCTTCATGAGAAAAGTAGACAAGATCATTAGGTACTATTCTATCTTCTCGAATATTGAACGAACGAAAGGCGGGAACGCCAGATGGCACGTAATAGCTTGAAGGTCTGACCACAACACCAACCGTTATTTTTTTGCAAATCAGTTCACAAGAATTCACATTCCAGCTCTCCGGCATCTCCCCGATCTCCGTCTGCTTCATCGCCTCGCCCCTGGTACCGTGCGTGAAAAGGTGCTCCATCAGCGCCGCCTTGCGCTCCCGCTCCAGGGCGATCTCCCGCAGCCGGGCCTCCCGCGCGTCCTGGACCGCACGCAGGGCACGGGCGATGGCGCGCTGCTCGGGGAGAGGTGGAAGAATAATTGAAATATTTTCTAGATCTTTTTTGCGAATGTGTACAAGAGCAGCAAGACCGTAGGTTAAATCCTCTATATTCTTGGTTATTTCAAGAAGATAGTAATAGAGAAATTCTTTATCAATCTTTACTGTGGATTTGATCCTAACCTTGAAGATGTGTTGATTAAGGACTGCATTATCACCCCACCAGAAATGAGGGCCAAAAGATGTTCCCCTGCTGCCAGACCAGGAAAATAGAAGATCGCCGCATTCTATCAGGAATTGATCCTCAACTTTGCCGCAATAATAATTGAATGATGCCGATTTATCCTTTAAATTTTGTATGCGCACAATTGGCAATCCTTGGTTTGACCATTCAGATTCCTTGAATGCCTTACCGTTAATTAGGACCGCAATATCTTCCAATTTTTTCTCGTCCCAGTTTGGTGGGACAGAGCCATTTGCAGTCTCCTTGAACTCCATGGTTACAGCCCTAGTCTTGTAAGTACCTCAGCTAACTCCCCGTCCGCCCTCTCCCTCTCCACCCGCGCCCGCGTGAGGTCGGCCAGTATCTCGGCAATGGGCCGGTGCGTCGCTCGGTCGTTTATCTCCACGAATTGCGATGGGCTGAGGTTATAGTCCGCCTCCCTGATCTCGTCCAGGGTAATTACCCGGCAGAGCTTCTCTCGCGTCTCCCAATTGCGGCAGACCTCGGCCACCGCCCGGATGCCCTCCTCGGTGAGAGCGTTCTTGGGCTTCTCCTTGACGAAATAGTTGGAGGCGTTGATCAGCAGGATCTGCCCGGCTCTCTCCTCCGGCTTGCCCTTTCGCAGCAGCAGTATTATGCCCGGAGCCGTGGTGTTGTAGAAGAGATTTTCCGGCAGCAGCACCACGCCCTCGATAAAGTCGTTCTCCACAAACGCCTGACGGATGGTCTTCTCCTTGTTGGAAGAGCGCGAGCCTGAGCCGCGGGAGACTGCGCCCGTATCCAGGACCACTGCCGCCCTTCCTCCCTCTTTCAGAGAGGCGAACATGTGCGAGACCCAGCCCCAATCGGCGGAAGAACGGGGCGGAATGCCGTAATTGAACCGATTGTAAGCATCGTTCTCGTAGAATGCCTCATCGTAGTTGTCCTGGTTCCACATGGGATTGGCAACCACGTAGTCGAACTGCTTTAGTGAGCCCTCCGGCCCGAAGCCGGGCTTGCGGAAGGTGTCGCCTATTGCAAAACTGGAATCGGTGTAGTCGTGCAGGAACATGTTCATCTTGGCCATGGCATAGGTCACTGGATTCAGCTCCTGGCCCCAGAGCCGGGGCGCCTTGCTCCTCTCCTCTGGGTGGCGCCTTTCGTAGAGCAGCCGGGCCTTGATGAGCAGGCCGCCTGAGCCGCAGGCCGGATCATAAATGGTGCTGAACTGGTGGGGATCGATCAGCTCGGCTATGAGATCGCCAACTTCCTTGGGCGTGTAAAACTCGCCTGCAGACTGGCCCTGCCCCTCCGCAAACTTGCGCAGCAAATACTCGTAGGCCCGGCCCAGAATATCGGGCTCGGTGTTCTTCAGGCCCAGACGGTGGCGGCTTAAGATCTCTATCAGGGAGCCCAGCCGATCGTCATCCAGACTGCGCTGGCCGCTCTGCCGCTCGTTGTAATCCTTGATATCTAAAACGCCCTGCAGATCTGGATTGAGGCGGGATATCTCTCGCAATGCCTGCGTCACAAACTCGCCCAGGCGTCCGTCGGCCCCGTGGTTTCTTACGGCCTTCCAGCTATAGCTCTCTGGGATGTAGAAACGGATGATGGGAGTGCTGCCGGTCTTGAGGGAATGGGCCAGATCAGCCTCAACGATGCTCCTGGCCAGCTCCCTATCCTCATATTCCTTGACATGTGCCTCGAACTCGTCATCGAATATATCAGACAGACGCTTGAAGAAGACGAGCGGCAAGATGAAGTCCTTGAACTTGGGCGCATCGGTTGCCCCTCGAATGGCACAGGCCGCATCCCACAGCCATGTCTCCAGGGCGTTGATATCCAGATGCTCCCCCTCTGCTGGTGCAGTCGCAATCTGTCCATTCAAAGGCTTCGTGGTTTGCTGTTTAGCGGGTCTTCCTCTTCTTGCCAACTGGGATTCCATCTCCTGTATTAAAAGACAGAAAAAGAACAGAAACCCAAGAGTATGTCAACTCTTCGCCCGGATGAAAAATCTCACACTAATTGCACCGGCAAAACTCTTACACGTACGTCTCCCTGATCAGGTCCAACGCAAATTTCTGCGCCCGGTCCACGATTCTTTCAGGAATGTAGGATCTGGGCGTCTGGGATCGGGCAAGACATATGAATTGCGGCGTTGCCACGCTCTCCAGAACCTTTCGAACTTTCGCAAGCCTCTCTCTTATGACACAATCGGGCGAACCTCTATCGCAGTTTCCATAAAGGCCGTCCAGATCAAAACCTATCGCTGTGGGAAGAAGGCAATCTTGCATATCCCTGTGAAAGTCATCTTGGGTTATCTTCCTGGGAACGGGAATGGTTTTAGCGCTGCCGCTGCTGCCCCTAAGCCGGGTTGTGTTCTCATCCCATACGATCAATTTGCCCGTCCCTCCTGAGCATTTGGCAATTTTCTCTGCGGTTTTGGGTGTGTCGATTGTCTCCGATCCGGATACTCTTCCGTAAGCATCTATTTGATTTTCCTTAGGGCTAAAATGGTATACAGCTCCTATGACGCCATAGTGAAATGCAGGACAGGTGAAATTGCCTTCGTTAACTTTTTCCTGGGAATAGCATTGCAGGTAGGGCATTAATCTTGAAAGAAATTGCAGCTTATCCCTTCCTTCTCTTGCAGGCAGAGCCGGGCAATGGTGAAACATGTCATGATGGGCATCTATGCGTACTACTATCAGGTTGCACCTATGGCGCAGGAATTCCCAAAACCAATAAGGTAAGATATGGTTGTGGGGATCGACGATTATGATCTTTATCCCACCGATGGACAGCTCAACTGGGAAAGATCGGGGAGTACCTGAGGACACGATGAAACCCTCCGGGCAGCTAAGATGATATGGCCTTGCACTCAACTCAATTGATTATTGAGTGCAATGTGCGCACGATTAATCATGAACAAAATGTGCTTCCTAACTAATAAATTTATCGCATATGATATATCGCCATTTTATGTTTAGCTCTGCGAAAAGATTTTAGATTTGAATCCAAATGATAATCTATGGCCGCTAACAAAAAGGCCGAGCTGAAGGTTGCCGGCATGGTTTGCGCCGCCTGCACGCAGGCAATCGAAAAGGCCTTGCGCAATTTGGAAGGAGTAACATCTGCTCAGGTCAACCTGGGTACTGAGACGGCATCGGTAGAATACGATTCAGATAAGCTGCACCTTGCAGATCTGGAAAAGGCAATTCGAGACGTCGGCTACGATGTGATCGATGAAAAAGTTGTGCTTAAAATAGGCGGCATGGTCTGCGCCATGTGCGTGGGAGCACTGGAGATCTCCCTCAAGAAGCTTGACGGCATTGTGGAGGTGCGCGTGAACCTGGCGTCTGAGAAAGCTTACGTCACCTTCAATCCCAGCATGGTTGGCCTGGAGGATATGAAGAAGGCAGTTGTTGATACAGGCTACGAGTTCCTGGGACAGGAAGGCGAGGAAGCATTGGCCGACCGGGAGAAAGAGGCCCGTCAGAAGGATATGGCAGACAAGAAGCGACGCATCATCATCGGCTTTGCAGCCAGCCTTTTTCTTATGGCTCTCATGTACCTGCCCGTCCATGAAATCGTGCCCATGCAGATCGCCATGGCGTATCCCAATTTTATGAGCCTCTTCATGCTAATAGTATCAGCTCCCGTCTTTGTTTATGTGAGCTACCCCATCTTTCGGGCAGCACTTCGGGCGCTTGCCAACCGGAATCTGGATATGGATGTCATGTACGGCATGGGCATCGGCGTAGCCTACGGCTCCAGCATTCTGGGAACATTCGGAATAGTCCTGACTTCAGACTTCATGTTCTATGAGACGGCTGTGATGCTTGCTTCTTTTCTCACCCTGGGCCGCTACCTGGAAGCCGGGGCCAAAGGCCGCACCTCGGAGGCCATCAAGAAGCTGGTCGGCCTTGTGCCAAAAAGAGCCACAATTCTCAGGGACGGAAGGGAGATTGAGGTCTCAGTTGATGAGGTAATGGTTGGCGATCGGCTATTGGTCAAGCCCGGTGAAAAGATTCCGGCTGACGGCCTGGTCACGGCAGGAGAAAGCTACGTAGATGAATCCATGATCACTGGCGAGAGCGTTCCCGCCTTCAAGGAGACAGGTAGCAAGGTAGTGGGCGGCACCCTTAACAAGAACGGCTCTCTGCAGTTCTCAGCCACCCGTATCGGAAAGGATACCGTTCTGGCTGCTATAATCTCTCTGGTAGAGCAGGCGCAGGGCACGAGACCCGCCGTGCAGAGAATCGCCGACCGGGCGGTGGCCTATTTCATTCCTACCATACTCACAATCGCTTTCGCAGCATTTGTTTACTGGTATTTCGTGGCCCACAATACTCTGCTCTTCTCTCTCACCGCTCTCATATCCGTGTTAGTAGTAGCCTGCCCCTGTGCCCTGGGCCTGGCAACACCTACCGCCATTACGGTTGGCATTGGCCGGGGAGCGGAACTGGGCATTCTCATCAAGAGCGGTGAAGCTCTGGAAGCCTCAGATAAGCTCAAGGCGGTTGCCTTTGACAAGACCGGCACATTAACCGTTGGAAGGCCCGATGTTACAGATATGGCGGCCTTCGGCATGAATGAAAAAGATATGCTGCGCCTGGCGGCCAGCGCACAGCGGCCTTCTGAGCATCCTCTGGCCGAGGCGATCGCAAGAAAAGCCCAGGAGATGAACCTGGGCCTGGAAGATGCCGAAAAATTCGAGGCCAGACCAGGAAAAGGTGTGCTTGCCCGGGTGGAGGGCAAGAATGTTGCTGCCGGAAACAGGATGCTTTTCACGGATTTAGGCATCGAACTCGCTCCCACGCTGCTGGAAAGAGCTTCCGGCTATGAAGAGCAGGGCAAAACGGCTGTGCTCATCGCCCTGGACGGCAGAGCTTGCGGCGTTCTGGCCATCTCCGACCGGCTAAAAGAGTCTGCCCGGCAAGCTGTATCCTATCTTCAGAAGATGAATCTGTCTGTGGTGATGATCACCGGCGATAACGCAAGAAGTGCAGCAGCGGTAGCAGGCCAGCTGGGCATAAAAGAGGTTCTCGCGCAGGTTTTGCCGGAAGACAAATCCCAGGAGATCAAGAGGCTGCAGCAGAGCGGCAACAAGGTGGCCTTTGTGGGTGACGGCATCAATGACGCTCCCGCTTTGGCCCAGGCAGATGTGGGCATTGCCATCGGCAGCGGCACGGATGTGGCTATTGAGGCTGGCGAGATTGTGCTGATGAAAGACGATTTGCTCGGCGTCGTGGCGGCCATACAGCTTAGCCGCAAGGTGATCTCGCGAATCAAGCTGAATATATTTTGGGCCTTTGCCTACAACGCAGCCCTGGTTCCCGTGGCAGCAGGCGCGCTCTATCCTGCATTCGGCATAACCTTCCGCCCGGAGCTGGCAGGTCTTGCGATGGCTCTTAGCTCAGTTACTGTCGTCTCCTTCTCGCTCCTGCTGAAAAAGTATATACCGCCGGCAATACAAAACAGAAAGTAGAAGCGAACGATTGAGAGACTGAGAAAATGGCGAAAGATCCGATATGCAAGATGACTGTCGATGAGAAGACGGCCAAGCTCAAGAGCGAGTATAAAGGCAAGATGTACTACTTCTGCGCGCCGGGGTGCAAGAAAGCCTTTGAGGAAGATCCGGAAAAGTATCTGGGAAGCTAGAGCCTGTACAGGGGGCTTGTGCTCATATTTTCTATTTTTGACGTAATACCCCTTAGCTTATTGCGCGAGTGCGTAGCCGGCGTTTCACAGCATCGCCAGCGCCCTTTCCGTTCGCCTCCTTCTTTCGGCCAGCCGATCTTCTCCCGCCGCTATCCGCTCCAGCCTGTCCCTGACCATGCGCTCTGTCTCAGCAGGCGCAGGCCCGCCCGTGTTGGCCCGCAGGGAGACATTGCTTCGTGGGTCGAGTGCCCTCTTCAGGTCCGCTTCAGAAAAGCCGCGCTCGCTGACTCTAAAGCCTGCTATCTCTTGGGCGATCTCATCCAGCTCGGTCAGGCCCGGCCTGACGCCCGAGGCGGCAATGCGGCCTACAATGCTGTGCGCCGTGCGAAAAGGCATCCCGGTGATGCGCACCAGCGAGTCGGCAATTTCCGTGGCTGTGGAAAATCCCGCGCCTGAACTCGTCTCCAACCGCTCCGGATTGAACTTGAGAGAAGAGACGCAGCCATCCAGGATACGCACTGTGCTTCTCGCCCAATCAAGGCCACGCCAGAGATGGGGCGTGACCTCTTGCAGGTCGCGGTTGTAACTCATGGGCAGGCCCTTGCAGATGGAAAGAGCTGCCATCAGGCTTCCGAGAACCGAGCCGGTCTTGCCCCTGACCAGCTCCGCAGTGTCCGGATTCTTCTTCTGGGGCATAATGGAACTGGTAGAAGCGTAGAGGTTGTCCAGCTCCAGATATCCAAACTCTGAAGTGGACCAGAGCACCAGCTCCTCGGCCAGGCGACTGGCGTTGACCATTAAAATGGACAGGCCAGCTAACACCTCCAGGATAAAATCTCGAGTGGACACGCCGTCCATGCTGTTTTCCACCAGGCCGTCAAAGCCTAAAAGCTGGCAGGTCCTCTGCCGATCGATCTTAAAACCGGTAGAGGCGAAGGCCGCCGCGCCAAGTGGGCTCTGATTTACCCGGCTGAAGGCATCCTCCAGACGGAAGAGGTCCCGCCCCACTGCATCGGCATGGGCCAGGAGATGATGAGCAAGCGTCGTGGGCTGAGCATGCTGAGTGTGAGTAAATCCTGGAATGACGGTCTGTGTATGCTTCTCCGCCAGCCGGACCAGGGTCATTAGCAGAAAGAGCAGCTCTTGCATCAGATCAAGCATTTGAGAGCGCAGCGCCAGGCGAATGCAGGTGGCCACCTCATCGTTCCGGGAGCGGCCGGTGTGCATCCTGCCTCCCTCGGGGCCTACATGCTCCAGGACATAAGCCTCAATGGCCTCATGCACATCCTCGCCAGCGCCAAGCGTATGCGAGCCCTTTTCCATGAGATCATCGAGAGCTGCCATAATCCGGGTGCATACCTCACTCGAGATAAGGCCCTGCTCTCTGAGCATTACCAGGTGGGCTTTGTCCACCAGCAGATCTGCCTCGAAGATGCGCTCGTCTGCCTCTCGGCTGGAAAGGTAGTCCAAGACATCCTGTCGGCTTTCTCCCAGACGTTGATCGCGAAACATGTCAGCTCAATTTAAGTTGTGTAGTTGGCGTTTACATTCACATACTCATGGGTCAAATCGCAGCCAAACCCGCGTGCATCGGCGCTGCCGAGGGCGAGATCGATATTAATGATAATAGTATCCCCCAGCATGATCTCTTTAGCCTGATCCAAAACGCCATCGATAATGCGGCCCTTTTCTACCAGCAAGACCCTGATGCTTGTCCCATCCGGCCTTTTTCCTTCCAGGCCCAGTGTGATCTTTGTCGGATCCATCTCCGCCCCAGAATATCCCACGGCGCAGATGATGCGTCCCCAATTGGGATCAGCGCCATAGACTGCCGTCTTGACGAGGCTGCTTCTGGCCACTGCTTTGGCAGCCAGGCGAGCATCCTCAATGCTACGTGCGCCGCGAACTACCGTCTCAAAGTACTTACTGGCACCCTCGCCGTCGCGTGCCATCATGCGGGCCAGCTCCATGCAGACGTACCTCAAGGCCAAACGGAAATCTGCCTCTCGGCCAGGGACTTTTCCAGTAGATGTTAGAAGCACAGTGTCATTGGTACTGGTATCTCCGTCCACGGTGAGCATATTGAAGCTATCTTGTACCGCATCCGCCAGACAATCGCGCAGCGTCTCTGCAGAGAAATCAGCGTCCGTGTAAAGGAAGCAGAGCATGGTAGCAACATTTGGCTCAATCATTCCCGCGCCCTTGACGATGCCGGCTACACGTAGCCCCTCGTGCTCCACAGCGATCTCTTTAGTGCGAGTGTCTGTGGTCATGATGGCCCGCTCTGCTTGTGTGCTGGCCTGCCCGTCGCTGCGCAGCCTCACTTTGGCCTGCTCGAATAGCTGGGAGATGAGCGGCAGATCCATGTAACGGCCGATGACGCCAGTGGAAGCCACGCCGATCTTCTTTTCATCAGTTTTCAGAAAACCTGCTAAAAGTCGGGCCATGGCCCTGGCATCTTCCACCCCCCGCTGACCGGTATAAGCATTGGCGCAGCCACTGTTAGCGATGATACCGTCCAGATAGCCTCCGGCTGCGAGGTGCTCAGCTGTGACATCCAGCGGAGCGGCCCTCACCTTGTTGGTGGTGAACATTCCAGCCGCAGCCCCAGAAGCGGCAATCAGTGCCAGGCCGTATTTTCCCTGGCGAACTCCACAAGCCCGTACGCCGTGAACGGCACAGATGCCGCCTTCAATTCTCTGCATGCTGCATCCCCAGGCCGGATATTATGTCGCCCCTGGTCACTATGCCCACCAGCCGTCCGTTCTCCACCACCGGCAGTCGGTTGATGCGATGGCGGGTCATGATGCTTGCCGCCTCTTCTACAGAGTCATCCGGCGAAACGTCATGCAAATTCAGGCTCATGATATTGCCCACTTTCTTCTTGGGAATCTCCTCCAGACTGGCATGCATTCGTTCCCACTTTACCAGATCTCTGAATGGAATCTCGAAGACCTCGAAAGGACTGGGAAGCCAGAGACCGCCTTCCTCTTCATCCACTGACAAAAGGCGCAAAAGGTCTGATTCCGATACCACGCCTACCAGCTTC
>JBFYLJ010000214.1:0-103824 GCA_041305465.1 Methanothrix sp.
AGAAAGATCTGTCGGTACGAGTACATGAGTGCCCTTATTGCTAATTCTCGTGTGATCGAGACTACAATGCTTCCAGGAACATACTCATCACAGGGATGTAGCAGCCCGCAGCGCCCATAGAGCCAAAACCACCACATCACATAACCGTGATGCAAGTATTGGCGATGAAGTGGGAAGCCGCGCCCTTCAGGACGTGGTAGTTCACACAGGGAAAACTGCCGGAGAGACTCATCTCCCGTAGGTTGCCACTGCTTCTCCCTTCTGTATCACATGGCCTTTCATTGCCTTCTGCAAATCTACGGCGAAAGCGCCTTCTGGCAGGTCAAGCATCCGGTCCAGACCAAAAACACGGAAGAAATATCTGTGCGGCTTTCCGGGAGGAGGACATGGGCCGGAATATCCGATTTCGCCAAAGTCGTTCGTGCCTTGCACTGCGATAAAGGGCTCTTTGATAGTGGCTTTCTTGGCGATAGCCCCTGGAATGATATCCATCGGCGGGATATTCCAGATAAGCCAATGGGTGAAGACGCCAGAGGGCGCGTCCTGATCGTCCACAATCACTGCCAGAGATGCGGCATTAAGCCCTTCAATCTCGATTTTTGGCGATACATCCATTCCCTGACAGGTGTATTTATCTGCAACCCGGTCAAAGCCCAATTTAACGACAAGATTCTTCATATCTGTCTCTCCTGCCTGGACAGCATTCGCAAAAAGGATGGCGAAGGCAATTGCAGCTGCCAGGACACACGGCGATGATATTATTCTATTTATGATTATCATAATATGGCTCCCTCCTAAAGAATTCTATGAGATTTCTAAGAGTTTTTACATCTCCTATCTTCTTCTTAATTATCTCATATAAGACGGATATATTTATATTGTCCCGGCAAGTCCGGAAATCTTTAAGTACTCATTTTCTATCTTGGTCTCTCATGAATCTTACAGCCATGGCAGGCATGACCGATCCGATTCTGCTGGCGAATTGGATTCAGAAGGCTGTGGATTCGACTACCGGCAGACATGTTGATCTGGTCTTTATCCAGATCCTGGCAAATGCCATCAGCAACATCGATCTGGCGTCCATTTTTCTAAATGGTTTTTTTGTTATATTGATTGCACTCTTCACTCGCTTTGCAGTGCGCATCGTAGACCGCATGCTGGTCAATCATATTCCTACAGTGGTTAACAAGGTGCAGATGAAGGTCGATGAGACCATGCAGCTCATGATGCGTAGATTGATTTCCGCTACCATCTACATTGTCGGTCTCATGCTAATCATCTATCAGATACCGCAGCTACAAAGCCTGGTCACAGCCATACTGGCCGGCGCCAGTATTGCAGGTCTGGCGATCGGATTTGCCGCCAAGGACTCTCTTTCTAACTTCACTTCAAGCATCTTCATTGCTCTCTTCCAGCCCATCAGGGTGGGAGATCTGGTTGATTTCAGAGGAGAATACGGCCAGGTGGAAGATTTGACACTGAGGCATACGGTAATCAGGACCACCGACAATAAGAGAATCATTGTTCCCAATAGCATCATAAGCATGGAGCCGATAATCAACTGGTCCATCAGGGAACCTGAGATAACCTGGATGGTGGATTTCGACCTGGAAAAAGCGTCCGACATTGATAAAGCCAGAGAGATCATCCTCAAAGCTGCAAAGAGCCACCCCATGGTGCTAAAAGACAAGCCCATCAATGTGCTGCTATTGAACTCTCGGTACTCGGAACTGACCCTCCGGTTGGAGGTTCCTGTCCCTGGAAGAAACGTGGCAAAGGTCGTAGGCTGCGATATAAGAGAGGCCGTCAAAAAAGAGTTTGAGGTGGCAGGAATACCACCAGCGTCACCGCCTAAGTAAAAATTATAGTAGGGATTATTGCATGAAAATGAGCTTTTTCAGCATTTAACGGTCTCACCTATGCGCGGCAAAAATCTCCTGAAACTTCATAATCTCTTCCCTCACATTCTCTTTGGCCACAACACAGGATATGGCGCACAGCCCATCTGCTCCCGCTCTGACGACCTCCCCGGCATTGCAATGATTGATGCCACCAATAGCGATCAGTGGAATATCTACCTCTGCCCGGATCTCTTCGATGAGGCTGATGCCCGCTGGCTTTCCGGCATCCGGTTTAGTCGCGGTCTGGAATATTGGTGAGACTCCCAGATAGTCGGCCCCTATGCTTTCCGCCGCCTGTGCTTCGGCAAGACTGTGAACGGTAACGCCGATGATCTTGTCGTGCCCCAGCAGTTTGCGAGCAGCCAGGCAGGGCATATCCGACTGGCCGAGATGAACGCCATCAGCCTCTGCTGCAAGAGCAATATCTATTCGATCGTTGACCAGAAATGTGCAGCCCGAGTTCAGGCATATCTCTCGCAGCCGCACGGCTTCCTGGTACATTTGCAGCGTTTCTGCGTTCTTGTTTCTGTACTGGACAACTCTTACTCCGCAGGAGACTGCCTGCCGAACATCGCTAATATTCCCGGCGCGGCTCAATTTGCAGTCGGTTATGAAGTAGTATCCTTTCACGCTTCGGTCCTCTGCATTCTCTCTACAGTTTCGGTATCAAGATTGTACACGGCATCAAAGAGCATTTCCTTGAAGCTGCCAGGCCCTTCTGCCTTTGCGGCTGCCTGTTCTGCCGCGACCTCGTAGCAGACAAGACCGGCTACACAGGCATCAACGCAGTCCCTTTCCACAGCAGCAAATGTGCCTATTACTGATGTGGCCATGCATCCTGTGCCCACTATATTTGCCATCATGCTGTGGCCGTTCAACACCCTCACCACTCTCTTCTCATCGGCCACAATATCCTCTTTTCCGGTTATAACCACTGTGCAATTCCTCTTTTTGGCCAGGTCTCGTGCTATCTCCTGCAGATTCTTCTCGACCACCGAGGCATCCACGCCCCTGGTATAAACGCTCTCTCCGGCTATGCGAGCGACTTCGGATGAATTGCCTTTTATGATGCTCACCATTGCATTATGCAGTATCTCAAAGCATTTATCATCGCGAAATTTTGTGGCTCCGGCTCCACAGACATCAAGGACCACTGGTATTCCCTTTTTATTGGCACTCTTTGCGGCAAGTATCATGGCCTCGACGAAATCGGTTGTCAGAGTGCCGATATTCAATACCAGCGCAGAGGCAATACCTGCCATCTCAGCGACCTCTTCTCTGGCGTGAGCCATGACCGGAGAGGCTCCAAATACCTTAACAATATTAGCACAATCGTAAATGGTAACCCAATTAGTCAGGTGGTGTATGAGTGGCTTTTCCTTTCTCACTCTTTCCAGGCAATCTGACGCAATGCTTCTCACGGGTAGCCTCCTGTTTCATAACCGTTTAGGAAATTAATCGTCAGAAGCTAAAACGTTTTCTGTTCACAAGAGGACTCCGATTAACCTAAGGTCGATGGTCCCCATAACGGACAACGTCAATATTTTGACGCTTTCGCTCTATTTTTCTCTATTCATGCCTCCGTAATCCCTTATTTTCATAAGATTTTTCCATATTTTTTCGACAGCTAATGCTATGCCTCGAATTTGCTCTTGGCCGAGGCCAAATGATAGACATTAAAAACTATACCTGTGATTATCAAAATGACTTGACTCCTTTTTCGCCCATGCTCCATCTTTACTTCGCCGGGTTTTGGCCTCATCTCCACGAGGAGTATCTGCTTTGGCATGGCCAGTATCAGATGTTATAAATGTGGCATCCTGCATGATTCCTTTTTGCATTTTGATCCGTTCATACTAATTGGGTTTTTTGGAATTCTCTTATATCTACTCTCATGCCAATTTCAATTTTAAAAACAATCTAATTCGAATAATTTAGTCACAAATCCAACTTAAAAGACTATTAAGGATTAACCAGTTGATTAGAAAATATGTAATCATAATTTGGTTGAGAAAAATTTATATCTTCAGAACATAACAACAATTAGCTGTCTAAAAGGCATTTGAATATCCATTATAATTTGAAACAAGAAAATAGAATGCGATATGGATACAAATGTCATTAGAGTTTCAAATATTGTAAGGCGATTTAAAATGGATGATGTAAAATCGGAAAAATCAGTTCAGACCGTAAATCAAGGTCTGTATTATCCACCCCGAGATCTAGTCGAGAACTCAAATGTCATGGCCTGGATGAAGAGAAAGGGCATGAAGTCGGAGAGCGAGCTACGGGCATGGTGCTCTGCCAATTACGTTACGTTCTGGGATGAGATGGCCCAAACCTATGCAGACTGGTTCGAGCCCTACAAGCAGACATTACAGTGGAAAGCCCCCTTTGCCAAGTGGTTTATGGGCGGCAAGATCAATGTAGCTTATAATGCCGTAGACAGGCACGCCAAATCCTGGCGTCGCAACAAGCTGGCTTACATCTTTGTGGGAGAGCCAGTAGGCGATGTTCGCAAGATCACCTATTATGAGCTGTCTAACCAGGTCAACAGATTCGCCAACGCACTCAAGGCCCAGGGAATCAAAAAGGGCGACCGCGTGGGAATTTATCTGCCCATGGTCCCCGAGCTGCCTGTGGCCATGCTCGCCTGTGCGAAGCTGGGTGCCATTCATGTAGTAGTATTCTCCGGATTTTCCGCAGTAGCCGTTCGTGACCGGCTTGAGGATTGCCAGCCCAGGATTCTGGTCACCTGCGACGGCTCCTACCGCCGGGGCAAGCCCATTGCCACCAAGCCCCAGGCTGATGAGGCCATAGCCGGCTTAAAGTGCATTGAGAAGGTAGTAGTTGTAAAGAGAAACAGCCAGGAAACGCCCATGACAGAAGGGCGCGATGTCTGGTGGGACGATTTTGTAGCAGGCCAGTCCGGCTCCTGCGAGACATTGCCTATGGACGCCGCCGATCCGCTCTTCATCCTTTACACCGCCGGAGCTGGCGGAAAGCCGCGCGGCATTGTGCACACCCACGCTGGTATGAGCATCGGCCCGGCGTTTACCACCTCCTGGGTCTTCGATATCAAGGATACGGATGTCTACTGGTCAACCGCTGATATCGGATGGATCACAGGCCACAGCTACATCGCCTACGGGCCGCTATGCCTGGGTGCGACAAGCATCATGTACGAAGGATCGCCCGACTATCCTGACTTCGGCCGGTGGTTTAAGATCATCGAGGACTACGGAGTCTCTGTGATTTACACTGCGCCTACTGCTATCAGGATGTTCATGAACGAGGGCCCATCCTGGCCTTCGAAGTACGACCTTTCCACGGTTCGGCTCATGGGATCGGTAGGTGAGGCTATGAATCCCGATGCCTTTGTCTGGTGGAGGCAACACGTTGGCGGCGGATTTGCGCCCATCATGGACACCTGGTTCCAGAGCGAGACCGGCTCTCAGGTTATCGCTCCCCTGCCCATAACCCCGCTCAAACCCGGCTCACCCAGCTTTGCTCTGCCCGGCTATAGTGTCGAGGTAGTGGATGATAATGGTTTAGCCGTGCCGGCGGGCAGTACCGGCGATATACTTATAACACAGCCCTGGCCCTCCATGCTCCGGGAGATCTACCAGGACCCGTCCGGGTATAACGAGACCTACTGGGCTGCTTTTCCCGGCAAGTATTTCTCCGGAGACAAGGCTCGCGTGGATGAGGACGGATACATCTGGGCTCTGGGAAGAGGAGACGATGTCCTCAAGGTGGCAGGCCACAGGATATCCAATGCCGAGGTTGAGGCATCGGCAGAGAAGCATCCTTCCGTTGCCGCTGCCGCAGTCGTGGGCAAGCCGGACAAGGTGAAGGGCGAGAGCATTGTGGTCTATGCCGTCTTGAAGCCGGATGCCAAGCCGGATGCCGCTTTGGAGAAAGATATCAAGAACTTCGTGCGAAAGACCCTGGGCCCCATCGCCATTCCCTCGGATGTCATCTTTGTGACGGATATCCCCAGGAATAAAGCAGGAAAACCCGTCCGGCCGCTGATCAAGGCCAGAGCCCTGGGAGAAGCTCTGGGTGACACATCGGCAGTTGTCAACCCACAGGCGCTGGAAGCAATTCCGCTCTTGCTCAAAAAGTAGAGCGGAATCCCTTTTTCTTTTTTTTTGGTTTTGTACATATATCATTTTGTATCGTCAAACCCTATCTTGATGTGATTTCCATCACAAAAGGGCTTTTTCCCTGAGCCGCCGCATCTGCATAGGGCATAAGGTCCTTTCTCAGCTAATAAAGTGCCCTCATTATTCTTTAGAGAGCAGCCTCCTTCCACCAGCAAGGGGCCGTTTTTCTTCACAATAATATTTGCACGTGGCATATTATCACTCTCCTCTGTGGCTGCCTGCACCTTCTTGTATGTCAAAGCACCGGATGGACAACGGTCCACCACCGACATGATTTCCACTGAGCTTGCTCCCTGCATATTTATCCAGGGCGTGCTCTCCCGGCTGAATACCTGAGGCAGACCCTTTACGCATTCTCTGGCATGGATGCATTTTTCCGGGTTCCAGAGAACTTTGATATCTTTGTTGGAATATTCTTTCATCAAGATTGGGTTAGATTTATTTCTACTAAGTTCTTTCCATTCCTCGCATAACCATTTTATAATTTGAGCGTCTAATATGAAATAAATTAGACATCTATATTTGACATCAAGAATAGAGGTTTAGGATTATGGGATTTATTGGCGAGTTTAGGGATTTCGCCATGAAGGGCAACGTCCTGGACATGGCGGTAGGTATCATTATCGGTGCTGCCTTTGGCGGCATTGTCAGTTCGCTGGTAAAAGATGTCATCATGCCTCCCATCGGCATGATCATGGGCGGCATGAACTTTGCCGATATGTTTGTAGCTCTGGATGGAAAGACCTATGCCACCCTGACAGCAGCCCAGGCTGCAGCTGCGCCCACCATCAATTATGGTCTGTTCATAAATGCCATCATCAACTTCATCATAGTGGCCCTGGCCATATTCCTGCTCATCCGCCAGGTGAATGCAGCCAAGAAAAAGCCGGCCCCTCCCGAGCCCAACAGCAAGGAATGCCCCTTCTGCAGGGAGAGCATTCCCAAGGCGGCAGTAAAATGCTCACATTGTACATCCGATTTGAAATATAGTTGAAAATGAAGAATGAGAGGTAATAACATGTTGAGAATGGCTAGTATGTTTCCGGCGGGTGTCGCTGCCGTATTATTTGCTTTGGTCATGGCTTCTGCGGGCAGCGTCTGCGACAATGCCCCCTGCGAAGAAGCCGTCAACGTCTCGGCTGGAGAGAATTTTACCATCGAGCTAAAGTCCATTGCCGGATCTACCGGATTTGTTTGGTGGACGCAGTTTGATACCGAGTACCTGAGCCTTGTATCATCATCCGAGCAGTCCGGCGATGCCAAGCCGGGATGGGTTGGTGTGCCAGGCAAGAAGGTCTTTGTATTCAATGCCAAAAAGCCCGGCAGCACTGATGTTATTATGCTCCTGATCCAGCCCTGGGAGAACAGCACCGTCGCACAGAGATTGATATATCCTGTAAACATTTCCTAAATGCATGAGACTTCTCTCCTGGAATGTGAACGGTCTGAGAGCCATTTTTAAAAAGGGATTCGCAGATTGGCTTAGAAGAGATATGCCGGATGTGCTCTGCCTACAAGAGACAAAGGTGGCAGTCGATCAGGTTCCTGCCGAGCTGAAATGCCTGCCGGGCTATTTTTCCTATTTCGGCTCGGGAGATAGAAAAGGACGGGATGGGGTTGCTCTTTTCTCTAAAACAGAGCCGCTTAGCGTAGAATACACACTGGGAATTGAGGGATTTGAGGACGAGCATAGAGCCATCGTAGCTGATTATGGGCAGTTCTTGCTCATTAACGTCTACTTTCCCAACGGCAAAGCCTCTCGGGAGAGGCTGGAGTATAAGCTGAAGTTCTATGAGGTTTTTTTAGAGCACATCTCCCGGCTCAGGGCCGAGGGCAGGAGGATTGTAGTCTGCGGGGATGTCAATACTGCCCACAAAGAGATCGATCTGGCCCGGCCCAAGGCCAATGAAAAAATCTCAGGATTCTTGCCGGAAGAGAGGGCCTGGATAGACCGGCTGGTGGAAGGAGGCTTTCTGGACACATTTCGCATCCATCATGAGGGAAGCGAGAACTACTCCTGGTGGGATCTGAAGACGCGCGCCCGCGAGAGAAACGTGGGCTGGAGGATCGACTACTTCTTTGTGAGCGAAGAATTGCGGGATTCTGTCTTGTCGGCGTTTATTCTTGCCGAGGTCACAGGCTCGGATCACTGTCCGGTGGGAATTGAGCTGAAGGTCTAATTAATTTCATGTTCGTAGGAAAAAGGTTTTATCAGTAATCGATTAAGGATTCTGAATATGAGGTTGGCCTGGCCGCCGCCCCGGCATCTAATCGCATCTGTCTTGATCTCGGTGGTAGCGTTGGCTCTGGTCCATCTAACGCCTTCATCCCTGCAGGATATTCTATCACCCCTTGCCCTTTGTCTCGTCTTTCTCATCCCCGGATATCTTGCCACGCTATCCATATTTCCCGGCAAGAGCGACCTAAGTGCAATCCGGCGCGCATTCCTCTGCCTGGCCTCTTCGGCAATCTTAGCCGGTTTATTCAGCCTCATTCTGACGGCCACGCCGCGCGGCCTGCAGAGTGCGTCTCTGGCTACAATTCTCTCTCTTCTGGCCATATTCCTGGCGGCGCTGGCCTATGGCCGCTGGTCGAATCTGCCTCGCAAGAGAAGGTTTCTTTTGATGCCAAAGAGAGGACTGGGATCGACGCCAGCCATTCCCCGTGCTGCTCTGGCTATCCTCCTGCTGGCTGCCTGTTTTGTGGCAGCCCTGGCTTTTGCCTTCGGAACATATCAGTTTCCGTCCGAGGAGCCATCCGCAAATATCGAGGCTGCGCCGTCAGGAGAGCCTTTAACTGCTCCCACTCCACCCATTGAGGAAGAAAAGGAGCAAATAAAATCATATCCCCCACATGAAGAAGAGATCCCGGTGGTCGATTTATCCCAAAATAATTCCAGCAATAAAAGCATTATCAATTCACCTGAAAATCTTGAAGATATGAGCGAGGCAGAGTTCTTCAGCATGGGAGGAGGCGGTGGAGGAGGCAGCACGGGAGGGGGAAGTTCATCGAGCAGCAGTCAAACTGCCGCAAAAAAGCCGTCCTCCAGTAAGGCTTTGCAGCCTGAAAAGACGGTCAGCACTTCCCCGACCCCGCCCAGTGCTCCTGTCAGCAATGTGCAGAACAACACCTCAGTTGCCGCAGCGAATTTATCGAACTCCAGTCTCACCAGCCAAGATAATCAGACTCGAAAAGGCAATTTGACTGAGACCGGTAATTTAACCGACGAAAATCTGACAATTGAAGATAATGCACCCTTCAAGGACAATCAGACTCTTGATCAGGCCGCGCTGCCGGTGATTGAGCCCACCGCAAATCCCGCGCCAGTGACATCACCCCCAATTGCATCCAATGAAACAAGAGCTGTCGGCGTGGAGAACTTGACGGCTTTGCAGGACTCAATTGAATCCGACCTGTCTCTCGCCATCCGACAATCCGGGATCAAGCTTGCTGAACCAAATGGTGAAGCATCAGACAATTCGAATCGGCCTCCTGTCCTGAAGTCCCTGGTGCCGGACAGAGCCAGCCCCCAGCTACAAGGATCGGCCATCTTCTGGAAAGCAGAGGCAATGGATGAAGAGGGCGATAAGATCCTTTACAGGTACTTCCTGGATGGCCGGGAAGTTCGGAAATGGTCCAAGATCAATAGCTGGAGCTGGTTAACTCAGGGTTTGCCGGCGGGAGATTATCAGATCACCGTCATGGCAATAGACGGCAATCATGCCGCCCAGGATTCCTTTGATAGCATAATAAATGCGAGCTTCACCTTGAGTCTCCCCAATCAGGCTCCAGTTCTAGAGCTGCTCAAACCGGACAGGACCAGCCCTCAAGGCAAGGGCAGCATTATCACCTGGACAGCCAGCGCCAATGATCCGGATAACGACCAAATTAATTTCAAGTTTATGAAGAACGATGAAGCGGTAAGCGACTGGTCCCCGTCCGGCACCTGGGTCTGGGATACCTCTTCGGAAAAGCCGGGAGACTATAAGATAACAGTGCTGGCCAAAGACGGACTGCACGCATCCAGGGATTCCTTTGATAGCTCCAGGGAAAGCAATTTTGCTCTGACTCTGCCCAATAGCATCCCGGAAGTAATGGAGCTGAAAGCCGACCGGCCCGGTCCTCAGGTTGCAGGCAGCGCCATAACCTGGACGGCATTGGCCATAGATCCTGATGGTGATCAGATCTCCTACAAATTCCTGGTTAATGACAAGGAAGTTGGGCAATGGTCGCCGTCGAATTCCTGGGTCTGGGATACATCATCCGCATCACCAGGTGAGTACCGGATCATAGTCCAGGCCAGAGACGGCAGTCATTCATCAGAGGAATCATTTGACAGCAGCAAAGATGCCGCAATGACCATTACAGTTGCAGACACAAATCAGCCGCCTGTCCTGAGTTCCCTGATCTCGGATATCCCCAGCCCGGATGCTCAGGGCGTGACGGTAATCTGGAAGGCGGAAGCTTATGATCCCGAAGGCGACAAGATCCTCTACAAATTCCAGCTGGGCGGCCGAGATATGGGCAGATGGTCCGAGTCGGCTAGCTGGAAATGGTCTACCAAAGATCTGGCTCCCGGAGACTACAAAATTCGGGTCATGGCCAGAGACGGCAAGCATGCCCCAGAGAATTCCTTTGACAGCTCCAGGGATGCGGCCTTCTCACTTATCTCCGAGATAGATCAGCAGATAAACCGGCTGATGAACAAGAGGTCTAAAGATGCTTCTCAGCAGGAAAGCTATCAATCTACGGACATCCAGGTGACTTCAGGCAACGGCACCAACTCCAATGTGGTTCTGGGAAAAAGCAACGGAACAGCCGGAGAGGATGGAACGGTCACACCTCGAAAGCTGGGCTGATAGGCGGCAAGAATTTGGATGACGAAAGCACCAGAACGCTAGGATAGAAAGACGGAGCTGCTTGTTCTGAGAAGAAATCTCCCTAATAGCAAGAGCTGCGTTTTCCTAAAGTTCTCCCGGAAAAAGACGACGATTTTATCCTTTAGAGCGAAAAACAAAAAGTTACTTTGACAGGTGGCCCGCTTCCTGATTTCTATCTGTCCACTGCGGGTGGATGCAGGACTGGATTGCAGCGACAAGACTAATAATCTATAGAGAGATATTTGCCGCAAGTGATGATGCCGCTGTGCCCACTAACATGCCGCAACTGGGAAAGCAATATATACATCCTCGAATACATACTTAAGTTAAAGTATTGAGCAAAATGGAGCGAAACTTTCAACATCCATAAGACGGCAGATTGCCAAGAAAAGTGATGCACTCGGAGGTAACCTTTGCATATTAAAGAGGTCGAACTTAAGAACTTCAAGTCATTCGGCAAGAGCGTCCGGGTTCCTCTGAAGAACGATTTTGTGACCGTCACCGGGCCCAACGGTAGCGGCAAGTCCAATATCGTTGATGCTCTGCTCTTCGCTCTCTGCCTTTCCAGCTCGCGAGCCATGCGCGCAGAGAGGCTGCCCGACCTCATCTACAAGGGCGATAACGGCAAGAATCCGGACTATGCCCAGGTTACCGTTAAGCTGGACAATACCAGCCGTCTCTTTCCCCTGGATCAGGATCTAATTGAGGTATCCAGGAAGATAAAGGTCAAAGGCGATAAATATGCATCTTCTTATTATTTTAATGGAAAGACCTGCGGTCAGGCGGAATTGCTGGATCTGCTGGCCAAAGCAGGCATAACTCCGGAGAGCTACAACATAGTCATGCAGGGTGATGTGACGCGCATCATCGAGATGACACCGGTAGAGCGCCGAAAGATCATTGACGAGATTGCCGGTGTCGCTGAGTTTGATGAGAAGAAGAAGAAGGCCATGGAAGAGCTGGATGTGGTGCGAGAGCGCATCGGTCGCGTCGATGTGATCCTGGAGGAGGTTTCATCCCAGCTTGCCAGGCTCAAGGCAGAGCGGGACCGCGCCCACTCCTACCAGGCCCACCGGGAGGAGCTTTCCAGACAGGAGGCTTTTCTGCTCCTGGCCAGGCTCAAAGAGGCCTCAATGGAGCTGGCCGGCCTGGATGATGAGATCAATTCCCTTGATGTCAAGAATCAGACGCTTCTGGAGAGGTCGGAGAGCAAGAAATCAGAGCTTTTAACACTTGATGATAAGCTGCAGTCCATAAGCTCGGAGATCACCCACAAAGGAGAGGATGAGCAGATCTCTGTTAAACGCAGGATCGAGGAGCTGAAAGGGGAGATCTCCCGTGAAGCCGCTCGCATCGAGATGACGGAAAAGGCCATCTCTGATATGGATGGGCAGCAAAAGAGCTGCTTTATTCAGATGAGCAGCCTATCCGCCGAGCTGGAATCGTTAGCTGAGAAAATAAGGGATGCTGGACTGCGTGGCGCCAGCCTGCGAGGGGAACTTGATGATCAGATAGATCTACAGGCAGCCGCGCTGGCCAGCCTCTCCCAGGCAGATGCAAAATTCGCCCTGCTCCGGGATGAGCTCTCCCGCGTTCGGCTGATTCGTGAGGAGTCCAAATCAAAGCTTGGAGACCTGGTTAGGGAGAGGGACCGGCTGCTGGATGCCACCAGGCGAGGCGGCCTGGAAAGGGAAGAGCTTTCCGCCGGCATCAAAGAGGCGCTTGATAAGCTAGCGGGCCTCGATCATGAGACGGAAAAGCTGAAAGCGGAGCTGGCCGCCTTTAACAGCAAGGCCATGGAGATGGAGCGGGACCGGGACGACCTGGAGAGCGGGCGCCTGCGACTGCGCCGGGAGATCACCGAGGCGGAGAGAGAGCTGCAAAGGCTGCAGGGAGAGTTTGCCAAGAGCGACGGCCGCATGAGGGCCGCCGAGGACAAAGCCGGATACAGCCGGGCGGTGGAAGCGATTCGCTCGGCTATCAAGAGACAGATGCTGCAAGGCCTTCACGGAACCATTGCCGAGCTGGGCAACGTGGCATCGCGCTACTCCTCGGCTCTCGAGGTGGCGGCTGGAGCACGCCTGCAGAGCATCGTGGCCGACAATGATCTGGATGCTTCTGCTGCCATTGAGTATCTCAAGAGGTCACAGATCGGCAGGGCCACCTTTTTGCCTTTGAACAAGCTGGACAGAGGCAGCCTCTCCACACGGCCCAATCATGCCGGAGTGGTGGACTATGCCCTCAACCTTGTTGACTTCGATCCCAAGTTCCAGGGCGCTTTCTGGTATGTCTTCCGGGATACTCTGGTGGTTGAGAGCCTCGCTTTTGCCCGTCCGCTCATGGGTCGGTATCGTATGGTCACACTGGAAGGAGACCTGGTGGAGAAGTCGGGAGCCATGACAGGCGGCCACTATCGCTCCAAGATGAAGTTTGCGGCAGAAGAGAAGACGAAGCTCCTGGAGCTCTCTGAGAAGATCGCCAATGCCGAAAGCGAGCGCAGCACTAGGCTTGATAAGCTGGATAGAATCGAAGAGCAGATATCCCGCCTCTCCCGTGAGGTGGAGGAGCTGAACCGGGTCATATCCAAGAAGACCTTCCAGATAGACGAGATCGTGTCGTCCCGGCCACGCCTGGATAAGTCGATTTTAGAAAAGCGCGAGCGTCTGCTGGCCATGGAGGGCGAGTCTATCAGCTTTAAGGAGCAGCTTTGCCTCTTGGAGGACGATATCAGGATCTCGGAAGAGACATTGGCAGATGTGCAGCAGAAGATCGACAAACTCGAGGGCGAGCTGAAGGACTCGGAAATTCCCGGATTGAACAGGAAGGCAGACTCTGCTAGCCTGGAGATCAAGCGCCTGCAAGATCGGCTAACCGGTATTGATGCCGAGATTCTCAAGGACAGGATCAGGGAGGAGAGCGGCAGAGAGAAGCTGGCGGAGATTGCGGCCAGAAGAGAATCGCTGGACGGCCAGAAAGTTGAGGCTCTGGCCAGAAAGGATGCAGCAACTGCGCAAATTGTGGAGCTCTCTGAGAAGCTCTCGTTCTCCCAGGCGCGTGAGGCTGAGATTGAAGGAGAGCTGCACGGCTTGAAGGGAGTTCGTGGAGAGCTTCTGGAAAAGACGCTGGCTCTTCAAAGAGAGATTGACCTGGCAGAGAGGGATCGGGACCGAATTGAGGCTCGCAAGAATGCCACGACCTATGCAAGAGACGCCATTCTTTCCAAGGTCAATGATCTGCGCTCGCAAATTGAGGGTCGCGGAGTCGATTCCTCCCAGGAGCCACCCAACAGCATGGCTGTGGCCGAGAAGATCAAAGCCCTGGAGCAGGCCATGCGAGACCTGGAACCGGTGAACATGATGGCCATCCAGGAATACGATCATGTCAAGACGCGCTACGACTTCCTGGCAGAGAGAAGGAACACTCTCTCTCTGGAGCGTGAGGCGATCATCGATAAGCTGGAAAAGTATGATGAGATGAAGAGAGAAGCATTCCTGGCAAGCTTCACTGAGATCAACAATAACTTCAAGCAGATCTTCCAGGAGCTTTCCAAGGGTGTGGGTGACCTGGTCCTGGAAAATCCACAAGATCCCCTGGCGGCAGGCATGACCATCAAGGCCCGGCCGGCCGGCAAGTCCCTGCACCGTCTTGAGGCCATGTCCGGCGGGGAGAAGAGCCTAACTGCTCTCTCATTTATATTCTCCATTCAGATGTACCGACCTGCTCCTTTCTACGCCATGGATGAGATTGACATGTTCCTGGATGGGGCCAATGTGGAACGAGTAGCGAAACTTATCAAGAAAATCTCTTCCAAGGCCCAGTTCATAGTAGTATCCTTGCGCAAACCCATGATACTGCAGTCCAAGTACACTCTGGGCGTGACCATGCAGGAGAACAACATCACCACTGTGACCGGCATCTGCACAAGCTGAGGCGAAAATGAGCGACGATCCATCTATCAATGAGTTCGAATTCGGAGAGCCTGCTGAGGTTTTGGTGGAGCTGGCCAAGAGTGGAGAGATCGATCCATGGGATATCGATATCGCCATGGCTACCGAGAAATTCTTGCAGTACATTGATTCTCTGGAGAAGAGGGACCTTCGCATTCCTGCCCGGACTCTGCTTTATGCCAGCATCCTCTTGCGCATGAAGTCCGACTCCATGGAAGAGCAAAAAGAGGAAGAGCCTGAGCCGGAGATCGAGGAGATCTTAGATGAAGAGGAAGAAGAGATTGAAGAGAATCTGCCCCGCCCTCCGGTACGCAGGCATACCAAGCGACCTGTAACATTGGACGAGCTGATCTCGGAGCTGAAAAAAGCGGAGATGGTGGGCAGAAGGAAAGCCATGCGGGAGAGGTGGCCCAGTACCGAGGAGAAGACCCTGGATGTCTCCCACGACGAGGGGATCGAGGATCGAATCAAAGCGCTCGGCCCCATCTTAGACGACATGTTCATGGAGAGCAAGACCGTCACCTTCCAGGAAATAAACAGCAAGAACAGCAAGACTGAGGATGGGGTTACCAACTACGTCTCTTTGCTCTTCATGGCCCAGAGAAAGCAGGTATGGCTGGAGCAGGAGGAGATCTTCGGAGACCTGTTTGTGAGCAGGCATGATTAGTGAGGGGCCTTCCTACCAGGTGCGCAAATTTTGCAGAGACAATCTCATCTCGATAGGAGACACAAACTTTCGGATCAAAGCCGTTTAAGTTTAACCGAACAGCTCAACTCAATGCTTCCAGGATGGAATTGTGAAGGCTGATTGGGGCTTAAGGGAAAAACTGCGATTCTTATGATATTGAACTTATGCGAAAGATATACATATCATAAACATCATCATTAATAGTGGTGAATGTTCGTGGATATCTTCTATGCAATCGTGCTCTCTGTCCTTTGGGGCCTGGCTTTCGGGATAATGGCGATGCCTCTGCGGGTGGTAAGGGTCAATCCCACCTATTCGTCCTGGGTTGATTGCGCCAGCTTAATTGGCGACATTTGAAACCCCTGCCCTTTTATCAACATTCAACCCATTCAACCGCAATCTATAAGTATCAATAGTTACTATAATAGTAGTTTGCCGCCTCATGCAAGGGTTGGCGGGTGTGCCGTGGGCTAAAACGTATCCGATAAAGCTCTGATGGCAAGGAGAATTGCCTTACAATTTGGCAACATGCAGGCAACGTGCATGAATCACATCCTTGTTCCAGGAGATGCTACGCCTTCGTGGTGCTGCATTCGGCTACGAACCTGTGAGAGACTTTGGCCGGAAGAAAAAGTTGCGTGCCTTAATTGGCACAGTAATCTGCCGGAAGATCTCGCGCTAATACACGGTCGGGGCATGAAGCTGCACAATCATGCTGAGATAGAGGTAATTACCGACCCGGCATCTGGCGATGCATCGGGTTCCCGTGAGACGGACACTGTGTAATAGTCCAGTGCTAATGCCGCCTCACTCTCGGCACGAAATCGAAGATCTTGGGCGTGGGTCAGGCCATCACGAAGGTGATTTGGCTCCTCTGAGGAGGACACTGTGGATCGGTGTTGGCCACGCTCAAGACTCGATAATTGTTTTCTCATTTCAAAGGGGATGGCATGGTTGCATTCGTTGTCGGCTGTGGAGATCGAAGGGTTTGCATCGCGTCATGGGGTGCACAAAGAAGATGTTGAAGAATTTTTGGATACCGTTGGGGAAGCCGGCACGAAAGGTGGTGCTCTACTCAACCTGTACTATGATGCGCGCCTTTATAATTGGAACATCTCGACGGTGAGGGCGATAGAAGCAGGAATACAGTCAGCTTATGAAGAAGACATGGCGAATGCAGGTATTATCTATAATGTAATCGCAACGCCTCTTCCTGGTGCGCCTTACTCGCTCTGGCCTCGGCGATTCTAAGCATTTTCGTCTCCAAAATCTCATGAGAACACCTCGAATGTGGCCTGTGATCCGGGCATTTTCGCCTCAGCATTAGCTTTGCCTCTTGCGGGAGCTTTCGGCATTTCGTAGAAGCAGAATACTCGGTCTGCAAGCTCGGTCATCTTCTCCAGATGAGGGTCCAGAGCGGGCGAGTAGAGCAGTATTGTGGCCTCTATTGATGTTTGCCTGAGTGCTTGTGCCACATATTCGACCATCTCTTTGGCATCTTCATAGAGAGTAGGATCATGCTCGATGATCAGGAAACTGTGGTGGTTTTCCTCCAAGATGGTCATTAGCTGGAAGGAGGTGAAAGCCCGGCGTACTTCCAACTCGGTGAAGAGGCGATCCAGTCGGCTGAGGATGCGTGAGTAGTTGCCACAGACGAAGAGGATCTTATAGCGCTGCAATTCCAGGTGGCTGTTCAGGGCGTTAACCAGCATCTCAACAGGGGCTACCAGGACATTGAATGTATCAGGGAGCAAAGAGACCGCCGGGTGGAGTTCAATTTCCATAATAGAGAATAAGCGGCTCTAGGAATAAGAGAGCAAGCCGTGCGTGGAGCGAATGTAATGCAGCTGCAATTTTCAGATAAAAAAATCAAGGAATAGTTAAATATCATAGCCAAACATGTATATGACTGGCTAGTGGTGATGAGATATCAGTTGCCAACTCTCGGATCCTGATAGCAACGAACATCAATTCAAGCCCAAGAATCTTGTGTGGAGGAGTTGAAATTGGCGGTTTATAAAATAAGATGTGAAGTAATCAGCATCGTAGGAGACAAAGAAAAGTGCATAGGTGCGGCAAAAATGAAAAAAGGCGATAATTTCGTTTTTGAAGCCAGAACGCCTGAAGGCATGTGTGTACGAGCATTCAATGCAATCTTTCCTTCAGCCTTCGCGATGAGATATAGCGATAAAATGCCCTGGGAAAAAGGCGAGGGTTATGCGGATGTAACCTGCCCGGATGGCGATATAGTCGTTCGGTTAAGTCGTATTAAAGAACCATTACAGGTTTGATGCAAAAATCGTACTATCCCCTTTTTTATTGAATTGGGATTTTGCCAATTAAAGATCTGACAGATTAAGAGACAAGATATACTCCTACCACAATCAAGAGAATGGCGATCGTCTTCAGGGCTACTGTCTTCCTGTCCAACTCTTCTTGCAGGATTCCTGGAACAAACAGTCCCAGGAGAACGACATAGATCAGAGTTATAAAGGGCTGAAGAGCGGCCACGCTGGAGACCAGGGCTACCGATCCGGCGGCATAGGCGAAGATGAAGGCACCTCTTCCCAGGAAGTCGAAGAGTTCGTCAGCCAGGAGAGCTGAGAGCAGAAACGGACCGCGACTGAAATATGCGGCAAACTCGCTACGCACAGGCTCGCGATACAGAACCGGCAACACGGCCAGCAGACTGCCCAGAGACGACCAGAGAATCAAATGCCATTCATTCATGAAAGCGAGCAGGTATTTGGCAGCCAGGGCATAGGCTGCAGAAAATATCCAAAATACTGCCATGTACTTTAGAGCCGGAGAGATGATAGCAGGGCTGCCGCGCTCTGCAGGCCGGTAGGATATTAATAAGGCGCTGCAGACCAGCAGAGCGCCTCCTGCATAATCTTCGGCTGAAAGAGTCTCTCCTAATAAGAGAAAAGCGCCCAGGAAGACGAAGACGGGAAAGACGTATACCATGGCTGCCACTCTGCTCGTCTCCTCCACATGAAGGGCCAGCAGGTAGGCCGACCAGAGGACCACCTGGCAGCTGCCTGCCGCCATGGCGTAAAAGGTCTGGGGGTAGACAAATCCCCATCCCAAGTAGAATGGGATGACTGCGATAAGCATCTGCTGCATTACCACCAGTGCTGCCAGGTAGGCCAGAGGATTGTGCACATACTTGCTCAGGATGAACTTGTCGATAATCCCGGTAACGGCAAGAGCAGACGCGCCCAATACAGAGAGGAAAAACCAGTCCACAATTGCTACTCGGGACGGATGAAAGTTATAGCTTTCGCGTCAGTTAAATTTATATAAGTTAGGCCAAAACCTTCTTTTTATGTCGAAGCTCATGATTTCTATTCTTTGTCCAGAGCACGGCAATGGTGTATCCTTAGATGCATCTATGAAACATCCCGGCCTGTAATCCCAATCCGGTCTTGAATTGGATTGGGTGCTATGTGTCTTATCGCTGTGCAGCAGTATCGAATTTTGAAAGCCAGATCACAAATCAAGGGCTCGAAAGATTGGTCCGTATAAGCTCCATTTGTCCTCAAAACTTCAAGGACTCAACAAGTTGGTTGCCGCGCTTAAGCGGTATGATAAAAAGCGGCCTAACTCTTTCGGGAAACAGGAAAATGATAGAACAAATTGGAAGAAGAACATTGAGAGAGTATTTGAATATTGAAGTCGTCCCAGCATGCCTGGGTAGGTTGGAGGCTCTTGAGTCCCCGATTAAATCCATTGAGTGCCTGGTTAAAAGTGGGCTTAGTTATGCGAATGCATTCATGGTTGAGGGATTGCTTGCGCTGGGCGCAGGTATCGGAATAAGCCTGGTGGCAATTCTTATCAGGGCAGGATGGTAGCCTTGGAAAGCAAAGCAGACTCCTTTGGATCTTCCTGCGGGCAGAAGAGCCAGGGTAAAATCGGTGGAGATGATGATCGCAGGAAGTGGGCTGGAGTTGGCGCGACTGAAAAGCCAATCATCACCCCACTTTTTAAGAGAGATGTCTTGTTGGAGCAACGCATTGATATGAGGCAAATTACCATCCACAAATGATGGCCAATTGTCTCATCAACAATTAGCCTTTCCAAAGATTCCTCAATGGAATTGCTGCAAGAACTATCCATATCAGCCCATACCAATACCATTCCATACTTAGCAAAGGTGGCCAGAGTTTTGCGATCATCAGCACAAAAGCAGCAACCGCAATTTTTGTTAAACCCATGTAAGCCCATCTATTTTGTTGTTAGCCCACTCATTAAAACTCATATTTTTATTTTTAGCAATAATGCTTTATATAGCTTGTTCACTGCAACTAATATCATCTGGATCAAGTGACGAGGGACTGAGTTCATTTTTGAAAATATACTTTATATTATTTAACTCACAATTCATTTGCTAAATTCTTCGAATAATCTAGTCTAATCCTGATCACCGGCATGTCTCTTGTCTTCTCCAACACCACCTCATCTGCTGCTGTCTTTGGATCAAATCCGTACATGGTGCGATTAAGGCCGCTTGCCAGCAGGATCTGCTTGATTGCCCTCAGCTTCTCCTGAGAATCACAAACCTCTTCACCTTTCCCGGAAAAGCGACCCTCCGGCAGGAGCACCTCAACCTTGGGATTTGCCAGAAGGTTCAGATACCACTGCCCTTTCATCTCTTTTCCCTGGTAGCAGTAGATATTCAGTCCGTTACGGGCATAGCTTACTGGAGTATAGCGAACCTTTCCCGTCCTTCTGCCCGCAATGCCAAGCACCATGACGTCTCCTGTAATGGAGTTAGATATGATCCGCCCCCAGCCTGTCTGAAACGCCGGTACAACAATAAATCGGTTGATAAACCGGAAGAATGCTCTTAGAACCGATCTCTTATCCATTGGAATCTTCCTTCTGATCATGCAGTCTTTATGTTTATTCTTTATGTTCATAGCGATACTATTATTTCAGTTTAGCCTCCAAGGAAAGAAAATGCAGATTGCAGTTGTGGGCGGGGGAGTATGCAGCCCAGAAGTTAGGGATACGGCTAAAAGGCTTGGTCAGATCATTGCTTCGCATGGCCACGTTCTCATTTGCGGTGGCCTGGGCGGCGTGATGGAGGCTGCCTGCTGCGGGGCTCGAGAGGCAGGAGGCCTTTGCGTCGGCATACTTCCCGGCGAGAAGCAAGAGGCAAATTCGTGTGTGGATGTGGCAATTGCTACAGGCATGGGTCACGCGAGAAATGCGATAATTGTGAATAGCGCCGATTTGGTAATAGCTCTGCCTGGTGAAATGGGCACTCTTTCCGAGATGGCCTTAGCCATGAAGATGAATAAGCCTGTCATAAGTCTGAATAGCTGGGAAATTTGCGGCGCTTTTCAGGCAGTAGATCCAGAAGAGCTAGGGGATTTGCTGGACAAAATAGATCTCGGCCAAAAAGAGCAGAATATGAATAGATCGCTATATTTCTTTTGAGCATCGGTTCTCTCCAGCTATCAGCAGCATGTCCTGTCTGCAAGGCAGATGAGCGGCTGGGGCGGAATGCTCTCCTTTGAGGCAAAAGGCGGAGTAAAGGCGGGTCGCAATCTTATGAGCAACCTCAATTTATGATCCATGCAGTTATGCCAAAAGAGATGAGAGAGGATGGAGATCTCCGACGGCCTGGTCGAGGGTCTCAGTTGGGCATTGAGGACAAAGAGGATATCTTGGCAGACTTTTCCCAGAGGCTGGACATGATTTGAAAATATAAAAAAAAAAGAATCTATTTAGTTTGTTTTTCCCGAATATAAGCGATAGGGTCTTCTGATGATGTGAGATTTACCGTTTCGCCGGTATATTTGACCCCTGCAATCTCTCGCAGAGATGGGAGATCATATACTCTCGGACCATACTGGTACTGTGCATACTCAAGCCACCAATCAGGATATCCAATGTTCTCTATCGTCTTATTCTGAACATCGTTATACTGCCCGTTGCGATAGGCCACAACCAGTTTTTCAAAGAGAATCTTCCAGCTCTCGAGGTTTTCCATCGCTGTGGCATTCGTATAATTTGTCAGAAATTCATGGGCCAAGAGTTCATCTTTTTTATGCAGATCCATAGCCTGCTGCTCAATATCAGCCTGCCGGGAGAGTGCACTGCTCTCGAGGCGCACCTGTTCTGCCTTAATGACCGGTATCGTCTCCACATACATCAACCTGGCCCAGTTCTGCACGATCTCAAAAGGCCAGAATGCTGTATCAAAGTCAAGATCCCAGTGCGATCCGTTCAGATATGGAGCAGGAAGCTTTGTTATGCCTGCATAAAATGGTGCGTAGCATGTCTCAGCAGGTGAAGAAAGCCCAAGCCAGCATACCCCGCCAATAGAGTCAGGCAGCCAATCTCTTGCCTGGGCTACATAAGAGTAGCCGCATGGATCGGTGGAGATTGGCCTGGGCCAGGCTCCCGGCTTGAGTTCACCCGGATACAACCGGTCATGCTCATCAAATGGTCCCCATTTTCTGTATGGATCACCGAACGGCCCACCCGCAGGCGGCGCAGTCAGATCAAACTTCGTACCCTCGTAATGATCCCGGTAGAGATTAAACGCCTCTGTGATATTGATCGGCCTATCCGGGACTATCGAGAAGGGGTAGGCTGTGGTGAAAGGTCCTTCTACATAAGGAGACAGATTTTTTGATGGTGCAATTCGGTCGAAGATGCGCCAAACACGACCAAGGGAATAATATGGATGGGAATACTCACCAGCGCTGAAGGTTGCAGTCCAGTCAAGCCGGCCATCGCTGCGATTCCACCATCCCATCGTCTCAGCATCACTAAAGAGATTTTTAGAAAACATCAAGTCGGTATTATTGGTTTCATTAGCATCGATTTCTCTGATTCGAAACTCGTTGGCAGCAACGAAAACCTGACCATCAGGAACGCGCTGTGCCGCCCAATATCCACCAGTACCTGATGGAGTCCCTCCGCACATCTCTATAACCCAGACATCATTTGGGTCTGCAAAGATCAGCGTCTCCCCAGTTCCGTAGTAACCGTGCTCTTCGATGAGCGATCCTACCAGTTCGACTGCCTCTTTGGCAGTCCTGCATCTCTCCATTGCGATGTTTGACAGCTCCGAACTGTAGAGTATCCGCTTGCCCTGCTCTGCATCTGGGTGGATCTTCGCATAATCCGTACACTCTCCCGAAATAAGCTGATGTTCATTCATCATCCCATATGAGCCGCTAAGGTAGCTATATGTATGATTCACCTGATCCACATAGCCAATGATAATATTCTCATATTCTGATGCCTCGCCGCTTCCACTGAATTCTCCGCCGCTGCTTGGATCATAAAGAATGGGACGTTTTGATCCTGGTGTGAAATTCTGAGCAGGAACAAAGGAGAACGCCACAGCATCCTCTCGGATGGTGGTGCCAATCTCTCCCGGTCCAAAGCCATCGTTGCTGTGTCCCACAAAGACTGACCCATCGGATGAAGCTGATTTGGTTATGCCAAATGTTGTGCATCCAAACGCTGGAATGGAAATAGCCAAAGTGATGCAGACTGCACAAAATATTCTAGCCAACACAGATATCTTTGGGTTATATTGTTTGATATCAATCCCTCCTATTCTTCAAACAGATTTAGATTTATCACAATACCCTCAGAGCTCATCTCTCCCTTTAGGAGCGCTCTCGGTTGTGCTGTTTATCTTCTTGACCTTTGCCAGACGGGCTTTGGTGGCCTTGATGGAGCCGGCCAGGTTGGAGGCGGCCTCCTCCGGGCTATTACAATCATTACAGACCGTTTCGGGGACGGCAGAGACAAGACCTGCCTCAAGGTCTATGTTCATTGTGAGATAGCTGTTATTGGAATATCTGTAGACCAGTTCTACGGGTCTGCTCAGTGGCGAGACGGAATTGAACATCAGGCCGGATCTAATGGTCTCATTTTGCACTAGCACCTTTTCGGGCATGCCCTTCTTTCCATAGTTATCATACTCTTTGCTCTCATACTTCCAGCCCCATTGGTCTTTCAATGTAAAGTTATTGGCATCAAGGACAAGTTTTCCCGTGCCGTTATTGGTAACCGCCACATCCAATTCGATCGTCTTCTTATTGGAGTATACACTGGACCGGAGCACTCCGTAATAGAGCATGGTTACATTTGCGTTGCTGGTGTTGACAAGCTCGGGAAAACGAAGTGAGAACTGCTCTCCTCCCCTTTTATCCGAAGATAAATCTATGGTCAGGCTCTTGGCAATAGTCTCTCTCGGGACGACAAAACCAATCAACCGGCGACCTGGCTGCAACTCTTTTATATTTTGAGCACTGGCCTGAAAGACCCGGTCGTTTCCATCGGTCAGGCTATAGGTGGCACGAATTGGCTCTCTATCGCTTTCGTTTAATCTGGTCAGCCGTGTGTCCACAACCATGACTGAGTACGAGTCGGAATAAGTGGTCCCGGTAAACCCTGGGTCCTTGAAGGAGCCGAAGATGGTGCAGTTAACGACACCATTGCTCATTTGCAGAGGATAATCTTGGGCGATTCCCGGTAATAGGATCATGAACAGTGTCATAGCCAGCCATTTCATCTATAACATACCTCCGATGTTATGATATATTCTTTTGGGTGCTTTTCCTTTGGTCTATGCCTCGAATGGATTGATAAGTAACATCGGTCCAACCGATGTTATTTATCAATCTTGGTGCATTAAAAGAATGCTGCACGCTTTTGGTGGGTGCAGACAATCACCCCCAAGAGCCGCTTGCCATGGCTTCAGGCGGAAATGCTCGATGTGCTATTCGAGGCATTGCTTGATATGCTGGCGTTTTCATTTGTGTCCGGTGTCTTTTTATCCAGACTCTCCTTGGTGGCCTCGAGACGCGCCTTGCTGGCAGCTAGTTTATCCTTGATAGAGCTGCCAATCTTGGCAGTTGCATTCTCTTTGGCCGCAGGCTGCACGGTCTCGCTTGGTGCTGTCTGATCAGCTACGGTCTGATCCGAGGCGGGCGGGGCGACTGTTGGCAGAGGCTCGGCTGGAGCTGCGCTCTTTGCGGCATTGGCGCCGTAGACCGTCTCATCCGAGAGGGGTACGTAGTCTCGCTCAAACTCTATGACAATCTGTTCCGGCATCATGTAGTCATAAGCCAGCGCGGCAGGACGGCTAAGAAGCGAGACACCTGTAAAGCCCAGCTTGACACGATCGGAGGTGGCATTTTGCGGACCGACGATCTCCGGATCAAAACCAAGGGTGGGACGATAGGGCCAGCCCCAATGGTCCAATAATGTGAAGTTCTCCGGGCTTACAATAATGTTCTTGGTGCCGTTATTCTGCACGCGGACCTGAACTACTATCGCCTGTTCATCGGAATTGACCAGCCAGTCTGTGATTCCATAATACCTTATAATCAAGTTATTGTTGCTGCCTTTGGGTGTTGCCCACCAGTTGATGTAAATGGGCGCGCCCCCTTTTGGTGTCACATTGATGAGTTTGAAGAGGCGATCGTTGCTGGTGAGGAAGAAGATTGTCTGTTTTCCTGAAGAGAGCGGCTTGTACAGGCCGGCCGTGTAGATAATATTATCCGCATCCACCAGTTGATATGTGGCATTCTCAGCTCCCATGAGACCGACATCAACCTTTACGATTTCATGGGTGGCGTTTTCATCTTCCAGAGGCGTCCTGCTAGCTCCGAAGAGCACCACAGTCGCGTTTGCATCGCTGCCTTGCAGCGGCACGGCCTGGGCCATGCCGAAGGCCAAGACCAGCAGAAGGGCTAGAACAATTAATTTCATCTGAATACCCCCGTTATATCTATTGTCTGCATTTGCCATTCAATTATATACATTTTATCCAAGAACTCACCTGTAATAAGTCCAGTTATATGACAGGCTGGGAAACCTATATCTGCCTGTTTCATCATAGCAGGATCGGTGTTCTAGATTGTCATCGCCTATCCTTGTAACCTGCGGCCTGCCCTATGCCAATGGCCCCTGTCATTTAGGCCATTTGAGAACTTATGTACCTGCGGACATCTTTGTTCGAGGATTGAAAAAGATGGGCAAAGACGTGCTCTTCGTATGCGGCTCGGACGCCCATGGAACCCCCATCGTGGTCAATGCCGAAGGCCTGGGAATGACGCCCAAAGCGCTCGTAGCCAGATACCACCAGCACTTTGACGAGGTCTTCAAAGGTATGGGTGTCGATTTCGACTTCTTCGGGGACACTGACGATCCTGCTTGCCACAATCGCACGCAAGATATGGTCCGTGCCCTCATGGACGGGGGATACGTCTATTCCAAAGAGATCGAGCTTGCTTTCTGCCCTAAATGCGAGCGCTTCTTGCCTGATAGATATGTAGAGGGAGAGTGTCCCTACTGCGGAAAGCCTGCTCGCGGCGACGAATGCGACATGGGCTGCGGTCGCCATCTGGAACCGGGGGAGATCAAAAATGCAGTCTGCAAGGTTTGCGGCGGGAAAGCAGAATATAGAAAACAAATCCATTATTTCTTTAAGCTCTCTATGTTCAAGGATTTTCTCCTCTCGTACCTTGAGACATTGGGAGGAACAGCATCAGCTCGCAATTATGCTATCGAGTGGGTTCGACAGGAGCTGAAGGATTGGTGCATAACCCGCAATATGGCTTGGGGCGTCAAGTTTCCGGGACATGAGGACCTGGTGGTTTACGTCTGGGTGGATGCTCCCATCGGCTACATTGCCTTTACTGAGGAGTGGTGCGCCAAGAACGGTCGGGACTGGCAGGATTATTGGAAGAATGGGGCCAAGATCGTGCACTTCATCGGCGGGGATATCGTCTATCATCACTGCATCTTCTGGCCTGCCATGCTCAAAGGAGCTGGCTACACATTGCCAACGGCTGTAGTTGCCAGCGGCATGCTAAAGATAGACGACAAGAAATTTTCCAAATCACGGGGCAATGTCATCTGGGTTAAAGACGATTATCTGGAAAAGGGCATTCATCCTGATCTGCTGCGCTACTATCTGGCCAGTTACACAGCTCACAACAAAGAGGTCAACTTCGCCTGGAAGATCTTTGCCGATAAGGTAAACACCGAGCTTGTGGGCGCGCTTGGAAACTTCATAAACCGTGCTCTGACATTCACAGTGAAGAACTTTGAGGGTCATGTTCCGCGAGGTGAAATTGACCAAGAGGTCATGGCAAGGATAAGCCAGACATTAAACGAAGTTGCAGCAGACCTGGAAGAGTACGAGTTCAAGAAAGCCATAGACAGCGTGATGACTCTGGCGGACTACGGCAATATCTACTTCCAGAGTCATGAGCCCTGGAAGCTGGTAAAGAGCGATAAGGCCGCTGCTGGCGCCGTGCTGAGAAGCTGCTTGCAGATCGCCAAGGCGCTGGTCATCTTCATTCAGCCGGTAATGCCCACAAAGATGGAAGCTGCCTGGAAGCAGTTGGGCCTGGAGGATTCAGTGGCGGAAAAAACTTTCCAGGAGGCTATGGTTCCTCTGGCCGAGGATGGCCAGCTCGGCACTCCCGAGATACTCTTCTCACGCATGGAAGAAGCATTCGTCAAGGAGCTTGACACCATCTTTCGAGAGAGGGTAGAAAAAGCCGACATAAAGGGGAAGGCAGCGGAAAAAGCAGAAGAAAAGAAGGGTGAGATCTCTTTTGAGGAGTTTGGATCATTAGACCTTCGTATCGGCGAAATTAAGGAGGCGGGCCCCATTAAAGGCTCAAAGAAGCTGCTCAAGCTTCAGGTTGATATTGGAGACGAGATTCGTCAGGTGGTGGCAGGCATTGCGGGTGCCTACTCTGCAGAGGAGCTGGTAGGCACGCAGGTGGTAGTCTTGACCAATCTCAAGCCGACCAAGCTCTTTGGCGTCGAGTCGCAAGCCATGCTCCTGGCTGCGGATGCTTCCGGCAAGGCCGTGCTGCTCCGACCTCGTGAATTTGTGGAAATGGGAACTAAGGTAAGGTAGGAGGTTTTTATTTTGCTCCAGATTGAAAATCTGTCCAAGACATACAGGGTGAAGGACAGAGATGTTGTGGCTCTTGAAAATGTCAGCTTCACCACCAGGCCAGGTGAGATTTTGGGATTGGTGGGAAAGAGCGGTGGCGGCAAAAGCACTCTCATGAAGATACTCAGAGGCATGGAGGACTTTGACAGCGGCAGGATAATCCTGGATGGCATGACCATCACACCGGACAGCGATGATGATGCAAAGAGAGCACAGATGACGATAACAGCCATACATCTGCAAAGAGATTTTGCGCTCTGGACGGAGACAGCTCTTAAAAACGTGGTGCGAAGAGTTAAAGCCAGGGAAACCGGCTATGAGGCTCTGCCTATTCCCGAGGACGCGGACTATGATGAGCTTTACCAGGAAGCCATGCACTACTTGCGGCTGGTGGGCCTGGGAGAAAAAGCACAACATCTGGCCACTATCCTCAGCGGCGGGGAGAAACAGAGGCTCCTTATTGCCAGGCAACTTGCCAAAAAACCCAAAATATTGCTGCTGGATGAACCGGCCACCATGGCCTGTCCGGCCACCAAGCAAGAGGTGCTTGATGCCATCAAGAACGTGAACAAGGAGCTGGACCTGACCATAATCGTAGTATCGCATCTGCCTGAGATTCATGAGTATCTGGCAGATCGGCTGATTTGGCTGGAAAAAGGAAAGATCGTCGCCGATGGAAAGCCGAGGGAGATCCTGGACCGATTTATGGCAGGGATTGGAAAGATGGAGCCTCTGGCATCCTGGCCCAATGCCCAGCCTCTCATTAAAGTAAGAGGTTTATCCAAGAGAGGCTGCCAGGTTTGCACAGGAGAGGTTCTCAATGTCCTTAAAATGGAGAACCTCAACTTCGATATAAACGAGAGCGAGATCACATCCATCATAGGCAACAGTGGCGGGGGGAAGACAACACTTCTCAAGATCATGCAGGGCGTGAAACTGCCGGATGAGGGCAGCGTCTACTATCGTTATGGTGATAAGTGGGTGGACATGGTCGCCTACTCGTCCGACAGAATGAATGTGCGCCGGTCTTTAGGCATCATGTATCAGGAGTTTGCTCTTTATGCAGGCGAGACCATTCTCGATCAGATCGCCTACAAAATGGGCATCAAGGGCGTTGATGTCATTGACCATGCCCGTGCTATAGCCGAGGAGCTGGGCATAAGCGACAAGGTGCTTGATGTCATTTATGCCATGACAGATATGTCGGAAGAGGACGCTAAGGCCGCCCTTGAGGCACTGGGACTGACCAGAGACATATTCAAAGATCTGTTTCCCCGTTTTCCTACAACAGAGGCTCGCAAGTATGCTGAGCCGATCTTTGATCTGATCTCCCTTGATAGAGAAGCCATGTGGAAGCTTCCCGAGCAACTGAGCGGTGGAGAGCTGGTAAGAGCATCTTTAGCAATTATCCTGGCTGCCAAGCCCAAGATTCTGATTCTGGACGAGCCTTTCGGAGATATCGATCCCATCACCATGCGTGAGGTCTCTAACGCCATCAAGATGATCAATGCGCAGTTAGGAACCACCATAATCCTGGTCAGCCACCATGTTGATTTCGTGAAAGAGATCTCCCACCGGGCCATGCTCATTGATAACGGAGCCATTGCTGCGGACGGAGATCCGGCAGAGGTCTGTAATGCCTTCCTGGCATCCTGTAATGCTCCTTATCTGAAGTACCTGGAAGAGCGCTATAGAGTTCACGGATGATCGGAGATGGACGAGCAAATAGAGGAGATTTACCGGCAGCTGGCGGATCAGATAACGCTGGAGGATTTCCAGGCAAGAGTAGAGGAGAAGGTAGCCCTCATGGCGGGCTTATGCGACGGCAGGACGGCGGCAATGCTCGTTGCCCGGGACCTGGGAGCATCCGAGGTGCTGACCAAGATTGGCAGCATCCGGCCGGAGACGGGAAATGTTATTTTCACGGGCCGGGTGCTCGCCGTCTCCGAGGTACGAGAGTTTCCCCGTTCGGACGGGTCCATGGGACGGGTTGCCAATCTAACGCTGGCCGATGAGACGGGATCTGTGCGCGTGGCTCTTTGGGATGAGACGGTGGAACTGGTCCGCTCCGGAGATCTCAAAGAAGGGCAGTGCCTCAAGGTTAGGGGTCTGGCCAAAGAGGGCTACACTGGGACTGAGGTTACTTTGGGCAGAGGCGGGGGCATCGAGGAGGTGGACCTGGACATATCCACCAGGGAAGCGCTCTACAAAATTGCCGAGATCAAGAGCGACATGAGCGATGTCAGCCTTCTGGGGGCCGTTGTGGATCCGGGCGAGATCAGGCAGTTCCTTCGTAAAGACGGAGGCCAGGGGCAGGTGCGCACAGTTCTCCTGGGAGATGAGACGGGCAAGATCAGGCTTACCCTCTGGGATACGCAGGCTGCCATGCCGCTCGATAAGGGTGAGACAATCGAGGTCACGAACGGCTCGTCTCGGGAGAGGTATGGATCGCTTGAGATTCAGACGGGAAGCTACAGCAGTGTCAAGAAGAGCAGCAAGAAGGTACAGTTCATAGAGAAGATGACGCCGATAGCCGATCTCAAGCCGGGCGTGCTCGCCAGCGTCAGTGGCTTTGTGACGGGTCTTGGAGAGGTGCGAGAGTTTCAAAGAGATGACGGAAAGGCGGGAAGAGTCGCTAATATCTACATCTCAGACGATACTGGTCGCATCAGAGTTGCTCTTTGGGGTGAACATGTGGATTTATTGCAGGGCCTGGATCTGGGCTACAAAGCGGAGGTTATTGATGCACTGGCCAAGAGCGGTTGGAACGAGGAACTGGAGCTGTCTTGCGGATGGCGCACCAAGATTACTTTCGCTCCGCCTGGATAACGTTGTTAAAGAAGACCTGTGATTTCTCATTGAGGAAGATTTTAAGGAACTGGGAAGATGTCGATAAAATTACTGGAAGATCTGCCGGGTGTGGGTCCGGCCACTGCGGAAAAGCTGCGCGAGGCCGGCTTTAGCTCCGTGGAAGCTATAGCGGTTGCCTCTCCTGGCGAGCTGGTGGCCGCGGCAGAAGTGGGAGAAGCCACAGCTGCTAAGATCATTGCCGGGGCCAGAGAGGCCGCGGATGTAGGCGGCTTTGAGACGGGAGACCGAATCCTGGAGCGCAGGCGTCTGGTAGGCAAGATCACCACCGGCAGCAAGAACCTCAATGAACTTCTGGGCGGGGGTATGGAGACTCAATCCATTGTGGAGCTGTACGGCGAATTCGGATCAGGCAAGACGCAGGTGGCCCATCAGATGGCCATAAACGTGCAACTGCCAACTGAAATGGGTGGCTTGCACGGTTCGGTAGTCATTATCGACACTGAGAACACCTTCCGTCCGGAGCGCATCGCTCAGATGGTGAAAGGCCTGCCCCCTGCGCCGGATGGCCTGGACCGCGACCCGGCCGATTTCTTAAAAAACATCAGTGTGGCCAGAGCCTTCAACTCCAATCACCAGATCCTCCTGGCAGAGAGCGCTATGGACCTGGCAGAGAAGGCAAGGGAATCTGAATATCCTGTGCGCCTGATCATCGTAGACTCGGTAACGGCTCACTTTAGGGCGGAGTATGTGGGGCGGGGCACACTCGCTAACCGGCAGCAAAAGCTCAACAAGCACCTGCACGATCTGATGCGCTTTGGCGATCTGAACAATGCCCTGATTCTGGTGACCAATCAGGTCATGAGCAAGCCGGATACCTTCTTTGGCGATCCGACCAAACCTGTGGGCGGGCACGTTCTTGGGCATACGTCCACTTTCAGAATATATCTGCGAAAGTCCAAAGGAGAAAAACGAATTGCCAGGCTGGTGGACTCACCCAATCTGCCGGACGGCGAGGCGGTCTTCTCCGTGACCATGGAAGGGCTAAAAGATTAAAGGGTGAATAGGGTGATAAGGCGTCTTAGAAGGGACTGTAGTCTTGATCGGTACAGAGGCCCCATCACCTAATACTACTTATGCACATCTAATATATATTTCTTTTGTTATTAGATATAGACAATTGCGATAATCTAATGCGGATAACCCTATGAATAGAACGCTAATTCAATAGCTGCCTGTATCTTATTTTGTCCCTGCGAATCGTTTGATAGTCTCTCTTTTGCGCTGCCACCTGCGAGCTTCTCTTGCTTTGTCCTCTTCCAATATGGCCATGCGCCCTGACTTATTTGCTAAATCATTCTTTTTCTTTTTCGCTTGATCTATGATTGGTTGATCTGTGCTCTTTTGATCCATACTGATTTGATCCATGCTCTTTTCACCTGAATTGTCATTGGATAAATTTCTGTAGACGAAATGCGCGAACAGAAAATATTCAATTATTAAATGGGGATGATTCTATATAAAGTCTATGTAGGGCGCACGGATTATTCTTCCTGCCCAAGTCCAATGCTTTGCAGGAATAGTCGCAGGAATAGTCCCACCCAAAGCTTTAATCTCACCTCACCCTTTTCCTCTCACCATGAACTTCGCTCGACTCTTCCGGTCAAAACCATCGCCTCGCATTGCCAGTAGCCCGCCCTTCAATTACCTTGATCTTCGCAGCAAACCATTTTACATTGTAGCCTCGGTGGAGGTGGGCAATACCACCACCAAATGCGTTCTTACTGCCACGGACATGAACACAGGCAAGACCTACATCGTCAACAAGACTGTGAAGATGACCAGAGACGTGCGCAGGCCAAAAGCTGGTGAGGAGATATTTGCTCATACCATCAACGGCACGCCTCTTACCAGAGAGTCGATTGCCGAACTGGTAAAAAATACCCTCATCGAGAGTCACGAGAGAGCCCGCCTGGATATCAAGACCGACCTGCACTTCGTGGTGCGGTCCACTGGCGTGGTGGCCGAGCTGGACTCGCCAGATCAGGTTGGAGCCTTCATTCAGGCGCTGGCCAAGGGCTGCCTCGATGCCGGGGTTCCGCCCCGTCTTATGACCCCCGCCATGAGCATCCATAACATCCTGGAAAGGTTCAAGCGCTACACCATGATTGAGAAGGTGATTTTCATGGGAGCTGTGGCCTCTTGTTTTCCGCCGCAGGGCTCTACCGGTGTTGAGGTAGTGGCCAACGAGATGGAAGGAGAGCTTGCCACTGCCGGCATAAAGGAAGGCAGCCGATGGACTGATGTGGACTTTCGCAATCCCTGTCTCTCCATGGACTTTGGCACCACACTGGACGGAAGGGTGACAAGCGACGATCTTCCTTATGCTTACACCATCGGCAATCTTCTGGGACTGGCCGGAGCCATTCCTGATGCCGTTGTCCAGGGAACGGGACTTGTGGACAAGATGACCGGAGCCACACTGGATATCTTCAATGGCAATACCAAGCCCGACTATGGCAAAGAGGCGCAGCAGTACGCCGATCAGATTGATGAGCTGGTGACAATTGAGAAGGTTCCTGCCAGCCGCACCAAATATGGTCTTGTGCCGGTCTGCCCGCAAGCTGCCGCCCAGAATAACGTGGTGCTCATCGGCTGCGATGTTGGGGTGAACGGCAGCGATCTTTCCAAGCTCAGCAAGATCGGCGCCGATATTTACAGATCCAAGAACCTGAAGACTCTTTTCGGCACTCTGGATATAGCCATGGCCCGCGCGGCCTGTCGGCTGGTGCAGGTGGGTGTCGAGGAGGGTGTCGTCAGCAAGAATACCACCCTGGGAGTGACCGGAAGGGCGGGGATCAGCGGCGGCAAGCCCGCCCTTATTTTGGAGGAGATTGAAAAACTGGGGCTGTACGACCAGGTGGAGAAGAACGTGGTCTTTGTGGATGATGGCCTGGCTCGGGGCGCGGCTGTCATGGCCCGCTGCATGAACTCCATGGGCACTCCCAAAAATCCGTTGGGAGGCCTGCGAGGCAGCAGGTGCATCCTCAAAGAGAGAATGGACTATGAATCCCGCAAAGGCGATGCGGCTGTGCCCCAGCAGGCGAGACCGGACAAAGATACGCAGGCTTATTTTGTGGGAGGACACAAGAGAGTTTAGAATATGCCTTCCGATAGACATCGCCAACCGATCTACGAAGGAAAGGAGATACCAATATCCGTCCAAGCCGTAGAACGAAGAGAGGAGATGCTCTGGACGGCAGAGGAGCCTGCACTGGAGCAGGCTTTTCCCCCCTGCATCAAGGGCATATTGGCCAAAGCTGCAGGTGAGAAGGGCAAGCATAGAACCGCCGCCATCCTGGCAGCATTTCTAGGACAGACAGGCTACTGCCGCCAGGAGGCAAAAGGAATCTGGTCGAGCGCCGCTGTCGCAGAAGAGCGGATCTTTGAGGAGTGGTTCATGAAGATGCACTGCCCCAAATGCAGGGTTATGAAGCGGCAGAGCAAAGGCTACCCTGATCTTGGGATAGCTGACCTGGGACTGTGCCAGCCGGATGAGGCATGCCAGAAGTTTGAGAGTCCGGTGGAGTATGCTTGCGGCATAGGATCGATTGAGGATCGAGAAAAGGGAACTCTTTTGCATATCAAAACCCAGTATATGGTCCGGATCTTCGATTGGTCTACAGGCAGAGAGGGGGAGATAGAGCTATCGCAAAAGGAAAAAGATACATTGGATGCTCTGCAGGCGGAGAAGTCTCGGCAGAAGGATAAGGTCCTTGTCTATGCAAGGGTGCGGGTTAGGGGAAAGCTGAAACCCAGATTCTTCCTGCGGGATTGGGAAGGCCCGCGCCGACAGATGCTATCGGATGTTTTTTGACGAATTGATTTCTATTGGCATTGGCCGAGCTATCTAACGGCTCTCGCGTATTCACTGGCTGCGACAGCTCGCAAATTCAAATATCCCTTGACATTCGCGAGAGCCGACCAATCAGCCACTTGGTGAGAAATCCGGTCAGGAAGCAGACGAACATGATAGAAAACTCCCGGCTCTCTGTGCCGCCGTCCTGAGCGATAAAGCCGGAACTGACGAAGAGATAGGCCATGTAGCCGAAGACCATAGCCAGCAGCGGCAATGCCATGTACCAGAGCCTCTTGTAGCGCGAGGCCATGCCATATCGGCGCAGGTCGTCGGCAATTCCAGTCAGGATCTGGGCCGAGGAGCCCAGGCCAGCGAAGAACGAGGACCAAAGGGGCACGCCCAGAACGCTCACCTCTGAGAATCTGGTGATCAGGAAGCTGAAGAGTATGGCAGCGATAGCGGCAAAGATCACAGCATAAAGCCCATAGAGCTTGAAGAAGTATGAGATGGTGCGCAGGCTGTGAAATCGGGAGCCTTTGATCTTGATCTTGGCATCGTTGATGGCTGAGGTAAGCTCATACTTGGCCCGATCGCAATAGAGGTATGACTCGGAGAGGTTTTCTTTATTAAACTCCTTTAAAGCCAAAACGTAAAAGTCGTAGCTGTCTTTTATGTCGATACAACTTCGGTGGGCTGCCTGAAGCATGCGGTCAAGCCTCTTGAGGTCTACTTCTACCTCAGAGCATGATTGCGGGATACAGCAGGCTTTAGAGTTGGCGTCCACAACTAAATTAGTAACTAGATTAATATAAATAGTTTTCGTGTATCAAAAAATGTGCCTTACATACTAAAAATAATTTTCATGGATTTGAATTTTCGATCCTGTGAAAATTATCCGAATATATCCTGGGCGGACTTTTTTTATCTGATAAAATATGAAAATAATTTCTTTCGGATCATACCATCGCCACCTTTCTCGCTGCCTTTATCTGGCGAAGAAGCCTCTCCTTTAGCGAGCCCTTATGCCTTCTGTCAGCAGAGGACTTTATGGAAAACCCAGGCGATGCGATCTGATGAATCTCCTCGATCATGCTCTCGGCAATGTTGCAGCATTCGTCCATCCCGCGATCCAGAGCATAGTCATTTTCTTTAATAACTTCTTTCATACGTTTAGATATTCTGTCTTCATTAAAAAATTTTTCCCTCTCTAAAAATACTCGATTCTTGTGCCATCCCAAAAATCAGTCCATTCCGGCCTTGTCTGGCATTATCTGCGCAACCGGACAGGAGCCGTGAGCGGCTGGCCGCCATACTTTAAATACTCTGTGGAATAATAATATGTCATGCTTGATGATCAGATCTTCTGTCCTACCTGTGGTACCGATACAGAGCATTCATTGATCAAAACCGGCCAGGAGAATCTAGTGCGATGTGTTGAATGCGAGACGGTTCATTCCGTTCAGGTAGAACGCGAGCGGCTGGTCAATCTTAAAGTCATTGTGAGCAATGATGAGCAATCTGCGCCATACTTCATTAAAATCCCGGCTAAAGAGATGCTGCGCGTCGGAGATGAACTCCTGGTGGACGATCCCGCCAAAGATGTGGTCATGACAGAGATCGCATCTATTGAAACAGATCGCAGGGTGAGCAGCGCTCCGGCTGAGATGGTATTGACCGTCTGGGCTCGGGCTACGGATGAGGTGCCGCTCAAAATCTCAGTCTATCGAAACGGCAAGACCCATTCGCTCAAGATCAACGTTGCCGGCGATGAGGTATTTGAGGTAGGGGACGCTAGAAAAGTGGACGGATTCAAATTCGTCATCGTTAAGATGAAGCTGCGCGGCGAGGGTTTTGCCGATTCGGCCGAGGCCAAAGACATACAGAGGGTATGGGGTCGGGAGCTTTGAACAGAGAAGAACTCCTGGGCAGTTTGCAGGGCAACGTAAAGCAAGCCGTCATAGCAGCCATGTCCCGCGTTCCCAGAGAACTTTTCATTCCCGAGGCACTCAAAAGCCGGGCGTACCAGGACACACCCCTTCCCATAGGAGAAAGCCAGACCATTTCAGCTCCTCACATGGTGGCCATAATGTGCGATCTTCTTGATCTGCAGCCAAAAATGACCGTCCTGGAGGTGGGAGGAGGAAGCGGCTATCATGCCGCTGTGATGGCGGAAATGGTGGGCCCTAATGGGATAGTATATTCTGTGGAGCGCAAGCCGGAGCTGGTGGCCGTGGCCAGAAAGAATCTGGAAAGTGCCGGCATAGCAAATGTGACCATGATCGAGGCTGATGGAAGCCTGGGCCTGGCGGAGCGGGCACCTTACGATCGCATAAGCGTGGCTGCCGCTGCCCCCAGAGTGCCCGAGCCGCTCAAGCAGCAACTGAAGGTGGGCGGCAAGATGGTCCTGCCCGTGGGCCGGGACTATCAGGAGCTTTATTTGGTGACAAGAGTGAACGGTTTTTCCATTGAGGAGAAGATGGGCGTGATCTTCGTTCCGCTCATTGGAAAAGAGGGTTTCAAAGAGCAGATCTAATATATTCGCGGCAACTATTGACTCTTGAGATGAAGCCCTTAGCAATCATAATCATGGACGGCTTCGGCATAAGCCCAACAGTTGAGGGCAATGCCATTGCCAGGGCGAATAAGCCCAACCTGGATCGATTCTGGAAGAATTACCCGACGACCACTCTTGCTGCTTCTGGCCTGGCGGTGGGATTGCCGCGCGGTCAGATGGGCAATTCAGAGGTGGGCCACCTCAACATTGGAGGCGGTCGCATCGTCTATCAGGACTATACCCGAATCAGCCTGGCAGTTGAGCAGGGCACAATCGCCGAGAACGGGGTATTGCTGCGGGCAATGGAGAAATCAAGAGGCTCCAGGCTTCATCTCATCGGCCTTCTCTCCGATGGCGGAGTGCACAGCCATAACACCCACCTTTATGCTCTCCTGGAGATGGCCGGGAAGATGGGTCTTGTGAATGTCTATGTGCACGCTGTTTTGGACGGCAGGGACGTGCCTCCCAGAAGTGCCCTTACCTACTTGCAAGAGCTGGAAGAGAAGCTTCAGCAGATCGGCACTGGCAAGGTGGCTACAGTCTCGGGTCGCTACTACACGATGGACAGGGACAAAAGATGGGAGAGGGTGGAGAAGGCCTATCGCTGTCTTACCGATGGAGAAGGTCTGCGGGCAGCTACCGCCAGGGATGCAGTGGAAAACAGCTACCTGAGAGGCGAAAATGACGAATTTGTCCTGCCAACCCTTATTGACGATGAGGGACTGGTTCAGGATGGCGATAGCATCATATTCTTCAATTTCCGGCCGGACCGAGCCCGCGAGATCACCAGAGCCTTTGTGGATATGGATTTTCAGGGCTTTGCCCTTAAGCCGATCAGGGTTTTCTATACATGCATGACCCAGTACGATGCCACACTAAACGTGCCCATTGCCTTTCCTGCGCAAGATCTGGACGATACTCTCGGCCAGGTGGTTAGCAGAGCCGGCCTCCAACAGCTACGCATAGCCGAGACGGAGAAATATGCCCATGTCACATACTTCTTTAACGGCGGAAAGGAAGAGCCCAACCCCGGAGAAGACCGGTGCCTTGTGCCTTCTCCCAAAGTTGCTACCTACGACCTGATGCCGCAGATGAGCGCCTTGAAGGTTCGAGACGAGGTGATAGAACGCATCCAAAGCGGCAAGTATGACCTAATTGTTCTCAATTTCGCCAATCCCGATATGGTGGGCCACACCGGCATATTCGACGCTGCTGTGAAAGCGGTCGAGGTGGTGGACGGTTGCGTGGGGCTAGTAGTCGATGAGGTTCTCAAAATGGGCGGATGCGTGCTCCTCACGGCTGATCACGGCAATGCTGAAAAGATGGTAGATCTGACAACCGGCCAGCCGCATACTGCTCATACCACCAATCCTGTTCCCTTCACGCTGATAATAGACGACGTCCGGGAGTACAACCTTCGCGAGGATGGTATCCTGGCGGATATTGCGCCCACGGTATTGCAGCTCCTCGGCATCCCTCAGCCGAAAGCAATGACCGGAAAGAGCCTGATCAGATAGTAAGAACCCAGGAGGAATGCCTTCTCCTTACTATTGCATGATATGAAATCAACGGCTGCATGCTCAGCAGCTGCATATTATGCGGATGCAATGCCCCATCCATGATTTCTGTTCGTGCGGGCCGCTTTTGCATTCATAATCTGATTTACTTGACCCAAAGGTTTTTCTTCAGATCCATCAATATTAAAATAATCTGTTAGGTGGATTATCTTGTCGATAGAGATCCCTCTGCTAAAGAATTTCATGGTTCATTCCTCATTCAAAACACAAGATAGGACCGAAACAGGAAAGCTGGATTATATTGATGCTTTGAGGGGAATCGCTGCGCTTAGCGTTTTCTTCTATCACGTATATGGAACAGTAGGCTCACTCACTAATTGGGCATATCCTATTCAGATCATCCCTGAGAGGCTTGTAAGTTTGACTCTAGCAGGTATTCCTCTATTTTTTATCATCAGCGCTTTCACATTATACTTATCTCTTGCAAAAAAATCAGGCGAGAAACGAAAGTTCCTCAAATTTTATCTTCGCAGATTCTTCAGAATAGCCCCTCTCTTCTATGTCTTACTGATCTTTGTGGTGCTCGATTGTCTCATAACGCAAAAAGGGCTTCCCTCTTGGCTTGATGTCCTGGCTAACTTCAGCTTCACCTTCAATCTCTTCCCACAATATTGCATCAGCCTATTTCACGGCGGCTGGACAATAGGTGTTGAGATGCTCTTTTACCTAGTTTTGCCGTTAATATTTATGAGTGTAACCAATATGTTGCGCTCTATTCTCCTATTTATCGGCATATACATCCTCTCCAAGGGAATTACGCCGTTGTTGGGCACCATTATCGGAGAGGATGTAATGAGGTCAACCAACTATTATTATTACAATTTTTTCCATTGGGCATATATTTTACCAGTGGGTGTCATTTGTTATCAGATTTATAAATCATATTTGCCTAAAATTAGAAGTGAATACAGGGCAGCTGCCGCCTTTTGTATGCTTCTTCTGTCTTTAATTATATTATTCATATTTATTGGTAATGCACCTCTATCTGAGAAATTGTACTATCTGTATGTGCCTCTGGCAGGATTTACCATATTGCTGACAATGAGTCCAATAGCTATCGTTTTGTTGGTACTCTCTCTTTCCTTGACACCCAACCGGTTCATCGTGAATAGATTCACTCGATTCTTTGGAGCTATCAGCTACAGCTTATATCTTATTCATCCTTTTGTGATCGATCCATTAAAACCGGCTTATCTTTATATCTATGATCATACTTTTTATTCAACGGACCTCAATTTATTATTATGTATAATCTTCACTCTACTAATTGTGACCCCTATCTCATTGCTGACATACCATTTAATTGAGACTCCGGGAATCAGAATGGGAAAGAAGGTCATGGCGAAGTTCTGATACAGGATTCAATGCAATCCTATGGCATCTCACAAAGCATTTTATATGTTATCTCGGTTTATTAACTCCTGATTATTGAAGGAATGCAAGATGCCCGATATTATCCCCTCGCCAGATGCCAATTACCTCATGGATCTGCTAAAGAGAATCATCAGTTTTAAGACCGTAGCCCCTCCGGGCAGCAATTATGAGGAGATCGTTGACTGGCTAGTCCCGATATTTCAGGAGATGGGCTTTGCCACGCAAAAGATGGTTATGCCAGAGGAGGTTTTTGAGGCAAAATGCAGTGACCGACGATTAGTTGGCGATCGCTACAACCTTCGCGCCGACTTTTCCGCCGGAGCGGAGAAGACGCTGGTGATCTATGCCCATCTGGATGTGGTGCCGGCAGAAGGTGTTTGGGATAGCGATCCTTTCCAGGCTGTGGTAAAGAGCGCAAGAGTCTACGGCCGGGGCGTCTCCGACTGCAAGGGATCGATTGCCGCATTAATTGCTGCCTTGAAAGCGCTCCTGGAGTGCGGCAAGCCCAAGTACAATCTCTTAATTCTTTTAACCACTGACGAAGAGGTAGGCGGCTACTCCGGCCTGTGTTATCTCACCGATTTGGGATTGGTTAAAGGGGATCTGATGCTCTGCATGGATGGCTTCTCTGATGATGTGGTGATAGGCAGCAACGGCATCATACACTGGGATGTGGTAGTGCATGGCAAATCAGTGCACAGTGGCTCCAGTTTCCTGGGGATGAATGCCGTGGAAAGGTCCATACCCATCATGGACGCGCTCATGGATCTCAAGAAGGTGGTACAGGCCAGAAGATCTCTTCTGCCTGCCAGCTCAGCCCTGGAAGCCGTTGGAAAGAAGAACCTCATTCCCATCCTCAATATTACTATGATAAATGGGGGCATCAAGGAGAACATTGTGCCGGATCGGTGCAATCTGCGCGGCGACCGACGGGTGATACCGGAAGAGAGCATGGACGAGGCCATGGCTGAGATCGAGAGGGCCCTGAAACCGCTGGATATCGACTTTGATATCAAGTTTTATCCGGGATATCCGCCTATGAGCGTCAACCCGGATCACCCCTGGGTCTTGGAGGTGAGGGAGGCGGTTCAAAGAGGCATGGGCTTTTTCCCTCGACTCTCCGGGGCGCAGGGCAGCCTTGATCAGGCCTATGCTACAGAGAAGACCGGCATTCCTACCTGTGTCTTTGGGGTGGGTCGGCAGCTGGAGAGCAATATCCACGGCCTGAACGAGAATGTGCGCGTAGCCGACCTGAATGGATTCGCAAGATTCTTGATCGAACTCCTGCGAGCCTGAAGTATGAAGGTAATATCCGTAGCAGGAACTAAGAAGACAGGAAAGACCACGTTGGCCTGCGCCCTGGTTGCGTCGCTGGCAAAACACGGCAAGGTGGGCACGATCAAGAACATGGCCGGTCACGATGTGGACCGGGGCGACACCAAGCGCCACTATGATGCCGGAGCGGACGAGGTCATCGGCCTCGGCAATGCGCGCCTCAAGGTGACGCGGGGGCGTGGGGATCTTGATTCTGCCCTGGCTGAACTGGAGAGGGATGGGATGGACTACGTTGTGGTGGAGGGCTTCAAGCACAGCAGTCTTCCCAAGATCGTCATGGCTGACATTGAGGTGACAAATGTTGTACGAAGAGTGAGGCTCGCGCAGGTAGATGAAGCGCTGGTGGAGGAACTGGCGGAGACTGTAAGGGGGATGAAGGATTATAAGGCAAAGGCTTAAGAAAAATTGTTCTGTGCCTAGGAACACTCTAAAATATTGAAATATCCAATCCGTGAGCATCCGATCGACATCGCGAGCGGTGGAGAGACCCTACGCCCCAATAATGCCAAGAACCAAGCCAAGCCCCTGCCCGGCCCGCTGGAAATCAATTGACATTCTCATTTACCGAAGCTCTCCCTGGCCAGCTCTCTCAGCCTCTCCAGAATATCCCTGGCCCGCTTTACACTGTCGCATTGAGAGAGATCTTTGGGATTGCAGGAGGCCAGGAGATCCATGGCTCTGTCCGCCATCCGAGACAGGCCTGCGTCTTCCAGCATTTCCAGCAGCAAGGCTGCGCGTCTGTTGAACTCCCGGCACTCTGAGGACTGCGTGATCCTCTCGTGCATCATAGAGAGCGCCTCGATCTCCCGCAAGATTTCTCTCGCTTTTTTCTCGTCCCTGGCCATTACCAGTAAAAAAGGATATTGAAGCATTTCAAGGTTATTGCCTCCAAAAAATTACCTAAAATCCCAGACAGAGAAGCAATCAAAATGCTGATCTATTATGATGATAATTGAGACAGAAGATAGCTTCAACCTCAAGAGATCGGGAAAAGAAGAAGGTCCTCTTTCTCTGCACCCACAACTCTGCTCGCTCCCAGGTGGCGGGGGGCCTCTTGCGGGCCATGTATCCGGATAAATACGATGCCTACAGCGCCGGAGTTATCGCCACCTCAGTCGATTCGCGCTCCGTGCGGGCGATGGCGGAAATCGGCATCGATATCTCCGCTCAGCGATCCAAAACCGCCCAGGAATTTCAGGGCACGATTTTCGACCTGGCGGTGACGGTCTGCGACAGGGCCAAACAGGCCTGCCCGATATGCAGCACACAGCTGCATCTGCCCGGCAAATCTCCTCGAGCAAGAGAGGTCATCCACAGAAGCTTTACGGACCCTGCCGCAGCCGCAGGCTCTGAGGAGGAGCAGTCTGAGGCCTTCCGGCAGGTTAGGGACGAGATAAGAGACTGGATCGCCCAGACTTTTTGAAATCAGAAATGATCAGTCATAATAAAATGGTGGGTGACTCAGGGATATCTTAACCCTAAGCCAACACCTCTATCTCCAAGACATTTACAAAGGTCTCGGCGTTCCCGGAAGCAGTGGCAACCAGGCTCACCTTGTAAATTCCGGGCGGCACATTGGCACTCCAGATGCCCACATATTTACCTGCCGAGGTTTGCAGCATGCTCGTCCTTGTCACCTCGGAGCCGTCGGGCGCATTTATGATAGCGCTGCAGCGTAGCGTTCTGTCCACTTTCTGTACGTTGGCCTCATTGCTGTTCGTGGCAGGAGTTGTCTTTCCAGTAGAGCCAATTTGAACATAGCCGTCCTTGCGGTCCAGGTTGGCAAAGCCCTGTGGTGATCCAAATCCGCATGTTGCACATCCTTTCACAGTGAGCTTGACCTCTTCATTTGATGAATTCAAGGACGAATTCAATGATGAACTCTCCGTGGACTTCGATTGCAGCTCCCCGAAGGATGCCGTTATGCTCGTAGCTTGCCCGGACCTCACTGGATTGGGCTTTGCCTCCACTTTAATCAGCTCGAAACCGAATTTAGGCTGATTTTCCAGCCAGTCACGCCAGGAGTAGAGCCTCGCATCATAGCCGGTGAGATTCAGCGCCAGCCAGACAATAGATGCTTCAACGCCCACGTTGGTGTAGACCACAACAGGCCGATTCTTATCCAGCTTTGCAAAGACCTTTTGCAGATCCTCATCCGGCTTGATGCTCTCATTTATCAGTACATTCTCGTAAGGAATGTTGACGGCTCCGGGAATAAAGCCAATGTCATAGTCCCTGGCAGGCCTTGCATCCACGATCTGGGCTTTGCCATTAACCACGAATTCATAGGTGGCGAGAAGCTTGGGCACAATGTGGGGTGAGTATTCCGTTTCCTGTCTTGTGGAAGACGCATTGCTGATGTTTAGCCCGGCTGCTGCCCAGTCATCCATGTTGCCGTTTAGAACTCTTACTCTTTCATGCCCCAGATACTTGAGCAGCCAGTAAGAGAAGATCGCCGGCGATGGCCCGCCACCGCAGGGCAAACACTCGCCTGCAACAACCAGCGAATCGTTGCTTGATAGGCCCGCTTTGCCTAGAAGCGCGGCAATTTCCTTTGCGGACTTGATCTGACCGCCTTCGCCCATAAAATCCTCATAGTCTATATTGACTGCTCCTTGCATGAATCTGGTCGCATCGGGGCTGATGTCCAGCACAATATCATCTGGCAAGAGATCTGCGGGCGACACAAACGCCTTCCCAAGACTATCCGTCTCCGTGCCTGCCAGTGCGGGCGAGCTTAGTGCCAGGCACAATAAAAGGATAGAGGCAATCCCGTAAATGAGGATCGTCTTTCCTATGGCTGAGAATTTCTTATATTCGAAATTCATATCGTTTCACCAGATATCTAGACTGCCAGCTCTTCTTTCACCTTTTCCACAACTATGGAGCAGGCCTTTTCATCGACAGAAATATTATGAGACTTCTCAATGCCAAGCTCAGTTACAATTACCTGAATGGCCGGTTCAATCTCGGCATGCTGCAATGTCTTTGCGGCACACTGTAACGGACAGCCGTCTATGGCTATCATCAGACCCGCTTCTTTTGCCGCTTTGACCATTCCAGGAATATGGCCGCCCACTCCTGCCAGACAGAAGAATTCTGCCACTTTCTCTTTAGCAAGCATTATTGCCGCCTGATTTGCGATCTGTCCCACATTTGAGGCTCCCGAGCAGGTCACAACGCTCACATCAGAGCAGCCACACATACATTTCTTCTTCTCTTCCATGAATTGTCTTCCTATTTTGTGAGCATTCTCTTGATCTCTTCTACGGTGGCGGTCCTGCCCATCATCACGGACTTGCCGTCTATATAGAGGGCAGGGGTCATCATCACTCCTCGGTCCATAATCTCCTGGATGCTGTCCACCTTGATCACTTCTGCCGAGATGCCGGATTCTGCAACTGCTTTCTCCACGTTCTTGAGCAGGCTCTTGCACTTTGCGCAGCCTGTTCCCAGGACTTCAATCTTCACCATTTTATCATCACCCGGATTTCATCAATTTATGCTGAATTTACGCTATCGCTCCGTAGATCATACCTGAGAGCGTCGATATCAGAACAACCAGAACAATATATACACCGGCTTTCTTCAGGCCCATGACCCTTGTGATTACTATCATGCTGGGCAGGCTTAAAGATGGTCCTGCCAACAGCAGCGATAGCGCTGGGCCCGCTGCGGTAACGCCGGTACTGTAGCCGAAGAGCGTTCCGACAATGGGAACTTCCAGTAAGGTAGGCATGTAGAGCAGAGACCCGATAACTGAGGCCAAAAGGCAGGCGAAAAAGCTGCTTGTGCCGAAGATGGTTCTCACCCACTCCACTGGCAAGAAGTAGCCGATTATGCCGGTGATAAATGTGCCCACTACCAGCAGAGGAAAGATCTTCCTGGTCAGCCACCATGTTTCTGTGAGGAATGCCTCCCGCTCCTCTGGCAGGTAGTAGGTTTTCATGAGGAAAGCGGCTGTTAGTGCCAGTGCTCCCACAATTATTGCTTTGGGCAGCAATTCGAAGAGGCTGGAGGTGGCTACCAGCAATATGGCAACCAGGACGGCCATGAATAAGCCTGTAGTATAGCTGGGACGACTCTTTCCCTCAACGTCGGAATTGACCTGGAAAGCTGATTCAGGCAAAGATTCACACTTTTTATCAGATTTCTGGAATATGGCCGCCATGATCAAGCCGATGACTACAGCCATGCTCACAGCCGCCACTGCCCTGGCTATGCCTAGATCAAGGCCAAGAACCCGCGCTGTGAGGATGATTGCCAGAAGGTTAATTGCCGGACCCGAGAAGAGGAATGCCGTAGCCGGACCGATTCCAGCACCTCTCTTTTGGATTCCTGCAAACATGGGCAGGATTGTACAGCTGCATACGGCCAGAATCGTGCCGGAAGTGGCAGCCACGCTGTAGCAGAGCCATTTGGGGGAATCCGCCCCGAAATATTTGAGCACAGTCTCCTTGTGAAGCAGTGCGGCTATGGCTCCGGCGATAAAAAATGCTGGTATAAGGCAGGTTAAGACGTGTGCTGATAAGTATTCCAGCAATGTTGTGAGTCCTGCTTGCAGGGCTGCTATGATGGTGTAGGTGACCATACGATCGACTCCTTTTTTCAGCGATTGCCATTTATTGATTGCTGCTAAGCGCAAGCGATTTCTCTAAAATTCTTCCGGCCTCTGCAAGCTGTGATATCTGCATCAGGGCCAGGGAATCCACCATGCGAATTATTTCGAATACCATTGGGTCTTTTATGCAGTAGATTGTCCTTTTTCCGTCTACCTTGCGCTCCAATATATCTGCTTCGTAGAGGATATTCAGATGCTTGGATATGGTGGATTGAGACCTTTGAAAAGCAGGGAGTATCTCGCAGACGCACCTCTCGCCTCCCGATAAATATTCCAGCAGCTCCAGTCGGGTGGGATCGGATAAGGCATTGAGGATCTTAACGCGCAGATTTGAGACGGATTTTGCTGTCATCGAAGGAGTCTGTTTAAGTCTTATTGGATATAAACGTATTGCCATAAGACGATGAGTGAATCAATTGATACTGCGTCCTGATAGATGGAAGCTTACCGAAGTTTCGGCTTCTCGGTTGAAATTCTTGCAGATCCAAGTTCAGGAGAAAGAATACCGATCTCATTTTCCAGCGTCACCACCCTATCGCTCTCCACCGGCAGACCGGCAGCCTTCCAGTCATCCAGGCTTCCATCAAGGAGACTCACATCCTTCTGTCCCAGACAGCGCAGAACCAGAAAGGCAAATTCAGCCTCGCCATAGCTCTCTTTGTCGGTGTAAAGGACTACGGAATCATCTATGGAGAGGCCGGCATCTCCCAGGATACCGGCAAGCTCCTCTTCTGTCTTGAGGCTGCCAATGCTGTTAAGAAATTCACTGCTGGGAATGTGAATGGCATTCTTGATGTGAGATGTAGAAAAGCTATCTCTGTTGGACACATCGATTACCACATCCGAGCTGGAAACGCTCTTCATAGCCTTGAATAGCTCACTATTAGGGAAGGATGCCACTCGATCTATCGGCTTTTGTGTGCCGCTGCCTGAATTTCCCGTCGCGCTATCCCCAGCGTTGCTGTGCTGTTCGAAATTGCCTGTCTCATCCTCTGAGTTCAGGAAAGCGCTGGGGTCCCAGTTGCCCCCGCTGCAACTGCAGCCTGCGTCCACAACAGAGGCCAGAGACATCAAAGAAATAAATATAAATCCGATTGTATTGATTTTTATCGTTATCATTTATTATAGCTACCCCCAGACATCATCCACTTTCATCATCCTTTTTCATCAGCTTAACTAAATTGAGCATTTCTATTACAGCGCCTTCGGACAGCCGGTATCGTGACCATCTTCCGTCCTTTCGTTCTTTGATGAGCCCGGCATCCTTGAGAATGGATAGGTGGTGAGAAGTGCTGGATTGTGGTCTGTCCACGCCGACCATGATCTCGCAGACGCATAGCTCGCCTTCCCGCAGAAGCGATAGGATCTTGAGGCGGCATGGATCTGTCATGGACTTGAATATTTCCGCCTCAACTTCGATTTCCTTCTCGTCCAGCTTGCTGGTAATGCAGCGCAGCTTATTGACTTTGCACAGAGCCTTATCGGCATCTCCAATCAGCCGTGCCATCCTGCCCACAGCCTCTTTTGGTATGCATGACATGGATTGATCCTCACTTAGCAGCAATCGCAGCATTTTTTAGAGAGGAGGTTATGTGCTTCTTGCTTCAAACAATCCTCACATATTCTTATTCTTCCTCTTTCTTTGTGACTGACAATGAAGAGGGACTCCACTTCTTTGCTGCAAATTTCGCATTTCACAGGAATCATTTTAGCGATTCACCTATTTAGAGCATCTTGAAATCACCCCTAATGGCAGGGCTCTTTGCAAAGTCATATCCAGTTATTTCGATATATAAGTTTTTTCCAGTCGTAAAGCTAAACTCGATCACGACATCTGCCTTTAATTTAATAAAATATATATGATAATTAAATGCACAGAACAAGCGACCCAAAATTAACAGTTGATAACGCAGGATTCTATTTGAAATACACTTGATTCACAGAGATTTGAGCCAATAATTTTTTTAATGTACTGTTAAATCAGCCAAAAAGTCGAAAGACTTATATCCAATAATGTCGATGCTATCGGCATTGGGAATGAGTGTGGAATATAAAATAACATCGTGGAGAGCGTATTTCAATGGACATATTCATGAAGATATCATCGATGATTGTGATCATCCTTCTGGCATCCGGCATTAACGCCATGGGGGCAATTTCTTATGTGGGATCTGGAAATGATGACTGGTGGACGGCCTATCCTGATCAGTCCCCGGGCGCTGGCGGCGATGTTAATCATCCGTCCTGGGTTTTGGATGCCCTGAAAGACAAGCCCGTTCTTATCTATGTTCACAAATCATGCAGTTATTGTACGCCTCAGACCCTGGCTGTGCAAAATATTACAGATGAATTCAATGGCCAGATCACATTTTTCGAGATAATGGGCGATGGTAGTGATGCAAGGTCCGAGGAAGCACTGCAGGCCTATGATCCAAATGGCGGCGTCATGTATGTGCCAATGACAGTAATTGTAACTCTGGCCCCCAATTCCGAAGGCGAAGTCGTCCCGGTCTGGCACAGCACAGAGGAGGTTACGGGCGACGGCTGGGTCAAAAATTATGTGGAGGATGCCATAGTCCAATATGATGAAAACTCCGTTAACTGGAATCCCTGATGTTGGACCTTAGATAATGGGATCGTTGCTATGTCAATAAAATATAAAAAACCCATGAAATCAGGGTCAGTCACATTTTTTGTCGTCCTTTGTTCTATCTTAATCTTGTGCACTTTCTCCGGCTTATCTCAGGAGGCGATGGCTCCCAATTTTCAGGCAGTGGACCAGAATGGCAAAAGTATATCCCTCAGCGACTTTCGTGGCGAAGTCGTACTTTTGCATGTCACCAACATTGAAAATCCCCTCTGCCGGGAGTGTGAGCATGCTCTGAATGCTCAGACCAGCCAGCTTTCTCTACTGGCACAAGATCCGAGCATAAATATCATAACCCTCAACGTCCGGAAAAATCCTTACTCCAAAGACGGGCCCACCCTGGTTAAAGCCTGGTGGAACATCAATGTAACCTGGCCCTGGATTGAGGACTTTGAGCCCTACCTTTTAACCGGTAAGTATATCGACTACTCCACGGTGGATGGCGGCTTTGCCAATCCTACCCTGATATTGATCGACAAGGAGGAAAAGGTAGCCGGCCTCTATCAAGTCTACCAGCTTGGCAAAGGGGAGATAGACGGCATCCAGAGCGCTGAGAATCTATCAAGAGATCTGTCAGGCCTGGAGCAGGGCGAAGCTTCCTCCTTCGCATCCGGTTTCAAGGGCATAGCCAGCAGTCAGGGGGTAAACTACCTTAGCATGTTTGGCTTAGGCATTATAACCTCTCTTTCCCCCTGCTCCTGGCCATGTTCTCCTATGTCATGACGGCCCGCAGGAAGGAGGAGTACCTCAAGAAGTCCGCTTCGGCATCCAAGGAAGGCTTCATGATCGGAGTAGCCTTCACCTTGGGCATGGCAGCTGTCTTCTTCCTCTTGGGGCTGTTTCTCTCAGACATAGGCGTCTTCATCCGTCAGGCCCGTTTCTTTGACCTGGCTGCCGGGCTGCTGATGGTATTCCTGGGCATCAATATCATCAAGCCCATTGGCGAGATAATCGAGCCGGTGCGCTTCCGCTTCTGTTTGCATCAGGACCATTCCGATGCCATTCCCGGAGACTGTTCTGTGGAGAAAAAGGGCATCATGGAGCGGTTGGTTCACTTCTCCATGAGCCTCTTCCAGTACTCGGCTTTCATCGGCGCTTTTGCCTTGGGAGTCTTCTTTGCCCTGGGCTGGGCACCCTGTGCCGTGTCCCTGGTCTTTCCCGTGCTCATCTGGCTCATCTCTCAGAATGTGACGCCCCTGGCGGGCGGCCTGATGCTCTTCGTCTTCGGAGTCGGGCACGGCGTGCCGGTAATTCCCATTGCTACCTTTTCTCGTGCTGTGGGCGGGCAGATCGGTGAGAAGTACATCTCGGCAGGAAAGTATGTCACCAAGATCTTTGGGGTGGCGGTGATCGGGATCGGGCTTATCTATGCGGTGAGGTACCTGGGATACAAGATGTGGTGATGGTGAGGCGGCTTAGCGTTTCCGCCACGACATCATCTCTGCGTTATCAATCCCGTGAAGCTGGTGGGCAAAGATGCGTCGGACTGGAAATCGCATTCTTTAGGCATGGAAAGCTTCAAGTGGTTGCTTCTAATAGAAATTTAAAAGTAATTTAGCCATGGATATAAATTGAATTGTGGGATTGCAGGGCCAGCAAAATTCATCCTTCGCGATCCAACAAGTCAAATTGAGTTCAATGCCACTCTCAAGAACAGCTTTGCTCTTTTAACTAGAGCAGCATCAACTTTAGCAGGATCGGCAGCATTAGGCATCTCTCTATCTGCCCTGACTGCCTCTATCGCTTCTTTCAGGACATTCATGGTCTCGACCGCTCCGGGACATGATTCATTCACCACGACTCGATCCTCAGATCCATAAATTCCCAGGAAGGGAAAGATGCGGCAGGACCAGGGCCGGACCTCATAGATCTTGCAGCCTTTGGTTGATGGGTCATAGAATTTGCAGGGCAGGATGTGCTTGAAGTTCAATACGCCCTCTTTTTGCGGGTCCTTGATAGTGTACTTCTTCAGAGCCTTATTGAGAGGTATCTTGAGACCCCTGGCCAGTAGAGCCACATCTTCCTGCCGCAGCCTTATCGGGTCGCCCGTTTTGCAGCAGTATGCGCACCTCTGGCATTCAAAGATCAGGTGGCAGGCCATGCGATAGTAATCAACTGTTGTGTAGCTGGTAGCGTCCAGCTCCCGGAAGACCTGCCCGTCCGGCAATGAGGTAGCTAAGAGGAGTTGCAAGGTGACATATTTTGGATCTCTATTCAGCCGAATCACCTCAGTCATTTGTGCTACCTAACTTTGCATAGGCATCCTTTTCAATCTTGCCCTTCTTAATGATGGTCATGTCCAGGGAGATCGTCCTCATCGGCAGGTCCAACGTCGGCAAATCCACCCTCTTTTGGGAGCTTACGGGAAAAAAGGTCCGGGTTGGAAAACGTCCCGGAATCACTCAGTACCCCTTCAAGACAAAGGTCGGGGACATCTATTACGTAGATATGCCGGGGTACGGTTTCATGCTCAAAGCAACCCGCGCCGATCAGGAGAAGACCAAGGACTTGATCGTCCATTATTTCGAGCAGAATGCAGAGGAGATCATTCTGGCAATACAGGTGATCGATGCGGCCTCATTTCTGGATATCGCCGATCGCTGGGAAGGGCGAGGAGAGGTTCCTTTTGAGATTGAGCTTTGGGAGTTTCTGATCGATATGGGGTTGGATGTGGTTTTGGCGGCAAACAAGATGGATCGCATAGCCAAGGTGGACGTGGACGGAGCACTGGACCTTATCTGCGAGCGGCTGGGGATGATGCCCCCCTGGACGCAGTGGACGGACCGGATTGCGCCCATAAGCGCCAAGCGAGGCCAGATCCAACCGATTCGAGATATTATCGGGAAAAAACTGTCGGGGAAGAAAGCAGACTGAGGGCGGCAAGAATGGGCATATTGCCATGCAAGTGCAGCCGCTCTGAAGATCTATTCGCGTCTCTTTGACTTGTTTCATATGCTCCCTATCGCTTCCACCGGATCCATGCGAGATGCCTTCCAGGCAGGATACAGCCCGGCCACAAAGTTCACGCCGAGGGCGAAGACAATGGCATAAATGAAGAACTCCGGCTTCATGGTGATGTTCATCCTGGATACCATGTATATCTCTGATGGAAGCTCTATATCGTAGGACATTATGAGCCGGGATGCCAGAAAAGCCAGGATGCTGCCCAAAAGGGCTGCAGGAGGGGCCAGGATCAGGCTCTCCAGCATGAATATCTTGAGAATCGACAGCCTGGTGGCTCCCATGGCCATAAGAATGCCTATCTCTTTTGTCCTCCTGCTTATTATCATTATCATGGTATTGGCTATGCCAAAACCGGCTATGACGAATATGAGTAGATAGAATATCCAGGAGAAGATGGACTGGGTCTCTATCAGCTTGAGGATATCGGCATTCATATCCTCCCACGATTTTGATTCGTAGCGGAACCTTGAGTTAAGGTCGGAGACAATGTAAGGTGCCTGGTAGATGTCGTTTATACGAACGTCTACCTCGGATACCACATCTCCCTTTCCTACCAGATCCTGGGCTGTAGTAAGAGGTATGTAGACCAGAGTTTTGTCTTTGGCCGATCCCGTCTCAAAGAGGCCTGCAACCCTGAGGCGCAGGGATATGTTTCCTCTTGCAAGGATAAAATCATCTTCAGGCTGAAGCAACAGCTCTTCGGCCAGCTTGGTTCCCATAAAAGCCGAAAGCTTTCTGTTCTCTAGATCCTGAAAGTTGCCAATGACAATATCCTTTTCCACTTTCATCAGTGGGTCTTCGTTCGCCGGATTGACTCCCAGGAATTCTACTCCTCTCACTTTATCCTTGTATTTGGCTGCAGCCTTTCCAATCAGCCTCGCTGAGACCGCTTCCACTCCCGGATAATCCCACAAACGGGCGGAGACTGTTTTATAAAGATAGATGTACTTCTCGTCCGGCTTTGGCTGAACGTAAATGTGAGGATTGTTCTCGACAGTCGTAGTTATGATCTCTTCCTCAAAGCCTCCCAGGAGGCCCATGAAGACAACGATTACAGCCACGGCCAGCGTTACTGCTGCAACTGTGAAGAATGCGAGCTTTGGATTTCTGAGGATGTGTCTTTTGGCTATGGTAAACTCATACATTTGATCCTCATCCCTCATCCATTTATAGCCAGAGCAGGATCAAGCCGGGATGCCTTCCAGGCGGGATACATGCCTGCAATCACACTGAGGGCAGCCGCCACCAGCACTATTGCTATGAAGCTGCCGGCATTAATCACCACGGGAAGAGATATTTCCTGCCCGCCGGGCGCTTCCATCTTGATCTCCAGGCTCTTCAGATAAAGGGCAACGGCAAGTCCCAGGATGCTTCCCAGCAAGCCGCCCATCAAACCCAAGATGGCGCTCTCCATGAGGAAGATGTTTCTTATGTTCTTGCCGCTGGCTCCCATGGCCATGAACATGCCAATCTCGCTGGTCTTCTCATTAACCAGCATATACATTACGCTGCCAATTCCAAAGGCGGCTATTATCATTATCAATAACATTACAAGTCGGTTCTGAAAATTTTCTATGGCCAGCGTCTTCAAGATCTCAGGATAAAGCGTCTGCCAGCTCTCTGCTTTGTATCCTTGGCTCTGCAAATTTGCGGCAACGCCATCTGCCGAATAGACATCCTCAAGCTTTATATCGACCGATGAGACTGCATCCCCCTCACCCGCGAATTCTCTGGCTGTGGAAAGGGATACGAAGGCGATATTGTCGGGCCATCCTGTAGGCAATCTGAAGATCCCGGAGACTACCAGGCTGCTGCCACCAACATCTGGAATGCCTGCAAAGATAGTCTGTCCCAGCTTGACCTTCAGGCCATCAGCCAGCTTTTCCCCCAGTACCACCCTCTTGCCATTCTGGATGGAAGGAAGGTCCCCCTGAAAGACATATTTTCCTATATGGTAAATTCTGTCTACATCGGCTGGATTTGCGCCGGAAAGGGCTACACTTTCCACGTTATCCTTGTAGGCTAAAGTCACTTCTGTTCCAAGGCTTGGCGAGACGGCAACCACACCGGGAATGGACCAGATCCTGTCCATGAGGCTCTTGTAAAGGTAAATGTAGTCATCACCTTCCTTGGGTGAGACTGTAACGTGAGGAAGATCCTCAACGATTATATCAAAAAGCATACCCTGAAACCCATCCTGCATGGATACGGATATCAATGATATGGCTACGGCCAATGCAATAGCTGCAACAGAGAGGAAAGTGCCTCTCTTTCGGTAGGCTATATGCCGCATGACTACAGATAGCTCGAAGTCGGGAATAATGCTGGGCAGGGCCGGCACCTCTGAGAGCCTATATGCTGCGCTATGGGTTATCAAGTTAGTGGATTGATTTATAAAGCGAAATAGGATTACAAAACGCCATCTTGAAAAAGAAAATAAAAATGTTTAGAACGGCCAGGTGGCTTACTTCATCTTTTTCTCGAGCTTTTTAAGCTTCTTCTTAGCGTCCTGGCTGCCCGCAGCCGCCTGCTTAGAAAGCTCTTCTGCCTTGGCCTTTTTCACCCTGTTCAGCTTTTCTAATTGTTTTTTGCTTGTTGGCATATAGTCACCTCGCTACGCCTTTGGCTGATTCTATTTAGTCTTTTTCCGTGCTAACAATATCCCTGTATCGTTGTATCTGCCTATTAATCTGTTGAATGAACGATAATCACCAAAAAGCCATCAGTCTCTTTGTGGATATTACCTTGTTTTTGCGAAGGATATCGCGAATCCTCTGAAAGCGTAAAGCCATCTGCCTTTTTCGCGCATGTATTGGATCTTTCTATGTGCCATGGCATGATAGTCTATCCTTTTGTCTTCGTAGAATCATTTTTTGATCACCTGGTGATAGTAACCTTTAATTACTGGATTGACTCTAAATCTGATAGTTGTAAAATGAGGGAAATTTTATGTGTCAGATGGAAACGCAGATGGGAAAACATATGGGAATGAAGTCCATTGGTATGGGAATGATGCATCAAATGTGCGCAAGCGAGGGTGGCTTTCCGCTTATTGGGGACAAGATGCCAAGGATGGAGGTGAAGACGACCCATGGCATGATGACCCTGCCTGATGCCTTTGCAGGAAAGTGGTTTGTATTATTCAGCCATCCTGCAGATTTTACGCCGGTCTGCACAACGGAATTTGTGGCTTTTGAGAAGAGGCGAGAGAAGTTTGAGAAGCTGAATTGCGAACTGATCGGCCTGTCTATTGATCAAGTCTTCTCCCATATGAAATGGACACAGTGGATCAAAGAGAATCTAAAGGTGGAGATAACGTTTCCCATCATTGCCGATGATCAGGGAAAGATAGCAGAGAGAATGGGCATGGTCCATCCCGGAAAGGGCACCAACACTGTGCGAGCTGTTTTCATCATCGACCCGGAGGCAACCGTCCGCCTGGTACTCTTCTATCCCCAGGAGATAGGCAGGAATATGGATGAGATTTTGAGGGTTGTGAATGCTTTGCAGGTTGTGGACAAGAACAAAGTAGCAGCTCCAGCCAACTGGCCCAACAATGAGCTTATCGGCGATCAGGTGATCATTCCGCCACCAGGTGACGAAAAGACCGCGGCCACCAGGAAAACAGGTGGCGATATTGTATGCGAAGACTGGTGGTTCTGCCACAAGAAGCTGTGAACGAACCCGTTCATTTGGTATTTTTTGGGCTTCTGCTATTGATCCATGCTGCGAAAGGATCAGATGAATAAGGCCGTCGCTTTCTATTTTTTGATAAGGAAATTTTGGAATTGAGGAAGAAAGCTGCAGACCCTTAGAATACGATACTACTCTGGTGGCCATGCTCCTACGTGGCAGAGTCTTGAACTCCCAGTGGATCTCCTTTCAGAATGGCAGCTCTAAGCCTGAGAAGATCTCAGTCATTCGGAAATGCACCCAACACTTTGCTTTTTCTCTCGAGTTGCTTGTTGATCTTTTCTAGTTAATCCAATCTTCGTTTTGAGTGTTCCAATATATATTTCTCAAAAATCTTTTGATTAAGGCTCCTACCGCAATTCTTATCACAAATCATGGAAAGTGGCCTTACAAACATGCTATTATGCGCTTTGGAGTTTAAACCAGAAGCTTAAATCAGGGACAGATAACATGAAGACAATAAGGATTGCAGGTGCAGGAGTATCAGGCCTAACCGCAGCAGTTGCTTTAGCGAATGAAGGCGTCCCTGTGGAAGTCTATGAGATAATGCAGTCTCATACATGGCGGTCCGTCTCCAAAGGTATTCAAGCGATAAGAAATTACGAGGCTAAGCAGGATATTCTGGATAAGTTCAAGAGCATGGGCATAAGATTCGTTAAGCCCTATCCAGTGTACAGCGAGGTACGTTATTCACCTTCCTTTAAACAGATAGAGATCTTCTCAAAAGACAGGCCTATTTTCTATTGCTTATCGCGAAATCCCCCAAACTCCATAATGTCGGATCTGTTCGACGAGGCAGTCCGTAAAAATGTGACATTCAAGTTCGGATCTACTGTAAAGAATCCTGACATCACTGCCTCCGGTCCCCGAGTGAGAAGGATCTCCGTCTTTGCATATCATTATGAAAAGACCAATTGCGATGGTTGCATACATATATTCCTGGACAACAGGTATGCTTCGCATGGCTATATCGGCATACTACCTTACCACGATGCAGAGATGACCCTGGGATCAGCATCCTTTAATGGAAGCGAAGATGTGTCAACTCTTAAACAGAAGCTGGATAGGTTTATAGAATCAAGTCCTATCGTGAAGGTCTTTCTTAAAGGTGCAAAAAGAGCACAGATCATATCGGGTTACGAGGATTATGATACACCAGGGACGGCCAAAGCTGAAAACTCTATTCTGACAGGGGAAGCGGCCGGCTTCATGGACGCATCTAGAGGATTCGGCCTATCATACGCGGTTGAATCCGGATATCTGGCAGCCAAGTCAATAATAGAGAATAGCAGTTATGATGAGTTATGGAAGTCCTCCTTTGGGGAGGAGATCTCTAGATACTACCACAGGAGGAAGCAACTTTCTAGGCTTAATAACACTGACTATGAAAAAATCATCGGTGATATGATCCAGAGATATGGGCCTCAGGTATCTGTCGAGAAATATGCTGATTTTAAGAGCAGCAGTTTGGTGCATTAGGTTAAAACTAGAGAGGATCTGGGAGTGGATTCAAGGAGAATCTTGAGGATTTTCTAAATCTGCCTACGGGAAAGGTTGTCGATATAGTGCGTTCGAAGGGGCCTAAGGTGTGCGTCTTTCCTACAGATGGAACAAGGAGCTGGCATATTCTAGAGCACCCGGAGAGCACCTCTCTGGAGTCATATATGGAGGTACAGAGGACGCGTCATTTAGAATTATACAAGCTGTTCTTTGATCACGGCATTGATACCCTTCTATCGCCCATTTTCAGGCCGGATCTTCTGGGTCGCGGTGAGACATATATGAAGGAGGTCATGAAGCCGTTGAACTGGCTGGCCAGCCATCCCAGCTACTTGAGCTTCTATAAGGACTACGACGTCAGCTTTCATGTATACGGCGAGTACCGCGAGCATCTCAAATCAACGCAGCACGGCCATTTGCTTGATACATACGCCAAGCTGGCCGATCTCACTCGGGATCGCCGTTCACATCGACTGTTCTTTGGCATATTCATGGGCGACCCAACTGAGACAATCTCCAAGCTTGTATTGGAGTTTAACTCAGAAAATGAGCGCCCTCCTGATAAGAAAGAGCTGATAGAGATGTATTATGGCGAGTACGTAGATCCGGCAGATATGCTCATTGGCTTTGGCAGATTTTGCGTCCACGATGCTCCAATGCTTCTTGGCCATGAGGGTCTATATTTTACCACCAGTCCCTCATTATATACTAATCAGCAACATCTGCGGATGATCCTCTACGATTACATTTACATGCAAAGGAATAGGACACCTGATTACCGCGACCTAAGCCAGGAGGACCGCGTCAAAATGAAGGGCTACTATAAATCCAATCTTGATAAGATCATTAGAATTAGCGAAAATCGCGGAGTATTGTTGAGCCACCAGTTGAATGGATCTACACAGCAAGATTATCATCATTTCTCAGATGGGTCTATATATTGAAGGCGGAATACACCTTTGTGTAAATTAGTTGTTGAACGACTACTATGAATCGTGATTAATTAGAGTCAAAATGCAATATTGAGATAAATTCACTATGCTTGCTCAATGACATATATCCACGAAGGAAAGTCCAATAGAAACTATAAGTACTGACAGCGAACTTGGGTTTATGGTGAGTTCCGAAAAAGGGCATGGTAGGTCAGATGCCATCGCCGAGGTCCGACCGGTGGTGACCTCTTTTATCATTCTAGCCGTCCTATCAGCCTGCGTCGTGTTCTTTTTCTGGATCTTATTGATCCTGCAAAAGAACGATCTACTAATTTGGGCTCTACAGAGCGATCCTCTATTCCTTTGGTCCAGCACATTGGCGGTACTAGGTCTCGTCTTTGCAGCATGGCGATCTGATCCCGGGTCGAGGTCTCGCCTAGCCTGGGGAATCATGGCCTGTGCACAGGCGTTAAACCTCTTGGGCGTCATAGCCTTTCCAGCCAAAGGCATCACCCAGAATGGTCAGAGCCTCGTATCGCAAGCAGATATCTTCTTTGTGGCATTCTATCCCCTCTTTGCCGTGGGTGTGCTTTTCCTGCCAATGGCCAAACTCGCCATTCGTGAGAGGATCAAGGTGCTGCTGGATATAGGCATAGTGGTGATCACGGCTGCCATGCTCTTATGGATTTTCCTAATCAGGCCGATCTTTCAGGCCAACATAGGCAATGCTATGCTCACCTCCATCAGCTATCCTATCCTCGACCTTATGCTGCTCTTTGCCCTGCTGGAGATTCTTTATCGAGGCATGAGATCAAACCAGAAGATCCCTATGGCCATCCTGGCCGGCGGCGTCACTGCCAATATTATTGGCGATCTGATTTACGCTTATCAGTCCATACAGGGGACCTTCGTGATAAAAGGATGGGCAGGTTTCTTCTTTATATTATTTTATGTACTTATAGGGCTGTCGGGCATTTGGCATGCCGAGGCGTCTCGACTTCATGGTGATGTAGAAGATCCCCAGCAGTCTCAATTACCCTGGACGAGGCATATCCCCTATGTGTCGATATGTATCGCCTATCTTCTGCTGGTCTGGGTAGAGGCGACTGTTCATAACGTTCTCACATATCCACTTATATTTGGAATAGGCGGGATCCTTGGAATGGCCCTGATCCGCCAGGTAATGGCTTTAAACGAGAACATCGCTCTTAGCAAGGCTGCCCAACAGGAGGCAGCTTCGAGAAAAGAAGCAGAGGAATCATATCGCCACCTAGTGGATAATTCTCAGCAGGGATTGATGATCATAGATCTAAATCGGATAATTTTCGTTAATCAAGCCCTGGCAAAAATAACTAGTTACTCTGTAGACGAGCTGATGAAATTCACGGGAGCAGATTTAAGGGCCTGGGTCCATCCCGAGGATCGCGAGATGGTATGGAGCCGCTATGTAGGGAGGCTGCAGGGCAAAGATGTCCCGGAAATATACGATTATCGCGGAATACACAAGGATGGATCCATCGTCTGGGTGGAGATGAAGGTCTCTGTTTTCAATAAATCGAATGGCACTCCTGTAAGCCAGGCCACCTTCGTGGATATAACAGAGCGTAAGCTTTTCGAAGAAGCCTTGAGCAAGAGCGAGGCTCGCTACAGATCCCTGGTTGAGCAGGCCTCTGACGGCATCTTTCTGGTCGATGCCAGCGGTCGATATATCGATGTAAACCCCAGGGCCTGCCAGATGCTGGGCTTCAGTCGCTCTGAGCTTGTGGGCAAAAACCTAGTGGATCTAATACCCAGGGGGGACCGTGAATCAAAGCCCCCAGAAATCCTAGGAATCCCTCCTGGAGTGACCAGGATGATAGAGCGCAGGATGCTGAAGAGTGATGGCACTGCAATACCAGTGGAGATCAATGCCAGGATGACCGACCAGGGAAATTTTCAGGCCATAGTACGTGATATCTCAGACAGGAGGAGGGCAGAGGAAATGCTGGGAGCCTTCTTCATCAATTCTCCAGCGGGATTGGCCATAATAGATAGCGATATGAGGTTCGTTCGGATCAATGAGACAATGGCCATGATCAACAGCACTCCTGTGCAGGCATATATAGGCAAGACCGTCCAGGAGATATTGCCTGAGCGATCTTCCTTTTTGGTCCCTCTATGCAGAAAGATCCTGAAGACTGGCGAGCCTGCCCTAAATATGGAGGTCAGCGGCCGGACTCGAAAGGCATCAGGGGCAATGAGGAGCTGGCTGGCATCCTATTTTCCGATAATGGGTGAAGGGGGTCATATCAAGTATATCGGTTCGGTTATGGTGGAGATCACCGAGCAGAAACGTATAGAGAAAGCGCTCCGAGACAGTGAGGAGAAATACAGAAGGCTGGTAGAAGGATCTCCTGATATTGTATATTCTTTTTCCAATAAGAGAGCCGGGACCTTTTATTCCTCTCGCGTGGAGTCAGTGCTTGGTTATTCTCCTGCCAAAATGTACCAAAATCCGTATTTGTGGCATGATTCCATACATCCCGATGACCGGGCCAAGGTAGATCTGGCCATTCAGAATCTGGCTAAAGGCGTGGACATAAATATAGAGTACCGCATAAGGGATGCTCAGGATCAGTGGCATTGGCTGAACGATCGGTCTATAGGTATGCAGATTCAGGGGGATGAGATCCTCATTGAGGGCCTGGCAACAGATATAACTGAGCGAAAACATATTGTGGATGATCTGTTGAGGACCAAAGAGGCCGCGGAGGCGGCGGCCATGGCAAAATCGGATTTCCTGGCCAATATGAGCCATGAGCTGAGGACTCCCATGAACGCCGTAATAGGCATGGCCAGCATCCTTGGAGAGACTGATCTAAATCCTGAACAGAGGGAGTGCATTGAGACCATAAGTAACAGTGGTCAGGCTCTTCTATCCATTATAAGCAACATTCTGGACCTCTCCAGAATAGAGCGGGGAAAGGCAGAGCTGGATTGCCAGCCTTTCAACTTGATAGTCAGTGTTGAGAAGTCCATAGACCTAATCGCATCTTCTGCCAGTGCCAAGGGTTTGGATCTTTCCTACAGATCCGAAGGCCCTATTCCAGAAAATGTGGTTGGAGACTCACAAAGGATACGCCAGGTTCTGGTTAATCTACTCTCTAATGCCGTAAAATTTACCAATAGAGGCGAGGTGGAGGTCCTAGTCCAAGCTAGTAAAAGTGCTGGGGATAGCTATGAGGTTCATTTCTCGGTGAGGGATACTGGTATAGGCATATCCAAAACGGATTTAGTTAAGTTGTTCCAACCCTTTGTCCAAGCCGATTCTTCTATTACCAAGAAGTACGGAGGCACGGGCTTGGGTCTGGCTATAAGCAAGCGTTTGGTCAAGATGATGGGCGGCAGGATCTGGGCTGAGAGCACGCCGGGAATGGGAAGCATCTTTCACTTCACAGTAATAGTGGATAGTACGTCTGAAATCCCTGCAAGTGTCGCAAAAGCAAGGCCTGTGACATCAGATGAAATCATGATTAAAAAAGACCTTAGCATCCTCTTGGCAGAGGATAACTTGGTCAATCAAAGGGTCGCTATGCTCATGCTCAAAAAATTAGGTTACAAGGCGGATGTCGTGGCCAATGGTCTAGAGGTCCTTCAAGCTCTTGAACATAAGCACTACGATCTTATATTCATGGATATCCAGATGCCACAGCTAGATGGTTTGGAGGCTGCCAGAAAGATACGTGAGCGATGGCATAATAGGCCGAAGATTATTGCTATCACAGCCTACGCCCTTGAGGGTGATATGGATAAATGCATTAATGCAGGAATGGATGATTACATTAGTAAGCCTATGCAGCTAGATAAGTTGCAAAATAAGCTCCTTAAATGGGGAATGAATACTAAAATGCCTAATGATTAGAGATGGTTTAAAATGTCACTGGTCATTGCGCTGGCAGCCAGCCGGGAGGCTGTAATTGGAGCCGACAGGCGGGCCATAGCTTTTTTAGGTTCCTGCCCTAAGTTAGAGAAAGAGCTCTACTCCGGGCTGATCAAAGATGACCGGCAGCTCCAAGACAGAGCCAGAGAGCTTGGTGCCGCTTTGAAGATAACCAACAGCAAAGAAAAGGTCTGGAGGCGGGGGGATCTGCTGGTGGGAGAGGTAACTGAGATCTCTCTTGAGCAATCCAGGCGCCGGCGAATCTATCTTGCACCAGGAGCCAGCCTGCAGGTAGACATCACTAGCGGCAATATCGCAGATGCAAATGGCGAGGCGAGGATCAGAGCCTGGAATGGAGTAGGGTGCACAGTCTTTGGAAACCGCTTCACCCAGAAGCTGGCCTACGACGAGGTTGGCAGAGCGGGCGGAAGGGTAAACGAGGCCATCATCAAGAACATTCTGGTCAAGGCTGGGGAGCGCACGGCATCAGTAAGCCGGGAGAGTACGGTTCTGCGAATCGATATCAAAGTGTCCGATCCCAAAGCGGCCCTCCTAAAGGCTCTTGAGGAGGACTGCAAAGAGAGTGGCTGGAGGCTATGCGCTCAGCAGTGATTCTGGCTGGCGGAAACGGCCGCCGCCTAGGAGCAGAAAAGGCACTCCTGGAGTTTGAGAATAGGCCGCTGATCTGCTGGACGGTGGAGAAGCTCTTCCAGGCTGTGGATGAAGTAGTAATAGTGGCCCGAGATGAGGCTCATGCCGAGCGCCTGCAAGGGATAATCTCGCATTTTGCCCTCCGGCATGAATCAGGAGTCGTCTTCACCTGGGATCGCGTGGCAGGATTTGGACCGGTAGCCGGACTCTCTGCCGGGATGATGAAAGCCCATGGGGATTTTGCCTTCGCCACGGGATGCGACCTTCCCTTTTTGAATCTCCAAGTTATCGAAAGGCTTTTCGAGCTGGTCACTGAGGATGAAGAGAGCTATGATGCGGCAGTCCCTGTCCAGTCTAATGGATTTTTCGAGCCGCTTCACTGCGTTTACCATCGGGAGAAAATGCTTTCTGCTTGCGAGTGGGCTCTGCAGATAGCCGAGCGAAGAATCCATGCGCCGCTACAGGAGCTTCACGTCAGGCGAATTCTTGTGGACCTGCTGCGCCCCATTGATCCGGATCTTCTCAGCTTCTTTAATCTAAATACCAGAGAAGATCTAGATGAGGCCAGAATGCTCTGGCCGGACTGTAAGAAGCATGTAAAAAGCACCAGTATCTTTCAGACGTAGTGCTTTAGGATCTGATAAATCGTATAGACTACCACCACAAAGAGCACAACGCGCATCAGCCACCAGAAGGTGTTCCAGAGGATCACCGCTGTTAAAACAGCCAGCAATATCAGGACCAGGTTCTTCTCGCGGCTCAAGGCTGGGCGCGGCAGGCTAAAATGACGCCTTTGCATATCTGACCTTCAACAACGGTAGTATTAATTGTTTTTCCTTACGAACCAAAAGCATTATACATCCCCATTCCTCTGTGAGGGTTGGTGAATTTGCATTGGATAAGCTTGAGCTGGTGATGAGGAATACTGAAGAGATAGTGACGGTTGATGAACTCAAGGGCCTTTTAGAGCAGAGCCGCAGGCCGCGGGCATACGTTGGCTACGAGACGAGCGGCAAGGTGCATCTGGGCCACATGCTCACTGCCAACAAGCTCCTGGATCTGCAGAAGGCGGGCTTTGACGTTGTTGTTCTGCTGGCAGATCTGCATGCTTTCCTCAATGAAAAGGGGACTTTGGAAGAGGTGCGAAAGATTGCGGACTACAACCGGGACTGCTTCATGGCCCTGGGTCTGGACCCGGAGAGGACGGAGTTTGTTTACGGAACCGATTATCAGCTCAAGCCGGAATACATGCTCAAGATCTTGCAGATGGCCAGGAATACTACTCTTAACCGCGCCCGGCGTAGCATGGATGAGGTCAGCAGAAATGCGGAGAACCCTATGGTCTCCCAGATGATTTACCCGCTCATGCAGGCCATTGACATCGCCGATCTCAGAATCGACCTGGCGGTGGGCGGCATTGATCAGAGGAAGATTCACATGCTGGCCCGCGAGGAGTTGCCTCGGCTGGGCCTGCCTGCGCCGGTGTGCATGCATACGCCTCTCATCCCCGGTCTCAACGGCGAGAAGATGTCCTCCTCCAAGGGCAACAACATTGCCGTAGACGAGCCGGCTGCAGACGTCGAGAAGAAGATCAAGAGCGCTTTTTGTCCGGCGAAGATTGTGGAGAACAATGCAGTGCTGGCCATATGCAAGTATCATGTTTTCCCCAGGATTGAGGAAGGGATGACCATCCGGCGCCCGGCCAAGTTCGGCGGGGATGTTTCTTACCAGAACTACGAGACGCTGGAGGCGGACTTCGTAAGCGGGGCGCTGCACCCGATGGACCTCAAGAAGGCCTGCGCAGAGAGAATGAACGAGATACTGGCGCCGGTGAGGGAGAAGATGAAGAGCGAATAAGCTAAATTATTTTTTATTACATATTTCAATTATTAGCTGATATTGACTTTGATGATCTTGCTCCGTTCAATAACAACTGCCTGAATCGCGCGCATAAAAATCTCGAAAATCCACCTCATTGTGGGTCGCTGTGTTGGTTTATTGAGCTGATTGGGTACAGTCTGTCCCGTCTCCTTGAGTTTCTCTCTAAGCTTCCACTCCGCAAAAGAACATGGATGAGTTGAGTTCCTAAGGAAAATTGTCTCATCACGTGCAGAATCATAGCTTTTATTATTATCGAATGAGGAAGATTCCTTGAACCCTGTTTTGGAAGAACCTTATCTATCACTTCACCGATTTTCAAGACGTCGAAAATACCGGCCACAATGCCAAGGTGATCTATATTATACGACTGGACATCCAAATCCATGTGATTCCCTTCGAAAAAAGCTATATCTGCTATTTATTTAAAAATATTTCGGATATTTAGGAAGTTGAAATTAAGAAATCGCGAGTCAAAAGTGCTGAATGTGGGATATAAGCTTATGATAATAAGATTGGAGAAGCAGAATACCGATCCAGGGTCCTGCTCCTCTACACTGAAAAAATTTTTTATCTCTATTTTGCTTTATATGGCAAGCCTTATGGGCACAAGCACCTGGTCTATGACGTAGACAATGCCGTTGGCATACCTCTCAGACTTCAGGACATTCGCGCCGCTCACCAGGCCCATATTTGCATCGACTGCCAGGGAATCTCCCTGCATGGTCTTGGCGGAATTGCTGTCCGTTACATTGAGCAAACTCCTGGAATTTACCATGTGGTAGGTGAGAAGGTTCATCATACCTGCATCTTTCTTGCTGATAGAATCAAGGGTTGTTTTGGCTGCATCAAAGGCGCTGTCGCTTGGGGCAAATATGGTAAATGGCCCTTCTGAAAGGCTTACCATTCCCATGAGTCCCTGGCCGTTGAGCGTCTCTGTGAGGCCAGCGGATGTGATGGCCGCTGCGAACTTTTTGGCGCCCAGATCATTGGCTGCTTCAACCACACCAATGCTTGAAGCCTTCTCTGGCAGCAGTACTCTGTCGATCACATAGATGGTTCCGCTGTCGTAGCTTCGAGACGCAGTTATGTTGGCTCCATTTACCTTCATGCCTTCTGTGTTGTTGATTGTTAGATTATCTCCCTGCAATGTTCTTGCTGTGGAGAGATCGGAAATGTTATCAAATCTGCCGTCATTCCAGACGATGTGATGGCCGAGCACTCTTTTCAGTTCGGTTGCATTCTCCTTGACCGCATTCATGTCAACCTGCGTGACCTCTGCAAAGGCGGCATCACTGGGCGCAAAGATCACAAAGGATCCAGCGCCGATTATGAGCACACCCTGGTTGTTCAGAGTATCTGCAAGTCCCGCGTCCTCAATTTCTGCAGCGAATTCGTTGAGGCGTAGCTCGCTTGCCGCATCAATTATGTTTGATTTTGCCGCCTCGCTATCTTGAGCAAAGCTAAAGCCCATGCATAGCATTGCTGCAAAGAATAGGCTCAAGATTATCCTGACTCTTTTGAACATCAATTTAACCTCCACTCTTTTTAACATAAAAGTGATAGCGGGCCTTGAAGATAAATTTATTGGAAAGCCATTGGTAACACCTCATCTTGAAATCCTCTGCCAGAAAGGCAACGACTAAATCGATCCATTTGTCAGTTTCTGACAAGAAGTTGCCCATTTGATGCTCAGATCTCAGTTTATTGGCCAAGGGCCAAATGTCAAGGCCGAAAAATTGAATACCGATCGGGTGTGAGGTATAGCTGTGAGACCAAGCCCCATCCTCTTCGCAGTTTTGCTGGTAACGCTTTCGTTCGCATTTTCAGGCTCTGCCCACGTGCCACTCATGGCCGGTGAAAATGAGAACATCTCCTCAGCCATGCATATATCCGATCCGGGAAAGTCCTGGGCGGTCTACGGCTCTCTTGAGAAGGATATGGTTCATTACTACAGCTTAGATCTCGAGGAGGGGGGGCGAATTTATCTATCGCTCTTCAAGTCAGCGGATGCAAAGGAGAATGATTTTCTTCCTGCTCTTCTGCTCTTGGGTCCGGGGTTGAATACGAGCGGTCAGCCGCCTGGGCAGCTGGCTTTGCCGGCGCAAGCATCCGACCTGAAAATTCTGGCGGCAGAGAGTAAAGGCGCAGCCGATGCCGTCTACGAACCCTTCGGGCCCAGCAGCTTTAAGGAAATCGCAGAGATAAACCTAACCGCTCCAAAATCTGCCCGCTACTATGCGGCGGTTTATGGCAATTTCGCCGGTAATAATATTAATAGTAGTAATATAAATCTTTATAATGGTGCGGGTGAGATTCTCGGACATTACGGATTGGTGGTGGGCTATCGGGAGGAGTTCGGCTTCCTGGAGAGGGTTACAACACCTTTGCAGCTCATATCAGTTTATCTCTGGGAGGGCCAGAGCCTGGGTGTCATTCTCATTCCTTATTTGGTGGCGGAGGTCCTGGCCCTACTCCTATTTTGGCGTGGCTCCCGGCGAACCTCATTTTGCCTGGCCGGATCTCTGGCCGGATTTCTCTTCCTGGCCAGCAGCGCTTCCGTCTTCACCCAGATGGTCTTCAATCTAACTCACGCTCCATTTGGGCCCGAGATTTACATCACCCTGGCCATCGCCGTTTTGCATGCAATCCTCGGCGTAGTGACAATTCGTCTGGCCAGAGGCGAGGCGGGACTGCTGCAAAGAGTCCTTCTGGCCGTTCTGGGAACCATCGCCCTGCTGGCAGGATCGGGCCTGATCATGGGTCCCATTCTGGCCGTGGCAGCAAGCTTGCTTCCATCTAAGAGCGGAAGCATCTTTCGGAGGTATCCTCCTAAGGTGCAAGAGAAAAATTTGATGGGAAAATCCGAACAGGACTGATGGCCGGAACATACAGGCAGTCTTTGCTGAAATCTATATATTCTGATCGGGACCCAGATTTGACCCAGAGATTCTACATTTTAACTTAAGCTTTTAGATAAAGCAAGAATATGCAAATACCATTTTTTTGGTCTCCAACCCAGCAATCAATGCAAAGAGGGGTCTCTCCTTTGATGCTTATAGAATTTCCTGCCGAATTTTTGAACTCATTGAAATCTATATTAACAGTATTGAGCGGCATCAAGGTATCTATCATTCCTTGATAGGATTTATTATACTCCCACTCTGTGCTTTTTGCTTTGCTTTTAAATATACCAATAGATAGATTTCTCATGATAGTGGATGAATCTCTTGCCTTATTGCATAATGTAATTGTATCTTCATCAATAGCTACCGCAAGTTTTAATCTTTTGGTTTGCTCAAGACTGCCTGGAATCAATAGAAATTTTACTAGGTAAATTCCTTTTATATCTTCCAACCAGCAATCAATATATACGGGCAGGTCTTGCTGGATATTTAGCTCAACTCCACAATTCACGAAATGGGAGAGGTCTATTGAGATACTTTCTAAGGTACCTATCTTGACGGAATTCCCTTGATATGAATTTGGAAAAAACCATTCGTTTTGAGGATTTAAATTTTTAAATATACCCATTCGGGTAAGTGCAAGGTCCTCTTCGCTTAAATTAGTCAAATTTATTTTATCTAGCGATAAGTCTACCTGAAGCTGTATTTCATGTTTGTCCATATTTTTAAAAGATGATATAACGTATGATATATTATCTGATTTTATGGACAGCTCTGATGTAGATACACCTAATGGTGCATTAGGTGCTATCAATTCCAATTTTGATCTAATAAATTGGTTATATTTCTTTTCGAGGGTTTGTCCAGTTGTTTGAAGCATTTGTTTTGTTTTATTTGTGTTTTCCCATAATTCTAATGCTAATTTCAGAAGTTCATAAGCTACGCCCAAGGGGGCAAGAAATACTAAATCAGAACAAATTTGTATTGACCCATAGTTTATTTTATATATTTTAACTTTTAGCAAGTTATTTACGTTTATGTTTTGGCTAGAAAAGAATTGATCCAAGTCCTCTTGAATTGTTTTTGCAAACATCTTCGAAAGCTCGATTTCATATCTCTGAAAAAATTCAGCTTCATTGTGTTTATTAAACCACATTCCTGATCTATCTTTTTTTGGAATTGAGTCCAACCATGAATATGCATTTTCAGATAATTTGACATTACAATTAATACTTGCGAGCATAGTCTCTTTTATGCTCGGCATCATAATTGAATCTTCATTTTGCTTATCAATAGGTGGCTCAGTTTGCTTATCAATAGGTGGCTCGGTTTGCTTATCAATAGGTGTCTTGATAATTCTTGCGATTATATATCCCAAGCCAACAAATGAATATCCTAGTGCTAACTTAATGATCTCTGCGATATTTAAGGGCAAAAATAAAGATATAATAGCCACCAATAATACTAATATTATCAAAATAACATGTTTAAATTTTATTTCATGGAAATTTTTTAGCCGAGCCATACGATTCTTGTAATGTATTTTACATATAAAAACGTTTTGAATATATGAAATAGTCTATATATTTTCCCTTCATTTTATTATTTGATTATTTTAAATTGATTAATCCGCAGATTGCTGCGCGGTTGCGTCGCCGTCGTTTCACTCTAATATTTTTAGTCTCCAAGAAACCTGTCAAGCGTTGCATTCTTCTTATTTTGCACCATTCGCAGTCCAGCAGCCTCCTGATCTTTTCTGGGCATCTGCCGCCGAAATGCCGCCGGATTTTTTCTCTCCGGACAATACTGGCTGTCGTAGTAGATCTGCCAGAGATCCTCCACTTTAGACAGATCCTCATAGGATCCATCATCGCTTGGTCTATCCCAGCTGCATGGCAGGACGCCCTTCAGCTTCTCCAGGGTTATTGCCATCCCAGCGCCATGATCCTGCCAGATCCTGCCCTCCCGGCAGAGCGCAATCCAGCTCTCTCTGCCGTTTCCTAATACTATTATCGTTCCGGCGTTCCTGCGGGCAAAGTAATCGCAGATGTGCTCACCTATTGCGTGCCTGGGCTTGAAAAAGCCATAGAGAACCTGCGAATCCAGGGGCTGCAATCTCACAAATGCCTTCATCCTGTGCGCCTCGCCCAAAACGGCGTAGACCATCTTCTTTATGCGAACAGCTTCGAGATTCAGGGGTACTTCTATCTCTTCCGCCCGAAGACTCTTTGCCCTGGCAAGAAGCCTCTCATTGCACTCCTTGTGCATAGAGAGGTAGTAGTAGAAGTTATCCGGAATCCTCAAGCCCGCCACATCTCCAGAGTGGTGTCTCTCCATCCGTTGATCTTCAGAAATGGAGCCGCTCTCTTGATTCGTATGCCCATGGCCGCCAGCTCTGCTTTGCTGCCTATCGGCTGTCTCTTTCGGTAGGCTACGATCCTTTGCGCGCTCGTGGGACCGATGCCCGGCACTCTCAGCAGTTCCTGCATTGTTGACGTATTCGGGTCCAGAGGTCTGTCCATGGAGACTCTGGCAATGGCCATCTTTGGATCGGCATTGCAGAGAAAGCCATTCTCATTGAACGCATGGCAAATCTCGTCGGGCTGGAAGTGGTAAATCCGATAGAGCCAGTCCATCTGATAGAGGCGGTGTTCTCTCCAGAGAGGCTGAGTCTTCTTATTCTCAAAGGGTGTGCCCTTCTGCGGGGAGAAAGCGCTGTAGTAGGCCCTCTTCACCTCAATCTCCCCGTACTCGTAAAGAACTCTCTGGAAGATTTCCTCATCGCTCTCCCCGGCCGCTCCCACAATAAGCTGAGTGGTCTGGCCGGCAGGCAGAATGTATTTGGATTTCCCAGCACCCTTTAGAATATCACGGATGTATTTCTGCCTTTGCAGGATATCGTTCTCGTAATTCTTGGTGGTGCAGATCTCATTCATATGCGAGGCAGATGCCGCCTCCAAATTGATGCTGACCCGATCCGCCAGCTCGGCGGCTTCCTGGATGTGCGCGCGTGCGGAGCCGGGCAGTACCTTGAGATGAATATATCCGCCAAAAGCAAACTTCTGTCGCAATAGCCGCACGGTCTCGATCATCTTTTCTGTGATGCGATCTTCATCCCGGCCTGCTCCTGAGGAGAGAAAGAGCCCTTCGATATAATTTGACCTGTAAAGGGAGTGGGTGATTTCGGCCAGCTCTTTTGGGGTATAGGAAAAGGTTCTGGATTTATTGCGGCAGCTGGCGGCATTGGTGCAGTAGCTGCATTGATGGGTGCAGTGGTTGGTGTAAAGCGTCTTGAAGAGGCTGACGCATCTGCCGTCCTGGGTGAAGGCATGGCATATTCCGGGCAGTGGCGCCTTTCGTGGTGAGAAGGTGGACGCGCAAACGTCATGGCGTGTGCCCTCTCCAAGGCTATGAAGCTTCTCGGGACTTACTCCTGCCAAGGGCGGACCTTGAAAAGGTCCAGATGAGTCGAATCTGCACTCTTCGGCCAGGTGGGCGATCTTCTCCAGGGTGACCATTGCAATTATGCGGGAACTGATGGATTATAACCAATATGCAAGCGGAGCGAAAGTAATCTCCTAGCAATCTATGCCTTCACATCCATTGTGTTCCTTTTCAGGCACAGGGTTCTCATGGAACTTTATGGTCTTCTCAGCCTCGAATGCTCCAGTGAACAACTCGTGAACCTTGATGTCCTTGTATAATATCTTGTGCCAAAGAGAATCTGTTCCCCACGTGCCATTGAAGGAATTCTTGGTTTTAATAGCCACCAAGTGAGTACTGCTGGCATTCCTGAGCTGATTGCTCTTATTCATATCAATTTCATTGCTGGTTGGATCGGTAGAGGCGAAGAAAGTCTGTTGGTCCTTCTCCATCTCATTAACAGAGAAAGCTTCTTGAATGCTGGCTCCAATTCCTCCAAAGAACTCTCTTGATTCCAGGTACTTACCACCTGACAATGGCGTTTCTCCTGAGTAGGTCAGCATGGTATTTTCGTAGAGGTTCAAGGAGGTCGTGTTGTTATCCATTGATCTTTGCAGCTTGCTGGCACTCTCAGAAAGGGCATTCTCCGACTCCAACTCAATATCTCCATTTCCTGCAAGCGAATTGCTGTATTGTAGAGCGATATTTTTATCAACTATGGAAGTACTTATATCAACGATGCCAGTACCAGTTACCTTCTGATCCTCACAGTACTGCCCGTATTGTATCGGCTCGGGAAGCCCATAGGTCTGGTTCTTGTCGGGTCCACACATTTGGATGCATATCTCATTGCTTCCACTGATCGTGAAACCGTTGGGGTCAATACCCCACGCGGTATTGCATACTGTTGTGCCGGGCGGATAATTCAAAGTAGTGGTCTTATTGAAGGACTTCGTTTCATGGGGGGCCAGTGAGATGCCTCTAATAACAACACCTAATCGGCTGTCTACAATGTCAATTTCCTCTGTGGAACAGTTGCAGGTATTCTTGATCACATAGGTATAATTGACATTCTGGCCGGATCTGTAGCATTCGTGTTCATCAATATATTTGTATATCGTTAACATATTACAATTTACTTTTAAGAAATCCTCGTAAATATCCAGAAGAATTGCTTGCCTTCGGATCAGATCTTCAAAGCTGCCAAGGAATTCTATCTTATCTTCTTTGGGCGCATTTTGCAGATTGTGCAGGAGATCCTCAAATCCCAGGAGGAGAGACGACTCTCTTCCCAGTAGATCCTGAAAACTGCTTAAGAACTTCTTTTTATCCTTAGTGGAAAATAGGCAATATTTCTTCTTCAATTGTGATTGGAAATCATAGATGAGAATGGCCTGGTGCCTCAGCAGCCCTTCCAGACATCTTGTTATTTCGACTCTCTCTTTCAGGTCTAAACCAGGCCAGATCTCTTTTATTTTTATTTCAAATTTAGCCAGACGAATAGCCCTTTCCCTCAAGGTACGCTCATATGTGCTCAGAGAGAAGACATATAGTTCAATTGATTGTGAATCTCCAAGAAGAATCGTATCATTTAAATCGATCTGGTGAGAGTGATTTATCAGTAGAATTTCACTGGAGCGTAATTCGTGAAGATCCTCCATTAGCAAGGGATCGTGCAGGGTTTCCGGGAGGTTATCTGAATCTATATGACTCTGACCTGAGTATTCCGACACATCACCCTGCCCGATCAGGCCAAGTGAAATCAAGAGAAGGCAGGCAGTAATTCCAACTCGAAGGCTATGTGTCGAATTCATATCACGAATACTCCTATCACGAGGCAGATAATAACTTCAGTAACTTTCATAGATATAAATCTTTCATCTTAAGCTAAAATATTAGATAGTGTTCGCGAATTCAACCAGCTGGTAAACCAATTGAATAAAGCCCATCACGCATTTTCGAGAGTATTTTATAAAAATAACCACTCCCTCAATTTAAGAATTAATATCTTTTTTTCTGCATTTTATTTTCAAGAATACGCTCTATTTGTTCATATGCGCGAAGCTTGGTACTTAGCAATGCTTCGAGAATATGGTCCATTTAACTTGTGGGATTGCTAAGTGTGAATCCGCTGACTGCGGGTCAGCGAGAGTTGCGACCAAATAGTCGAAACATCGGTGAGTCCAATAGCATCCAGGAAGTGCCCAGTGGGACATAAGCCATTGCCTAACCTTTCTGTTTCAAACATTAGCAATTAACCAGCCGAAAAGCATGGACTATGTGGCTAAAGCTATTCTTTTTTTGGCATTCTGTAAAAAATATTAGCTATTCAAAATTTTTATTAGCAAAAAACTATATATATCATGAGAAGATACCTTTTGATGAGGGAATTATAATATGAAGGGAGTATTTGATGGCATTTGGTCGAGGTCTGGAAAAAGATCAATTGAGATCAGTATATGCATCTACAGACATATGATCGCTTCAGCATTTTTATTGACCGGCACGGCGAATACTATTTTCAAGAATAAATTTAAATCTTTTAGAATAATATCACTTTTAATGGTATTAACATTAGCACTTCCCGGTGCTATGGCAGCTTTGACCCTTAACGCAGCCACTCCCGCAGAAGCTGATATATGCAACCCTGCGAAGTTTATCGTCTATGCAAATAACACCGGAACCACGGCCAACAATATAGCAATCAACGTTACCATACCCGCTGGTTTCACCTATGATCCGGGAAGCGTTCATATCACATTTCCCGTATCCAACCAATCTACGCAAGCTCCCGTCATATTCCAGCAATACCTGAACTGGACAAACACAAGCTGGGTCCTGGACAACGACCAGATCCTAAAGATAGAGTTTAACCTCACTGCTGGCTGCGCAGCCGCTTCAGGAAAGCGGCTAAAGGTCCAGGCAAGCTACAGCGGCGGAATTCCTGCACCATACAACTCTCTAGCTATTGTCGTAAACCAGGGGCTGCTTAAGATCACCAAGGAGCCCAATGTCATCGAGGCCAGCAAATATGATACTGTCAAGTGGACGGTAAAGATTGAAAATATCGGATCAGGACCGGCATTTAATGTGTTGGTGAATGATACAAACGAAACGGGTCTGCAGTTATTGAGCATCGACTCTCCCGGGGGCCAGATGAACTGGTCTTATGCCAGAATAAATCCTGGCGAGGTAAAGACTGTGAATACGACCTTCCGGGTTGTGGCCTGCAAAGATCTTGTCAATCTTGTGAATGTCAGTTGGGGCTGCGGCGGAAATGACTGCCAGAAGACCTATGCCAAAGGAAGTATAAAATATATCTACCTCGTTGCCGATGTGCAATTCACATTCAATCCATCGCCTTTCATCGTCCCTTACTGCAATAATACCAGCATAACTGTTACAGTCAGTAACACTGGAGAGAACAATGCGACCGGATATCAGATGAACTTTGCCGATTTCAGTGCTCCGTACAGCATCACCAATGTCTCTGGAGCACAGTACTTTGATATTAATCACACCTTCATCCTGGGCACAATCAATTCGACACGAGTCACTCCTTCCGGCGGACTGAAGATTTTCACTTTTGATTTCGGAATGCCTTATGGAAGATGCAATGCGTCTGGCAGCAGCGGAATATTCAACATCTACAGCAGCTACTACGGTGATTGCGGTTCGAGATGGTATCCACCAGCCACTCAGATGGCATATTCCATGAACGGCAGCACCATCCCCGGCATCTCGGTAAGCAAGACCGGAGACTCATCCTTATACCTGGGCGAGACGGGAACATATACTCTGGGCGTAAGCTATGCGAGCGGCAATTGTGCCTCGCACTCCCTGCCCAACAGCACCATCATAGACCACTATCCTGCCAACTTTGAGGTCGTTGATTCAGCGGGCGGGACGGTCTTTTCCGGGAACCATACAATCATCTGGATCGATGAGCCCATCAATGATACCATTTCCTGGTCCAAGGCTGTGCAGCTCAAGGCAACCAAAGATGATCAAGTTTGCAGTTGCGGAAATGTTTATACTAACGAGTTTAACATCAGTGCAGGCCAAGATTGCTGCGGCTGTCCTTTGTCCGCTGCGACATCATTCCCAATTATTGTGAAATGCTTCAATGAGACAATACTCAGTTCGTCAAATAAGACGGCAACCCCGTCGCTGCAAGAGAACTGCCGCCTCATCAGCTACAACAATACCTACGTATTTAATAACACGACTGGTCTGAACTGGAGCAATGTCAGTTTCAACGAGCAGGGACCTAACGGCCAGACCTTCCCAAGCGGAAGTAGCAGCGGCAATGCCACATTTACTGTGAACCATGCCTGCATCAATGAGTCGAGCATAACTCTGAATACAGCTAAAAACCTCGGTTTTCTCAATGACTCTTGCGGACTGCTGGTGGATGGAACCATTCTGCAGATTAACTACACACTGCGTCAGCCGCAGACTGGATCATTTGTGGACTGGTCCGAGTTATGCGTGGACGGATATCATCCTGATTGCCCTAATATTGGGTGCTTCCAGGATGCAGTGAGCGTCACCGTCAACCAGGCCGACTACGGGATAAACATGCAATTGCCCTGTTACATATCAGCATGCAAAATGTTTCCCTTAACCATAAATCTGACGAAAAACAGCCCGGATGATGATCCCAACTGGATTGCTCACGACATGAACCTGACCTACAACGACTTGAATTACCGATACATAGCACCCTGCAAAATATTAGGAATTGTCAATCAGTCCGGGTCGGTCTCGGACTTTGAGCCGACGCGCGTCGGCAATAATCTGACCTGGGAGCTGGGCCAGAATGTCAGCCGCGGTGGGAACATCACCTTCCAAGTGCAGAGGATCTGCAAGCCGACTTGTTGCATCGTCTCTCAGCTTCGCTACAAAGACAATTGCGGATCTCTTGTGACCCGCTTGGCTACCTGTTCGCCAGGTCTTGAGAGATTTGCCAATATTACCTTCAGAAAGACTCCGGAGGTCGTATTTGCTCTGGACAGGAATGCAAGCTGGAGGATCTATATGACCAACGTCGGCTCAGGAATTGCCCACAATGTGACCGCAGTCGATCTTATGCAGTCGGATCTTAATTACAGCGGCTCCAGAATTCGCAGATGTCCCACCTGCCCTCTGCAGGCAGAGCCGGCGAATACAACTGTAATCGGCAACGATCCCTGCGGCCCTGATGAAGTCATCTGGGACATAGGCGATATGGTCCCGCAGCAACAGGTGATGATAGAGGTGAACGCCACACTCTGCGGCTGCAACAACAGGAAGAACACTGCTTATGCCAATATAAGTTGCGGCGCAGTGGAATGCCAGAATGTCAGCGCCTCTTCCATGGTGGAGCTTGTAGATGCCCGGCTTCTCGTGGCCAAGCACGAAGCAGGAAGGGTAGATGACTGCAAAGATAATGATCCATTCCTAATCGAGGTCAGCAATACTGCTACTTTCGTCTACAATTTGTCCATAAAAGAGACGCTGCCCCCTGGTCTAAAGCTCAACGACACGCCCGTAATATCAGGCGCTGTCAACACCTCATTCGACAATAGCAATCCTTCGGTCTTGATCTGGTATTTCAATCAGACCCAGGGAATCAGTCCGGGGACAAGAATCTCCATAAGATTCAATGCCTCAGTTACGGGATCATGCAGCTTTAGCGGCGGGGATTCGACGGTACTTTTAAATTATATTGAGCCGTGCGGAAGATTTGGGCCGGAGGTAGAAAGCCAGATTCCCGTAATAAAATTCAGCCCTGTGATCACCATCACCAAGACACCATCCCCCATTTACGCCAATAATGGGGAAATAGTCCGCTGGAATATTACTTTGAAGAGCGAGGGAGACTATGTGGCCAAGAATGTAAGCCTCATGGATGTTCTTCCTACGAATACCGTTTGGCGCTCAGCCTATCCGCAGAACTACAGTGGCAGTGGTTCTGTATCAGACCCCTTAGTATGGAATCTACCTGATATGGAAATAGGGCAGACCATGAGCATTCTTGTCAATGCAACGGTAACAGGTTGCACGGTTCCAACGAATAACACCGCCAGGGTAAACTGGACCTGCTGCCCAACCTCTCCAGCCGTGGCCATCGCCGACCTGATCACCAGGCCCAGCAGTTCGGCCAGTCCTGACATAGGGCAACTGATGACGCTGGATACCTGCGGAGGAGACTTCACTCTTACCATCAAAAATACAGGAGCTACGGCGATTGTTTATAACATTACGGATGCAATACCGATTGGATTTTTATACAAAGCGAATTCCGCTTTTATCACCAGCGACAACGCCACTCACAACGCCACAATCACTATCTATGAGCCGAACGATTTCGTTACCCTCAACGGTACTCTCATCTGGAACTCCACCAACATCGACAGAGTCTATCCGAGCGAGATTATTACAATAAAGTTCAAGGTTATAAACTGCACCGAATGCTGCAAATCATCTACAGAAAGCACAAATGCTCTGCAATTCCATTACCTGGATTCCTGTGGAAGCCTCTTTTCCACCACGCCGAATATCCAGACAGTAAATCCCAAAAAGGGCGATCTTATCGTACGAAAGGAACCAGCCGTGCAGTTCCAGGGACCGGTGAGCTGGACCATTTACATAGATAATAATAGCAACGAGACTGCAAAGAACGTGAGCGTAATGGACATACTGGGAGACGGATTCTATGATGTGACATCCAGCAACGGCACACTGACTAATAACATGCCCCTTGCCAACTGGACAACCATCAATTGGAGCGGGCAGGAGGTGCCTGTGGGAGTTGGCAAATGGTCCGTGGTAGTAAACGCCAACTCCAACGAGACCTGTGGACTCACTCACATCAATAACATAACTGTCCGCGGAACTTGTGACACTGGATGCATCTACAGCAACTACAGCGCCACAGCTCGTGCCTTGTCGCAGGCAGCGTTCAGGCTTGACAGCCTTGAAAGCCTTCTCAGGGGGCAGACAGCAACTATATCCAGTTTCGAGAGCTTGCTCAAGAACAGCACTCTGGACGCCAACGCCAGCCGGGAGTTTCTTGCCAGTTTCGATGACCTCTCCAGGAGGCAGCAACAGGGATTGCACGATTTCGAAGGCATAGTGTGGTGCAACTGGAATGATTTAGAGGAAGCTGAGAAGATTAAGTTCACATCCAGCTTCGAGGATCTCTTGAGGAGACAGGCAGAGATAATTTCCAGCAATGATGTGCTTCTCATCCGGGGCTACTGCAAACTCAGCAGCTCAGAGAAAGCCATCTTACTGAGCAGTTATGAAGATCGCCTTCACGGTGAACAGGATCTTCTCAACAGCTTTTCCAAGTGGTTAGATCGCCAGAGTTCTCTTAACGACACACAACAGCAGACATGGTATGCATTCCTGGCAAGCTATGAGGATCTTATCAGGCGACAGGCCAGGCTTATCGGCAGCTTCCAGGAGCTTTTATACTCCAGCTGCGAGGGAACTTTCATGGAGGTTTACAAGAGTACCAACAAGACGAATTTCAATGCCGATGCAGACGAGCCCATAAATTACACTATCATAGTGAATAATACCGGCAGCAAGGTAATCGAGAATATTACCATAAACGACTCAATACTGGGAGTGATACAAGATTCTCCAGGCATCACCCTGGCAGTCGGGGAGAACGTGACCTACTACAAGGAAGTTCGCCACAATTGCAGCTACTGTAGCTCTTGCATCTGCCGCATATGCAACTATGCCCTGGCCTGCGCAGATGTGGTCATGGACGCAACCAACCGAACCCATCTTTGTGTTGCCAGCAATGAGGTCTGCATGAATATCAGCCAGCCGAATCGTTCTCCGGTTTATCCGGGATGAGCGCAAAAAAAGCTATAACGTTGGGGTAAAAGGGGTAGAGAAGACCCGCTCCCTTTAGGGGGCGGGATGAATCGTGCCCCCTTTCTTTTCATCAGATTATCCAAATTTTTTCTACAACTAACGCTATGTCTCGAATTTGCTATTGGCCGAGGCCAAATGATAGACATTAAAAACGATACCTGTGATTATCATCTTGCCATCAGCTGCAATTCTGCCGACCTTATCGAGTCACCTGGCTTATGAGGTCCTGCCCAATGACTGCGCTCTCATCAACTGATGATAGCAGCTCATCATGAATGGAGCTTTGCGAGTAGTAAAGCGTCACCAGAACGCCTGCCTCCTTCGCCGCCTCAATGGCCGGCAGGAAATCACTGTCTCCAGTGACGACAACTGCCTTGCGGATCATTCTGCCGCAACTCAGTCGCACCAGATCCACAGCCAATGCAATGTCTACCCTCTTTTGAATAAACTCGCCACCCACACACCCCAGGCGCCCGAGTTTCACTTCAAATCTGGGCAGCTTTCTTAGTGTGTAGACGAACTTATCCATAGAGGCGAACCTGCGACGCTCGTCCTCAGTTGGAGGGCAACTCTGGTAAGGCATGCAATTGTAGTAGTAGGTCCTCAGCCGCTCATAGTCGCCACAAAGAATATCCGAAAATCCAGCCAGATCGATCTTGGGTTTGCCAAAATCGACATCTAGAATCTTAGTTAAATAAGCTCCATCAATAAATACCGCTGCACGGTCAGCCAAGATCGTTTCCCACCTTAATTTATAATTACTGCCGTCCCCTCCGAACGGCAGTGGACATTATCTTCTCTACTCCACTCATTCAATGGTATATCAAATTTGTGTTTGCATCAAACCCAGCTCACCTGGTCGCCATTATCTCATGATCGACTATAAAAATATGTGGTACATTGCCGATGGGAGCTTTTCCTACCTTTTTATATTTCCGTCGCTTCCTGGCTCTTCGCTATCTCCACGAGTGTTATTTCGAAGGTCAAGGTCTGTTCGCAGAGAGGATGATTGGCATCAAGAGTGATGGTGCTATCTTCGATCTCGGAAATCTCGACAGGGACCATCACGCCATTTGAAGCGCATACTTCAAGAGTCATTCCCTGTGCAGGTACAATATCATCGGGAAGGTCTTTTTTGTCGATTTTGAATACTCTATCTTCCCTGTACCTGCCATATGCTTTCTCAGGAGGGATTTGTACCGTCTTGGATTCGCCGGGTCTCATTCCCACCACAGCCTCTTCAAATCCCTGGATGAGATTTCCACAGCCCAATTCGAACTGCATGGGATCGGAGCCGGATGAGGTATCAAAAAGAACACCAGTATCGAGTTTGCCGTTGTAATGCACCTTTACGGTGTCGCCTATTTTCGCTTGCGCCATTGGTATCTGCCTCTAAATCAGATATATCTTCAACTATTTAGATGAGACTATTTGTACAAAGATCTTTTCTATATCAAAGAGAAGGTATAATATCCTAGTAGCGACAACAACCAAGTGAAAAAGCGAGATAGAAAAAGCAAGAAACAACTACAAGGTGAAATATAGATATGAGAAGATGGAAGTCTGATAGGGGACTTGAAGCAAGAATGCTCTTTACCATGGGCTTGCTGACTGTGCTCTACCTTGGCTTTTTGGCCGTCTTGCTGACCATGGGCGTCAGCCGGATGGGGATAATACTGTTCATGGGCGCTTTCATGTTCCTGCAGTATTTCTTTTCCGACAAGATGATCCTCAGTTCCATGGGCGCTAAGATAGTCACCGAGAGCGAGATGCCCGAGCTTCATCAGATCGTCTCCAGGCTCTGTGCTAATGCCAATCTACCCATGCCCAAGATTGCTGTAGTGAAGACCAGCATGCCCAATGCCTTTGCTACCGGAAGAAATCAGAAAAATGCCGTGGTGGCCGTAACGACGGGAATCATGGAGCGCCTCAACAACAACGAGCTGGAGGCTGTGCTGGCTCATGAGCTGACCCATGTCAAGAACAGGGATATGATGGTCATGACCATCGCCACATTCCTTTCATCCATTGCTCAGATAATGGTGCAGTGGCTGCCTTTCCTGGGCGGGGGCAGTCGCGATCGCGATTCCGGCAGCAATTTCATAGTTCTGTTCCTGGTCTCCCTGGTGGTCTGGATAGTGAGCTTCATTCTGATTCGCACTCTCTCTCGCTATCGGGAGTTTGCAGCCGATCGAGGCGCTGCCATCATGACCGGCCAGCCGTCGAATCTCGTCTCGGCTCTCAAGAAGATCAGCGGGTTTCGGGTGCCTACAGAGGACCTGAGGAAGGTGGAAGGGCCTGTAAGCGCGCTCTTCATCACGCCTGCCATCTCCGGCTCGTCCTTCATGAGACTGTTCTCAACTCATCCGACCTTGGAAGATCGGATTGCTGCTCTGCAGAAGATCGAGATGGAACTGGAGGCCTGAGATGGGGTTTTTGGACTCCATCCTGGGAAAGACCAAGCTGCCTGAGGCCAAGACTGATAAGCTCTTTGCCATATCCACGGCTGCGGTCACATTGGAAGCGAGCCTGGGCTATAGTGCTGATGGCAAAGCCGGGGTTTGCATCAAACCCATGGATTCGTCTCGATATGAAGCGGCCCGAGCTGAGATAGAGGATCTGCTCAAGTTGAGCATCAAGGAGACAGGCACGCAGTACAGGATCGAGAAGGATGAGTATAATTACGTCTGGGTCGTTTTGTCAGACCCGGACTTTGAAGATCTTGTGACCAATATTCAAATGGTCAGCCAGGTTCTGATGGAGCAGGGCTTCGGAACACAGCTCTTGGCTGCCGTATACCGTTTCCGGGGTGAAACGGTTATCTATTGGATCTATAACTTCAAGCTGGGCTCTTACTATCCTTTTGTCCCGGCGAGTGGCCGGCAGCGTGACACCTCCCGGGAATTCCGGCTTAAGGCTCTGATGGAGAAGGAAATGCCCATCGAAAAGGATGAGAGCAAGTGGTATCCCATGTGGGGGATGCCATTGTAGTAAAGGTACGTCTCATCAACCCTATTTTTATAAACCACCCATTTTTCCCAGCCAAGCTCTTTTCACTTTCGCGAGACCGCAACAAGAGCTGGCCGAGCTAGCCTCTGCCCCCTGGCATGCGTCCATCCGGCCATCTTGCTTGACCCGGATTGCTGCTTCGCCATCCCCGTCGCCGAGATGGACACCCTTGTGGCTCCTGCCCGCTCACGATCTGCAGCGATGCTGGCCGGGGTGCCTGAGAATTTGCGGTCAGGTCAACGAATGAGAATGATAAGCTATCGGCATTGCCAAAATAAGTTCTTAGAATTGCGACGGGTTACACCAAGAATCTTTCAGATACCACAGCAAGCCACCGTCGCCTGCCTTAAATAGGTAAATCAACATGGGAGGCTAACGTGAAATAATGCCATTAATTGATATTCAATTAGCTGTATCAGGCTTGGATTCTAGAACTCTGGAGCAAGCGGGGATCATTGCGAACTTTTTCGCAGGCCTCCTTCTGGCCTCTGAGTATTTCCTCATAAATGATAAAATCATTAAGATAAATAATTATCTAGAGCGTAATTTATCGAAAATCTACAATAGGTTTTCTAAAAGAGTTAAGATGTATTCAAAATGGAATAGACGGTTGATATTAGTGATCTTTTTGGTGATCGTTTCCCTGTCGGTTTATCAAACCCTATTTCATTCCTCGTCCAGCTTGCTGGATTACATCGCATACTACTACGGCCTGGCAAAACATATTCTTATACCTTTGCGCAGAGCGCTCCTGGTATCTTTAGCTATCTTAGCAGTTATGTTCATTATCCTGTTCGTTGCTCGATCCACACCAAAGAAGATGATTGGCGCATTCGCTATTCTGCTCTTTATATTTGGGAATATGTTGCTCTTTCTCAGTACTCTCTTTGAGTAAAATAGGATGCCTGCACAAAAGCGAAATATGCCTGGAACATAACTTAAATCAGAATCTTTGATAAGTACTTTGCTTGATAAATATGTATGATTCTGTATGGTATATATCCAATTAATGCAAACGTTCCGTAATAACTTTGTTTTCTGTTGATGAATGAAATAAGGCCCAAACGCCCCCGCCACCTGGGAGGGAGAGCAGGGAGGGTTTGAGCCTATCCTCTTTCCAGCGGATAGTGAATAAAAACCTTTCGGCCAAACGACCTAAATAAAATATAGGAGTTCTGGCCAATAGACGTTCTCTATGCGCCTCTGATCACGTATTTATTCTATGCAATTTATTTGTTTGAGAAATCATATGAATTTTTTTAAGAACGTTTATCCTCAACATCTATGAATCTATCCATCGCGCCAATGTACTGCAGCCACCAAAATCATTATGGCAAATGCGTTTGTTCCGCTTGCGCCACCGGGAACTTTGCCCGAATCTCCCGGCTTCTCAGCACCGGCAAATCCAACTCAGCCAAAATGTTTTCAATTCTCGTTCTCTCAGCAGAGCGCAGAGACTTTCTATCGAGATAGGCATAGGTAGCATTCGATTTGCTGCATGCATCCTCCACAGCTTCCCGATTTACTCTTGCCATCTGGTAATTGGAGAAGAGATGCCCAAAGGCCACATTTGCCTTGAACAACAGTTCCGTTTGCCTGGCCACATAGTGCCCGCCGCCAAAGCCCAGGAATACGGGAAGCTCCTTGCACTCCAGGGCCAGGATTGCCCTGGCTACCGCCTCCCCCGCCTGTCGGTCCTGCCATTCTTTCAAGGTGCTTCCTATCTCTGCAAAAAAACAGGGCGTCTTCAAGTCCACTGGCCCATGATGAGTGGCCTCGGCAGATACTGCAAAGCCAGGAAGAGATATGTTATGCAAAAATGATCGCAGGCCACAGGCCGCAGCCGCTGAAAGCTTACTCTGGCCGCCTTCCAGTATGCCTGTGAAGTGTCCACCCAGCCAGGGCAAACCGGCTTTTGCCTCGTGTCGGCTGGCAATGACCACCATATCCGGCTGCAATCCCAGTTCAGCCAGCCGATCATCCAGGCCGGTCAAACGTGTCTGCTTTTCATTGTGAATTATCAGACGCCATCGACCATAAGACCTGTAGCCTTCCTCGCAGTGCCAAGAATACAGCCCCAGAAGACGCTCAAAAATATTGACGCTTGCCGGGTCAGCCCGAGAGCAGATTACGGCAATCTCGCGTTCTGATGAAATCTTTAGATCTCCTTGCTCACATCCAGCATTTTCGCTACCATTGGTGCATAATCGATCTTGCTTGCCTTTATCTCAGCAAGCGGCATGATCACGAGCATGGGCCTCTCCTTGATCAGACCCTGGGCAGAGAGAATGCGAAGCTCCTTATCCATGCGGTTCTTTAGGTCCGGATAGCCTGTGGACAGAAACGCACCAAAGATCTCACCCGGCTGCAGATAGCTAAACAGAGGCGCTCCCATCCTTCGGAAGGCCTGGTAGACCTGGGCAAGATCCTGGCGATCGTGACCGTGCCTGATGCTCACATGATAAAAAGACATCAGTTCGCAGCAGATCTTCTGCCAATCCACATAGGCCTCGCGAGTCAGTAGCCCGCTCTGGAAGAACTTGGTTCGCTTTCCAGAGATGGTAGGCCGGGAGATACCTGTTCTCCGAGAAAGCTCAAGGTCTGAGAGCATGGGATACTTCACAAATGAATAGAGCGTGAGCTTATCCTTCTCTGTAAGGTGGGAGTCTTCAGTTGCAGCTGCTTTGGGCGGTATTAGCTCATCAGAAAGATCGGATCTTGCGAGATCAAAAAGGCCGTCTACTGCGAGAGCCGCATCAGCCGAGTAGCTGGAGACCTGGAAAGGATAGTGGAAATAATGGATGTCTTCCACAAACTCGCTGCGGTAGTATTCGTCGATAATAGGATCAAAGTTTACCCGAAAGTCAGTGAGGCTTGCAGAGTAGAACGTAGATACTGAATCGGTATCTGTGGCAATGTGCGAGACGCAATTGGGGTAGTTCACCCAATTCTGATAGGATGGGGATCCTTTCCTTACCTCAAAAGGAGCAGTCGGATTGTATTTCACGAAGACTGAGGTCAAGATTTCGGCACCAACAGCTTCTCCGGAAGGCACATTTAAAAGTTTTATGAGATTCCAATCTCTAAACTTTCTCTTGCTCTTGAATATTGTTGAGCGATCAACACCTATATTGGAAGCGAGATCTATGTCACTGAGCCCCGGATATCTGGCAAGACCATAAAGAACTAACCTCTCCTTTGATGTCAATTTTAGCTGCATTCGCATAATCTATACATTTTATAAGTATTTATAGATTGCCTAATCTTAGATTCCGTCGAATATCTCTGCGTCATATACAAGGGATCACGAGATCAATTTTGCCAGAATTTAATAAAGGTGCCAAGAGCCTGCACTTCTCTCGCTAAATCACATTTTTGATGGAAGTAGAACATATTCTCTTCTTCTAACGGAGAACGGAAAATCGTGTCCCGGAACTACAATATCCGAAAGTGCAATTATTCTCTGCATACTGGCAATTGCCAGGTCTCGATCTACATGCAAAGCAGGAGGTACTTTTCTAAGGAAGTTGCTAAATGTGGGAAGAGCATCACCCGAGATTACTATTGTTTTTATTTGCGATGCTGCATTATCCACCTCAACTACTACAGAAATGCTTTCCATGCAGTGGCCGGGAGTTGCCATGATCCGTACGCCTGGTGCGATGAAATCTCCCTCCTTCCCTTTCAGGATCGTCGCACTAGAAAACATATAATTGTTGCCACAGTGATCCGGATGGGAATGGGTATTGACAATGCTTTTGACCTCCTCAGGCTCTATGCCTAGCTTTACCAATTCCCTGCGGATCAGCTCTTCTTCGCCTCGAAGGCCGCTGTCCACGATAATCGTTTGCTGCCCGCTGATTACCAATGTCACCGAAGATCGAGCGTCCAGGATCCGACCATACCCGTCCCTCTCAATCGATCCTGGCTTGACTAGGAAGACCGCGGGCATTCTTGCCATCCTCAAACAAGTCTTGCCATGCTCAAGCAAGATAGAGCTTTTGCAGCTTCTCGCAGACCCTTTCTACCTGAGCCACGGCGGTTCCGATATACTGGTGCGGATCCAGCATTGCATCTATATCGTTGGCACTCAGGTTGCGCAAGACTGTCTCATTCTCTAAAAGGACCTCTGCCAGCCCCCTCTTCTGCTCAAACGCAGCCATCGAACTCTGGCGCATGATCTCATGTGCCTGCTGGCGGCCCACGCCCTTCTTGGCCAGCTCCACCATCACATTCTCGGCCATATTCAGTCCGTGCAGCATAGTCAAATTGCGCTCGATATTCTCAGGGCGCAGTCGCAGCCGGCTGAGCGTGCGCATTGCCAGGGTGATAAGGTGGTCGGTGAAGATGAAGGCTTCCGGAAAAACAATGCGCTCGCAGCTACTGTTGGTAAGATCGCGCTCATCCCAGAGGGGACTGTTCTCAAAGGCGGGCAGGATCTGGGCTCGCACGATTCTGGACAGGCCGCAGATCTGCTCCGACTTAATCGGATTTCTCTTATGAGGCATAGTCGAAGAGCCTACCTGTTTTTTCCCAAACCCCTCTTCGACTTCAGCAATCTCTGTGCGCTGCAAGGTACGCATCTCCACGAATATCTTATCCAGAGTGGATGCAACGAGCGCCATCCAGCAGACCATCTCTGCATGTCTGTCGCGCTGCACAACCTGATTAGAGACATCGACCTCGTTAAGGCCAAGGTGCAACATGACACGTGCCTGAATCTCCATTCCCTGATGCCCAAAGGCTGCCTGAGTGCCCACTGCACCGCTCATCTTGCCGACCGCAGCACGGGGCCGCATCTGCTGCAATCGCTGCATGTGGCGCGCGATCTCCGAGGCCCAGATGGCAAATCGCAGACCATAGGTGGTAGGTACAGCAATCTGGCCGTGAGTTCTGCCGGCACAGACCAGGGCTTTATTCTTCATGGCCAGATCGAGCAGCAGCGCCAGGAGGTTTTTCAATTTAGGCTCCAGCACATCCAGAGAAGCCTTGATCTGCAGGCCGGTGGCCGTATCCAGGATGTCGTTGGAGGTGGCGCCCAGGTGAATCCACTCTCCAAATTTCGGAGCGCATTCGGCCATTGCCAGGACGGTGGCCATCATGTCGTGGCCGATTTCATCCTCAATCTGCTTGGCCCTTTCCGGAAGTGTCGACTTTGCAGCTGCGGCTATCTCCGCACCGGCGCCCAGAGGAATCATGCCCAGCTCTTCCTCAGCCTGAGAAAGAGCGGCTTCTACGCGGAATAGACAGCGGAGCCGATAGTCCTCTTCCCAGATATCCTTCATCTCTTTGGTGCCGTATCTAAATTCAATAGGGTGAATAGACATGTTGGGATGAATAGTACGGGGGGTTGATGGAACTTTTGGTTGCACCATAAAGATCGATGAAGAAGCTGGCAGATGAATTCGGTTTGCTATTTATAAATCTTCTCTTCATTCATGCCTAACATAGCAAAGGATATAAAACAGTAATTCAACAAGATCAATGGTGGTGGTACGACGAAAACCAAATCTATTTTAAGGAGCATGATAATACTCATAACGGTCATGCTCTTTTTGGGATCAATGGCGATAGGCGTGAGCCCGGAACAGAATGTGAAAGCCAAATTCTCGGGGACGGTTCCCACAATTAGCTTTAGCTATGGAAGTAGCATTTTCAGCGGCCAAATTGTATCGATAGCCTTGAATCCACAGCCAGAACCGCCGATATACAGGATAGGTGCGAACGTCGGCAAAGGCATTTTCAGCGGCCAGATTGTGTATAGTTCCATAAATCCTCAACCAGAGCCTCCAGGTGCACCCTTGATATAATTTTTTTTGCCGGAAATTTTATCTAATTACGCAAGCTGCAACCAAAACGTACAAATTATATTTATTTTATAATTGTAACAATATATAATAAAATATTAATAGTTAAAGCTCAATAAGTTACTACATAAATATACTGAAGGAGTGAGTTGATGTTTGTACCGGGGAGGAAGAAATTGATAAGGGCAATCTTATTGATGAGCATTATCTTGATAATAAATTCGGCAAGCTGTTCCGTCTATCCTTTCGGCAGCAAAGTCCTGCTTGATCACTTGGATATTGGAAAGCCGCTCTATCGACTTCCCGCAGGTACTACCATTGCTTTTTGGGATATAGGAACTCCCGGTTACGATGTAGATGATCCTGTATATTTGCACATCAGTTATTCCACAAGTTGCACAACCAATGCTAACGATGTGAGGCTATCTTCCTTAGGCAATTTCCTGCCCGGAACCAAGGTTAGATTTAACGAATCAGATATGAGTCAACCGCTAACGCGACTGCCCTCGATAATCTGTTTCCTGAATGAGAACGGCAGCCAGAAATATGATCTAAATGATCCGGTTTATCTGCACCAGATCACCAATTGTGGTAATTCTAATCTTTGCGATCATTCCTGTTGCCATTATCCGGGTAATTCAAAAGATATGATGACTGGTTTTTTCGAGCGCCTCCCATACAAAGGTGAAGAGAGACCTTCGCTTGGATTGAGCTATGCCTTGTTTAGAGATAATTATAAACTATTCATTTCTGATAAATTAATTGACAAGAAGCCGAGAAAGGTTGGAGAAATGCAAGGCCTGTGCATTGAGATGATTCAAGGCTTGGAGGCTGACTACTACCACGTCCTTGGGACTTGGCTCATAAAGATACAAGCCCATGAAAAAGAGGATGAATGCCACCAAAGAGATGGCAAATGTGATGGCAAGTACGATGCCGAATCGTCCTGCTGCCGAATAGAAGAGCTTAGGGACGAGTTCATCCAAACCAATGACATAATATTAAGTTCAATGCTGACGTCAGTGGAAAATGGAACAAAGGTCACCAATGGAATGAATAAAGATTTAGTATCTTTGCCGCCCTTAGCAAGCTTCCTTGGGGAGAATGATGCTGCAAATGTCGGATTCTTTGATGCAAACGGCAACGGAATTTATGACTACGAAGATGATGTGTACTTGAATGTACCTGCTGGCATTTCGAAGGGCATTGTGACAGTAAATAATGTGCGACTATCCGGACAAATTTAGTGAAACAGTTGTGGCGCCTTGAATGCCCGCGGCAGAACAGCGCGGATGATGTGCGGGCGTCCCATTGCTGTTTCACCTAGTTTGATTCCAGTCACTGAGATATTCGTACATCGTTTATGGATACTGTTCCAAAGGTTGAATAACTCGGAAAAGATATATCGAGGTACACGCTATCTTCTGAGTCATATAATCCATTACCATTGGCGTCAAAAACTCTGAGGCGAGCGTAGTCGTCGGTCTTTCCAGGGAAGCTGATCAAAACAGGAAGAGCAACTAATTTGTTGAGATCAGGCTCAAAATTCAAAACCCTTGACCCGGCTTTCATTTCACCTACACTGGTCAATCTGATATCATTAGTGTGAATCATGCTGCTGCTCGTGATTAGAATTTTCTGGCTTGGAGCGGACTGAATGAACAATGTCTTATGTTTAGCCATTGATGCTACCAGCACGGTCCCAAGTATATGATAATAGTCTGCATTGTAGCAGCGAATAACCTCGATAGGAAATCCATTACCGTCGAATCCTACCACAGAAGGAGCATTATCGATACGTCGATCTGACACAGTCCACACATAATTATCCGAAAATATTAAACACACGCTCGTCTGGGGAAGATCCATGCAGTTGCCTGAATAGGATAGGTGCTCATAAAAATCTTTTTGCGCTAATACTAATCCATTTCCAGAGCAGGGAACAGCCTCCTCGATCTCAGTCTCCTTAGAATACGTATCGTCATCGGCGGTATTATCTCTGGGTTCTACCTCTTGCATCTCAGATTCAAGACTAGAATTTATATTCGCAATATTGGATGCCTGGGCGGTGGAACCTCCTGGCGATCCGGAATAGGTAACATAATCCGTCTGTCCTTCATTTTGATTGGAGGTATCATTCTGATAAAGAAAGGTGGATTGAACAATGTACACAGGATCATAAATATCATAGGATTGACTGCCATTCAGGTTCAAGAAGCGCATTTCTGCAAGCAGAGGATTTAGAGGTGCATTAATATCACTATGATTGGGCCTAACCTTGCTTCCGCATCGGTATGAGCCAAAGCAGGTTAGCCTTATGTCATTAATATTGGCAATTCCGGTAGGAGGCGTGTCCAGATATACAATATCGCCCGCATCATAAAATCCAACATCTGTTCCAATGTCCCAGATGCCTATAATGGTTCCATTCGGCATGTTTTTGAGAAGCCTGCCCAAATCTGGATCATTGGGCATTACTTTAGTGCCAAAAGCGTAATCTGTCGCCATTGAAAGATTAAAAAATAAAATCAGGCAAATTGTTAAGACGATGAATATATTCAGGATTCTCCTCATGCTAACATTCACTCCCGGATTGCATCTTGGATTTGATTTAAACAAGAGTTAATAGTATAAATACTTTTGTATTATAAAAAATAATATATAACCATAAGCGACAAATAACTAGATGAATCTTCTGATAAAATTTTGCCAAATGTAAAAAAAAACTGAATATTCCTCAATTCGAACATTATTAGGACGCGATACGCTTCAGGAGCTGTATATTCTCTTTCCTCTCCTTCTCAAGAATCCTTGCATTATCTGCACTCCGTTTTAAAGCTTCTTTCATGGATGGAGGATAGCCTTGAAGCCATGATCTATGCAAAAGATCGTTTGATTTATATCGAGCCGATCCATAGTTGATATTAAAAAAATTAATTGTGTAACTAGTATGTTCGTCAAATCCTATTCCCGAAACCGGCCTGAGTTTTGTAGATACGCATTGATACGAATCCGTTAGATAATTCTGATTGATGTTTTGATTTATATAACCTGATCCACCGTTGATATTTGCTATGTTGATGCTATTTTGATTTGGCCACAAAAAAACTTTTAAACGGCCATTTTCGCTGCCGTAATTTCCATATAGATCATCATTTAAACTTTTTTTTACAGGCGCACTACAATCAGCATGTTGAATTCCTGAATAAATCAGGCCAAAGCCCAGAGAAATTGATATAAAAAAATAAATTAAAATTATGGATGTTTTCCATATCATAGAGATTCCTTATCTCCCAAATGCATTTTGATTCAGATTCTGGTTTATCTGATTGTTCCCGCCATTGGCATTAGCGATATTGATGCCGTTTTGAGGAAGCCAGACAATTCCTCCTGTACCGCCGCAAAAAAAACCTGCACTGCCACCAAATCCGCTTAGGCCAAATGCGTTTTGGTTTAGATTCTGGTTTATGGCATTATTACCTCCATTTGCATTAGCGATATTTATGCCGTTTTGGGGCATCCCTACAAATCCACCCAAACCGCTCCCAAATCCACTCATGCCGAATGCATTCTGGTTCAGATTCTGGCTTATTTGGTTATTTCCACCATTGGCATTGGCGATGTTGATACCGTTTTGAGGAAGCCAGACAATCCCACCTGCACCGCCTCCAAATCCATCTGCACTGCTTGCAAATCCGCTTAGGCCAAATGCATTTTGATTCAGATTCTGATTTATCTGGTTATTTCCACTGACGGTTTCTTTATGATGTTGACATTTTGGCGCCACTCCACAATGGGTCCCAGTTCCGGCACAAAAACCAATTGAAATTACCGAGAACAGGCAAACATAGATACAAATTACCTTCCAATTCCAAGACATTGCGCTCACCACTACGTAAGGATATCAATTTTAAATTTACATAATTTTACTTTTCGATGGTTTTGTATTATGTTACTATTACTACTTATTACTATTACGTTATTGCCGAGATCAGGTATAAATAGATTTTATCATATTGAATATATCATAATATGTGTACAATTTCTGATAAAGAAAATTGGACATAGATTAAAAGCCAAACAAATAAAAACTATTGTATTAGATGATATAAATAACATAATAAGATAATTATTATAATACGTCAAAAAGTAATACTTCATAGGTTGGTGATCGTCTTTCAAATATATTTGTTGATGATCTACAATATATATTTATTATATCGAAAATTTAAGCAAAATATATGGATTTTGCAAATAACAAAATAATATTTTAAAGAATGATTAATAACACATTATGCGCGATTGGCCTATTACTGGGAGATAATGTGGCTTAACATATTGTCTCTCACGTCCACTGCGGCCATTTCACTCTGCCGCTGCGCGTCCAGAGCCAAAAGACAATCTGTCTGCGCAGGCAGCAATACCACAGGTTGAAAATGAGATTTATTGCATCTAAAATTAACCGACCAAAATGCTTTATTTGGGAAAGACAGATCAATGAACAGAAGGATGATCTCCATGAATTCGGATGAAGTATGGTTCTCTCACAGAGAAAAAATATTCAACATCAAAGACGGAAAGATCGAATGGACAGATGAGACGAAGATATGGAACTGGGATCACTGCACCGTAGCGCTCGTAAAATCTCCAAAAAAAAAGCTAAGAGTAGTTGTAAGGAGTAACGCCAACCGAAACCAAACATCATTTAAGGTCAACCGTCCGATGACCCTGAGATATATGCTGGGTTTTGATATTGATCAGGTTTATCAGCTAAAATGCGAGAGTCCGAAATCGAAAAAAGACTCTGAAAATAGTAACCTATCATGGACTGGCCCTGGTGATAGGTGGGTATTTCAACTAGATGAAGATTATTGGATATGGGAATATAAACAAGACGGTGTGGATGTCAGCTCTTCTAATGTCTACAAGATCTATCAGGAGATACTGGAAAATCTATCCGGAACTCAACATGACGACTTTGACCAGGTCTTTGATTTGCAGCCGAAAAGTCTGAGCGATAAGATGGTCATAGATCATCTCCTGTCTCCACCCGGCGACATGTTCGCCCGCATCATTCCTGCAATATACCAGCCGGCTGTAGACGGCTTAAAGAACTATCTTCGAGAGGTTCATTGCGCTCAAAAAGATCTTGATGGTGGGATTTCTGAGGTAGAGGTTACACTTATATTTAATAATGAAGAATTAAGAAATCATCGTCTCCTGGACATCCCATATCGAGAGCTCCGCCGCTTGATGTATAACAGAGATAGCGATGTGGAGAGCTTTAAGATACATATCGACAGAAATAACATGCAAAACAATCGTTTCATCTTCAAAAACATTCACAGCATCATCGATGGCAAAAACAATGACCTAAATGAGGATTCGATACATGGTGATCCGGACGGTATTGGAAATTCTATTAGCTATTATTTAATTGACTACTCTCATCCTGTAATATTTGTGAACACCTCTAATCACGCCATGGCTGAGCATGATGCCAACCAGAAGCTATGGAAATGGGAGTACGTACCTGGAGTAATGGATTGCGCGGTGTTGCTGGGAAGCAAAACTCGTAAGGAGATAGATGCCGATTTCGATCGGAGACCGGCAAAAAATACATGATGGAAAAGCCCATGTGGTGGGCGACATATTCTGCGACGGCCTTGGCGCATGCCTGGCCGTTTGCCCACAGGGTGTAGCAATGATGCGTTTCGGCTTGATCAAATCAACTCCTCAATATTCTTCATCTCAGAGACATCGGTCAGGCCGCTGATCGACTCGTGCTTGATACTAATTCCGCATTCCTGTGCGGCTGCTACTAGATTTGTGCCGCCCACAAGAGCTATTCCCACGTGATCCCTCTCCACAGAGACGCCCAGCACATTCATATTCGGCTCAGACAGCTCCAGGACTCCGGTAAACTCTGCACCAGTAAGAAGCTCTAGCACTTCCTCTATTCTATCCCTCGCAAGCATGGGTGCCTCCTGCAGATTGCCCAGGATGCGCCCGTTTCCCGTGCGCATCATTCCTGTGATGTCGGTCAGCTCCTGAGAGGTGAGAACATCTATGGGATCGATAGTTGTGGCCCAGTACATGAGCATATCTGTGAATCTTACCGGCTCGCGCTCTATCACCTCGATCAGGCCGCCGCCTTTGGGACGCACGGGTATGCCGAGCTTGAGCAAAACGCCGCTAATAGTCAGGCTGCAAGCGGTCTTAATCCTTATCAGTCCGTTCTCTTCTCCCATCACAATCAAAGGCGAGACGGAGAGGCCGCTTTGAATGATGTCGTAAAAGACAGCTAACGTCTCATTCAGGTATTGCTTTTCAACCAAAGATGTGTTGGTAATGATTTTTCCTTTCATCTTCGCCGGATCAAAGCTAACCTGATGCATGAGGTTCTCAATCCGAGATAAGGTAAAGACCAAGGGGCCGGAGGATTTCACGATAGGTAATATGCAAAGGGATTAATTAGCTTTTCACCTGGGAATCATTTCAAGCGAGTCAAATCCTACCCCGACCGAAGTTGGGGGAATACTTCCCATTCGTATTCCCTATTTTAGGCTCTTCGCTATTTCCAGTTGTTAGTTAGTCGCTTTGTGCGTCCTTCTGTGAACTCTCGGTGTCTCTTTGGTGAAAACGTCGTTAACCACTGGTTATAACCAATGGTTTACGGACTACCACGACCGCAGACACGAGAAGCGCACGGAGGACTCACAGAGGACTCGATTATTCGATTACCCACGCGAAACAGTGAAGAACCTTATTTTAAGGCCAATGAACCAGTCCCACCTTCGCCGCTTTCCTGGTGGCATTGCTGACACCTGCCTTGGGGTCCGCGCTACGGAAGTTATTGATGCTGGCAGTGAACATATCCGACATCAAGCCGCCAGGAACCTTATTGAATGCGCTGCTTTCAAATATTACCGGATTCAAGCTGGTTAGGTCAATGGCAAGAGGATTACCCCAAACATATCCCGGGTCCATTGGATTTATGATGGTCCTGTTGATGGAAGCGTTACTAGCATCATGATTAGATTTTAAAGCTTCCGAGGGCTTTTCTGCAAGAACAGGTGCGATCAAGGCGATCAAAATTGCTGCAAATACTGCTTTTTTCGAATACTTCATATTTCCTCGTGGAAAGAGAAGATCGGTCTCTGAGACTGCATGGTACAATAATCGCAAAAAATCTCCGTAGCCCCCAGGCCCGGCACACAGGTTGCCACCTGGGAGCATGCAGCACGCATGGCCATTGCAATTGCCTCTCTGGCCAAAACCATCATACTATTACTTACTCATATTCTGCATTTCCCATTTGGCTTTTGCATTGACAGCACCATCGGCAAACGCCTTAGCCGCAACCTGGAGTGCCTCAAGAGCTTCGGGTATACCATCATCAGTATCAGTGCTTACTGCCAGCATCGCACCAACATCGTCCGACATCATACACGCTATCTGATAACAGCCAACGCCCTCTGCCATATTGTTTTTAACGGCGTTTAGAACGGCTTCCAGTGCCTCCACAATTCTTTCCGGCTCTATCTGCATTGGGATGATCGCCTGCACGCCCGTTTCCAAATGGCACACACCCATAGCAGGGCAAATTCTTGACTTAACCGTTTCATCACTCATTTTATATCTCCTTTTAGAGGCTTCTATCGATTCGTTGCGCAAACCTGGCCAACGTCTCTTTCTTGCGCATCCACTTCTGCGACTCACGCTGCAGATCTTCTTGCTCTATGGCCTGCCGACCTGCTCTGCCAACCAAGTTGTCTCTGTTTTTCCTGGGGCGTCCCATACTCATCCCTGCCGAGATATATACATCATGATAGCATACTCTAATTTGATTATTGTACATAAATTCAGAGTCAAACAACCTAATTATGTTTTAAATGTAATACTATATAAATCAAACGGTTAATACATACGCCACCTCCTCCCAGGCTTTATCCAGAAGTTTGCGGTAATAACCGGCATCAAACTCCGATGCAGTCCTATCCGGTTCCACCTCCCATCTTTTAGCATCCTTCACCACGTAGCCGATCTCCATTCCCGGCGCCAGAGCAATACCCTGCTTCTGATGAGCCGCTACCGCCATAGCCTCAGCACACCTGCGAGAGTAGCTGAGCCTGCTAACCCTGCGATGAATGGTCAGCTCCCGAACATCTGCCACTACAAGCTCCTCCATGTATCGCCTGCGCACCTCTCGGGCCCTGGGCTCCATCCTCTTTAGCTCCTCCCGGCTCCTCGCCCTGGCCATTATCTCGAACAGCTCTTTTTGCATTCGCAGCACGTACTCAGGCGTGTCTCCCTTGCGAGCCATTACGCCCCGGATCTTCATCTTGCCAGTGGAGAGCCTGCCGAAGTAGCGGTTGTAGGCTCCAGAGCCGTCTGCCATGGGCAGGAAAGCGATCCAGTCGTATGAATCCACCTCAGTTTGTATGCCTGTCTCCTTCTCGACAGCTTCCTTGAAGTCGGCAATGGGCTCACCGATAACCCATAAACAGTCCACGATGCCGTGCAGGACCTGAAAATCCATGCTCTCGGCCAGCTCCTTGATCTGCATGAGCAGCTCCCGAGAGATGCCTGTGATCCGCTCATGAACCTGGATCTGGCCGAACTTGGCATTGCGATAGCCGGTGTAGCCGAAGCAGGTTACCAGCATCCACTTAAGGATTGAGTCTATGCCGGCAAAGTCCGGGTCGAACTTCTTTCGCCTCTTGGTCTCGATGCGCAAATTGAGCAGCGAGGAGATGACAGTGCTCAAAAAGCCCTTCAGCTCGGGATCTCTAATGGTCTCGGGAGAGAGGTTATACTTTACGATGATCGATGGATAGAGGGATGTGAAGTCGATCTGGTGGACCTTCTCGTACACGCCAGGCTCAGGCTGGAAGATCAAGCCGCCTTTGTCGCAGGCTCTCAACTCGCAAATATTTCTGTGGCCCTCTGCATCTCTTTTGCGAAAGGGTACTGCTATGCCCCGGCGCAGTGCCTCAAAGACTTCGTAGCTGGAGATGAGCGTGCCGGGCGTGAAGCGGGCCGTGAGGTTCGGCGAGAGGCCGGAGAGCCTGGAGGCCATGAGGACGCCCTTCAGGCCGCTCTCGACATAAACGAAGCTCTTGGCAGTGTCTATGAGTATCCGGCCCTCGGGGATGAGAGCGCCCTCTTTGTGGCTCACCTTTCCATAGCTCCAGTAGGACCTGGAGGCCATCGATTTAAAGAAGCCGCTGCGACTGAATGTAGGCCCCAGGCCGTATCTTTTGGCCTTGCGGACAATGATTGGAATCCAGGTGTCAGCATGGGGACACAGAATCAAGTCGGGATCGTGAGCCTTGATCAGATCCAGGAGGTCGGATATAACCACTCTCTCAGATCCTTCCAGCCTTCGCTTGCGGCCATCCTGGATATCGATGCGAATGATGCTGATATCTCCGGGCATGAAAGGATCACCGGCCATCTGTAGCTTCAGGCTGGTCAAGGGGACGGTAAAATCGGGCGAGAACCGGGAATCTTCTTGATCTCCACAGGGGAAGAGATTGTGCTCGGCCAGATAACGCTGGTCCTGGCGGAGATCGACATTATATAACTCGGCCTGGTGACGGGTTTGGATCTCGATCTTCTCGGCGACTTTTCTGTCTGCATATATCCTGTGGCCCTGAACGGTGCCGAAGATGGTTTTGAAGCTGCATTCCTCCGCCTTGAAACGGCTCTCCAGAGCCTCGATCATCTCCCTGTGAGCAGGAGGGTCCGGCAGATGCATGTAGAACGATTGAGGAGAAGCAACGCTGGCTTTGGTGATGCCTCTCTCCCGGCCCCACAGTTCCACACAACCTTTGTAGTAAGTGTCGAAGATCCACATATGCCTATTCTTCTTGCCTCCTCTCCAGCTCCTTTCTCATCTCCACCAGCACCGAGAACACCGCCGCCTCCAGCGGATCATCCAGCGCATAGAAAGCCTCGCTGGAGTGCTTCTTGGCCATCAGTGCCACCATTTGCCCGTAAATCTGGTCTTCTTTCTTCAGAGCACGGCTGGCCTTCAGCCACCGGAGAGAGAGGTCCTTTACACCCATCCTCACACTCTCGAAACTTCGCCCCATAGCTAATCACCCAGACAAAAAGTCGTCGAACAGATATTCTTCTCTAAGTCCATGCCTAAAGACAGGAGATACGAGGATATGAGGGCAAGCCGGGAGCGGAGCGAAAGTGTCCGCAATCAAAGTGTCCAGAATCTTAATACTTCAATAGTAATAAATGGTAGATTAGAGAATCTGTATTAACGAGATAACATGACAATCCTGGTGGGATGCAGCGGCTGGTCTTACGATGATTGGGTGGGGAAATTCTACCCAATAAATCTGGCCGGGAAGAAGGGCGAATGGTTCTCTTATTATGCAGATTACTTTCAGACAGTAGAGATCAACAGCACATTCTACCGGCCTGCAGGCGATATGCAGGTCCAGTCCTGGATAAAGAAGGCCAAGGACTTGAAGGGCTTCGAGTACTCCGTCAAAATGCCCGAGCTCGTCACCCACAAAGCACTCGTGGATGGGGATGTAGAGCGAGCTGTCTTCTGGGCTACCTCTTTCGAGAAGAGCTGCATAAAGCCACTGGCAGAAGCAGGCCTTCTGGGCGGCGTCCTGCTACAGCTCTCCCCCTACTTCAAGAATAATGATTTTTCCCTTGCCGCACTAAAAGGCCTTCTGGATTCAGTATCTCACAAAGAGTACAACTATGCAGTCGAGTTTCGGCACAGGAGCTGGCTATGCGATAGCCAAAAGGAGATAGTTCCCGATGCTCTGCAGGCTCTAAGAGAGAGGAATGTCGCTAATGTTCTGATCGATGGACCTGGGATTCATGCAGGCAGTGAGCAGACCGCGGATCACGCATATGTGCGCTTTCATGGCCGCAACTACGATATCTGGTACAAGGGCAAGGACAAAGGAGAAAAGGAGGACGAACACAGGCTGGACAGATATGATTACCACTACAAGAAGGAACAACTTGAAACCTGGGTGCCTCGCATCAAGGAAGCTGAGCTGAAGGCCGCCAAGGTAAGGGTGTATTTTAACAACCACGCTCGATCCAAGTCTGTGAAGAACGCCTTTCTGTTGATGGATATGCTTTTGATAGAGCATAAGTCCAAGGAGATACAACTGCAGGATCAATTCACGCTCTCTGAGTTCTAGTCGTGCTGCGCATTCATCCTGTCTCGAAAACGTCTAGTTTCCAAAAATTCATATATACATAAAACAAATGTATAACCATGATATTTGATAACGCAGGGAAATTTATCTGGGTATATAATCATAATAGAAATATTACATTATTTATCTTTCTCAGTGCGTTGATGCTATTCATTCCATACACCTTCGCAGATGATGCTTTCCCGGCAAGGGATCTCACCTATATAACAGAGCAGTTTCCTCCCTACAACTATCAAGAGGATGGCAAGCTGCAAGGCATCTCAGTAGATTTGCTGGAAAAGGCATGGGAGAGGATGGATGCAAACCTGAATAGAAGCGTCGTCCAACTTCTGCCCTGGAAAGAAGGATATCAAGAGACGCTGAATACGAATAACACAGTTTTGTTTTCGACGGCTCGCTTTCCGCAAAGAGAACAGCTCTTTAAATGGGCAGGACCAATTGGACCTATAAGGAATGTGCTATTGGCCAAAAAGGATAAGAACATGAGCATTGCAGCTCCGCAAGATCTGAAAAAATACAGGATAGGGGCCATCAATGATGATAGTGCCGTGCAAATGCTCCTGGATAAAGGTATGATGAAGGAGGACCTGGTGCTTGAGACGGCGTCCCGTCCGATTATTGAGATGTTGCAGAACGGGAGCATCGATGCCTGGGCTTATGGAGATGTTGCAGGCATTTGGCTTATTCGAGAGAGCGGCGCAAATGCGAGCGATTTTAAGGTATCCTACGAATTTGGACAGACCGATTATTACTATGCCTTCAACAGAGAAGTCCCGGATTCTCTGGTTCAGTCATTCCAGGAGGCAATAGATTACATGAGGATTAACAGGGATGATAATGGTGTAAGCGATTACGAAAGGATTCTATCTAATTATGTTCCTGCGATGCAAGTTGGCAATGCATCTGCCCCAAATTCTGCAGCAGATATGCTCTTCATGCTGCTCCAGATCCAGGCAGATGTGCAGGGGAGCCTGAATGATTTGGACATGGACGTATCCAATGCATCACTGGATCTGTCGGCAACGGGTCTGGAGGGAGCTAAGGCACATGATGTCCTGGGGAAAATATTAGAGACGAATTCAAACCTGGTTGAAGCAGTGACCTTCGGCAAAGATGGAAAGATCATTGCAGCCGAATGCAGAGGATGCGAAGGCGATGAGGGCGCTGATATAAGCAGCCAGGAACATATAACTCATGTCTTGAAAATCAAAACCCCTACGCTCAGCAAACAGTTCCTGCTGGTAGAAGGATATAACGGCACAGCTCTGGCATACCCGGTATTCTCACCACAAGGTGAGTTCCTGGGAGGCATCAGCGCAATCATCGAACCGGATAATTTGCTCAATTCCGTGGTAGCTCCACAACTCCACTTTGATATCGATAATAGAAGCAACATTACCGACTACAGCTTCTGGTTGATGCAACTGGACGGCCTGATAGCCTACGATCGAGATGCCAGCCAGATAGGCAAGAATCTATTCGAGGATCAGCTTTACAAGCCTTACCCCAGTCTTCTGGCCCTGGGAGAGAAGATTATTGCAGCGAGATCGGGACATGGATACTACAGTTTCCAGGTCACGCAAGGCAATAAAAGAGTTGTGACAAAAGAGAGCTACTGGACAACGACCGGGCTTCATGGTAGGCAATGGAGGCTTGTTGTCACCAAGATGACATAAGTGAACTACCGCGTCCTGAAGGGCGCGGCTTCCCACTTCATCGCCAATACTTGCATCACGGTTATGTGATGTAGCGGTTTTGGCTCTATGGGCGCTACGGGCTGTTCCATCCCTGTGAGGAGTATGTTCCTGGAAGCATTGTAGTCTCTATCTCACGAGAATTTGCAATAAGGGCACTCATTTACTCGTACCGACAGATCTTTCTTTACGATGCTTCCACAAGCATCCAAATTCTCCGCTAGCTTCCATTGAGTGATAATACTCGGGAAGATGGGTAACTTGTAGCTGATCATCATATTAATACAGATATGCATACCTAATATTTATATCAGTTGAGAGCGACGTGAAAGTAATCATGGCAAAGGACTTTTGCTTTCATCCGTTGCGACTGCATCGAAACTCTCGCTGACCCGCGGTCAGCGAACTTTGTCCATCGCAATCCTGCAAGTTAAAGACGTCGGCCCCTAGATTGTCGCTCAATTGAATGCCAAGCTCCCCAAGTGTCCCGGAAGGCTTTGATGGTCTCCGGCTCCTGGGTCAGGTCCAGGTCCTTTACGTCCTTGATGATTGGCAAACGCGAGTCGCGATTCAGACGTGACACTAATCATTGCATCTCCAAAAAGATGGTTGCGAAGGCTATTGGCAGCGTTCATGCCCGCCAATTCATCGGCGGGTAGTTGACGTAGCGATATCAGTATCACGGCTTGCGACCCAAAGGCCGCCCAACATCTTAAATAGAAGCTCTGGCAATCCAAACAGCCGATGCGGGTGCCCAGAGTGATGTTCATCTTGTCTTCGATCTTCTTCCTATTCAGCCCGGCTTTCGCAGATATGCCGGCTTCATTCTATCAGGCCATGGGCAATGTCCGGACTGAAGACACCATTTGTGTCAAGAACTATGATGCCGGGGCGAGCGTCACAGAGTCCTACAAGGATTTCGAGCACCTGGACAAGGAGACAGAAGTTGTCAGCCGCTCTTACAACACATCCAATAACGAAAAGGATTGCACCCGGGGAAATGCATCATTAGAGGTCAGCCTAAGATCCAACGTCATCGGAAAGGCCCATATCGCCTGGCAGTCCAAAGACATGATGCCCTACTACATGGGCCGACATGCTACCTACAGTCGGGCCACTGAGGATCTGACAGGCGTATTCAAAATCGAGAAATTTTTACAGCTATGGTCTAACAGCACACTTGGCTCAGTCGGTCTGGACTGGCTGCCCTGCAGCTAGTACATTCGTACCTAACTAAAGCCATGATTACAAGAATATAATGTCTTTGTGAACGGCTGATCGTTCTTCGCTGCTTTGCGGCTTCGCGCGAAGCCGCGAAGTCAAACCATTGGTTTATTTCGGCCCCGCTGTACTGGATGACTGAGAATTTGGCAAGGTAGATGATCAGGCAAAGAACACTTTCACGCTGCGTACAAAGTTATTATAACTGAAGAGTCGCTCTTTTTACAGGCAAAGCGATTATTGGGGGCTAGAGGTAATGCTGTGCAGCTAGTAATCAACAGCTATGGTGCGTATCTTCGCAAGAGCGGGAACTGCTTTCTGGTTAAGAGAGAGGATAAAAGCTTTGAAGTTGCGGTAAGTAAAGTCAATAGTATTTTAATTACAACGTCTGCATATATTACCACAGATGCCATCAAGCTTGCAGTGGACAATAATATCGATATTGTTTTTCTGGATTCTTACGGGGACCCTTACGGCAGAGTATGGCATCCTAAGCTAGGCAGCACCACAATGATTCGCAGAAGGCAACTGGAGATCTACGATACAAAGGATGGTCTGAATTTGGCCAAGGAGTGGGGCCTGAAGAAATTGGACAACCAGGTTCTGCTTCTGGCTAAATTGAGAAAGACCAGAGACGAGAAGAGAGAAGAGCTGGATGGGTTCACCCTGGAGATTGAGCAGTCTAAAGAGCAGATGAAGAATCTGCGAGGCAGCATCGATGCCCGGCGGCAGGATATGCTCGGATTGGAGGGCAAGGCGGCGCGGGCTTACTTTAATGCCATCTCCTCCATCATGCCTGAAAAATATCGCTTCTCATGCAGGAGCAGAAATCCGGCTAAAGACGAGTTCAATGCTCTGCTCAACTACGGATACGGCGTTCTCTACTCGATGGTGGAGAAGGGCTGCATCATTGCGGGCCTGGATCCCTACGTGGGTTTTTTGCATACCGACTCTTACAACAAGATGTCGCTGGTCTTCGATATCATTGAGATGTTCCGCATTTACGTAGATGAGACGGTGGTCTATCTCTTCAGCAGGCGCATGATCAAGGACGAGTTCTTCGAGCCGCTGGAGCAGGGCATGGGCCTCTCCAAGGACGGCAAAGCTGCCCTCATCGAGGCTCTCAACAAGAATTTCGAGGAGACGATCCTCTACCGGGGCCGCAATATCAAGACCCGCAACACCATTCAGATGGAGTGCCATAGAATTGCCAATTCACTGATCCGCCCGGGCGAGAAGCTGCCGGAAGACTATGATCAGAATATCCTGGATCTGGATGAGGAAAAGTGCGGGGTAGAAGGGGAAAGCAAAGATAATCGAGGTTGTTGATGCTGGTCTGGGTCATTTACGACATATCTGAGAACAAGATCCGAAGCCGGGTGGCGAAGCTATGCAAGAACTACGGCCTGTTCCGAGTGCAGAAGAGCGCCTTTCTGGGAGATCTGAACCGCAATCAGTCCGACTCCCTGGCGCTGGAGTGCGAGGCTGTCATCGAGGAATCGGATTCCGTCTACGTCTTTCCCATGTGCGAGGACTGCTTTGAGAAGATCAGGCTCATTGGAGCAGGCTTCGACCGGGAGCTGGTGGCGGGCATGACGATTACCAAGGTGTTCTGAGGGCGAGATGGAGACTGAGACTGAGGCCGCGGCCACGCGCAGGCGGGCGCAGGAGGGCGCACGAGAGCCCGTGCCTGTGCAGGAGATGATACTTTAGAATATTTCAAATCCTTTCGGCCAAAATCGCACTCACGAAACTTATTTATTCCATTTAGCAGATCTCGCATCCAGCCGTAGAAATTTAAGGAGAAAAAGGGTTGCCCTATGAGATTACAATAAAAAAGAGAGCGAATAAGGTTTTAGATAAATTCGATCGACTGAACCACGAGGCAGCGGTTATTATATCGGATCGCATAAATGAATTAAGCATAGACCCATATACACCTCGCCCAATGATGGATATCTCACCGATAGCGGGATCTAATCCGCGCAAATATCGCATCCGAATAGGAGCACAAACAAGAATAGAGTATACTGTAGATGACCTCGCGCACATTGTTGATGTGGTAGATATAATAATAATAACTAAGAGGAGAAATACAGACTATAGAATTTGATTATATTCTACAAAAATCCATTTGTCTAAAGGATTAAATAGATAGAAAGCAGATGCATGACCAGGAGATTAAATGGCAGTCGAAATTATGCAAGGAAGGCATATCGTCACGGATAAAGGGGCTTACCTAGATGCCGTCATAGACCAATTGAGCGATGGCGACTTAGAGTGGCTAAATGAAGATTGCCCGGACGAAGAGAACAAGTCTGTCCCTTTTAAGCCGCTTATTTAGTAGCAATATTTTTCGGAAAGATTGTTGGGAGAATCTGGAGGATCAACTATCTTCTCGCTCCATAATTTTGCTTATGCAAGACTTAAGATAGCGAAGCTATGCAAGAACTACGGCCTGTTACGGGCGGCAGAAGAGCGCCTTCCTGGGAGATCTGAACCGCAATCAGTCCGACTCTCTGGCCCTGGAGTGCGAAGCGGTCATTGAGGAGTCGGATTCCGTTTACGTCTTTCCCATGTGCGAGGACTGCTTTGAAAAAATCAAGCTCATTGGGGCAGGCTTTGACCAGGAGCTGGTGGCAGGATTGACGATTACCAAGGTGTTCTGAGGGCGAGATGGAGACGAAGACAGAGGAAGAGACAGCGAACGCGGCCACGCGCGGGCGGACGCAGGCGGACGCGCGCGAGAGCGCAAGCGCGCAGGAGATTTTTGTTACCGTATCCGATGCGCTGGAGTGGCTGTTCTGCCCGAGGTTTATATTCTTC